>DATMND010000434.1:0-4535 GCA_035569235.1 Acetobacteraceae bacterium | reverse complement strand
GACATCCACATCGAACGCCCGACCCGCGACAGATGTCGACTTTACGCACGTCTCGCCGTGCAGCTCCGTCACTTGCGCTGACCACAGCACCGGCACTCCGGCACGCCTCAGCGTCAGCAGCATGCCGATCCCCTCGCGCACGAGGTCGGGGGAGGTACGCGTCATCGTCCAAGCATCACGCCACGAAGCGAGGCTAGGGCGCGGTGCGGCCTCCACGACGGCAAGCGGTTTGACACCGCCCGCCAGCAGTTCGCAGGCGAGTTGCAGGTTGAGTGGTCCGCTGCCGGCGATCAGCACCCGATCGCCCGGACACACACGCTGCGCCCGCACCAGGCTCTGCAGCGACCCGGTGGTCATCACACCGGGCAGGGTCCATCCGGGCAGTGGCACGGGCCGCTCATGCGCGCCGGTCGCCAGCACCAGCCGGCGTGGACGGAACGTCACCGCATGCCCGCCCACCAAGGCGGCGATCTCGTCGGCCGCGAAGGCGCCCCAGACGGTTGCCTCGGTTTCTATCCGGACGCCCGCCGCCAGCGCCCGTTCGCGCAGCCGCGTTCCAAGACGAAACTGCGCGTCCGGCGCGGCGTCGGCGTGGCTGTCGGCCAGCGGCTTGGCATATTGGCCGCCGGTGGCGCTGCGTTCGTCCAGCACGACGACTTCTGCGCCGGCCTCCGCCGCCGCAACCGCCGCAGACAATCCAGCCGGTCCCGCGCCAACCACCAGCACGTCGTAGGCCCGGTCCTCCGCCTGCGCGCCCGCGGGTTCGACGCCGAGCGGGGCGAGCGGCAGGGTTGCGTCTCCGGTCACGAACATGCCATCGGCTGCCTTGGTCATGCAGGCGCGCTGGCCGATGCGGCCGTCCACCGTCACCGCGCAGTCGAAGCAGGCACCCATGCCGCAATACAGGCCGCGCGGCGCGCCGGTTGCGGTGCGGCGGAACGCGACGATGCCCGCGGTCGACAGCGCGGCGGCGATCGTCTCGCCTTCGAGCGCGGGGATTGGGGTCGCACCGAACCGGAAGGTGATTGGACGGCCGACGGGGCGGACGGAGGCGTGCGAGAGGCGCATCGGCCCGGTTCTAATGGGTGGGGGGATGGCGGCAAGCCCGCGGCAATTGACCGGTCTGGTGCGGGACGAGGTGGATCGCACGTTTGCCGAACAGGAGGCTTTGGCGGTGGAATGACATGAGACGAGGAGAACCCAATGCCCGCATCACTGATCCGCAGCCGCGCCACGATCACGCACGCGCTCGACCGCCACGCGTGGCACGAAATTCCCGACGGCGCCGTGCTGCAGGAGGACGGTACGATCACCGCCGTCGGCACCTACGCCGACCTTCGCCGGCGGCATCCGAACGTCCCGGTGATCGGCTCAGGCAACGAGATTCTCCTCCCCGGCTTCATCAACGGCCACCATCACGTGGGGCTCACGCCGGTGCAACTTGGCTCGCCGGACATGCCGCTGGAGCTGTGGTTCGTCACGCGCATGGTGGCGCGCAATTTGAATCTCTACCTCGACACGCTGTATTCGGCGTTCGAGATGATCGCCTCCGGCATCACCACGGTGCAGCACATCCATGGCTGGATGCCCGGCAAGCTGGCCGAGGTGGACGACCGCGCGGACGAAGTGATCCGAGCGTACGAAGATATCGGCATGCGGGTGTCGTACTCCTTCGCGGTGCGTGACCAGAACCGACTGGTGTATCAGAATGACGCGGATTTCGTTGCCAGCCTGCCCGCGGAACTGCGTGGTCCGATGCAGCGGTGGTACGACCGCTTCCAGCTCTCTCTGGACGACTATATTGCCCTGTTCGAGAACCTTCACGGGCGGCACCAGAACAAGAGCCGCTTGAAAGTCCAGCTGGCGCCTGCGAACTTGCACTGGTGCTCGGATGCCGCGCTGGGGCGGCTGGCGGAAACGTCGAGAAAGTACAACGTGCCGCTGCACATGCATCTGCTGGAGACGGCGTACCAAAAGGAGTACGCGCGTCGCCGCGGCGACTGCACGGCGGTGGAGTACATCGACCGCTTCGGGCTGCTCGGACCGCAGCTGACATTGGGACACGGCGTCTGGCTGAACGAGGCGGATATCGATCGGCTGGCCGCGACCGGTACCTGCGTGTGCCACAACTGCTCGTCCAATTTCCGGCTACGCTCGGGCGTCGCAGCGCTGAACGCTTTCGAGGCGAAGGGGATCAACACGGCGATCGGCCTCGACGAAGCCGGCATCAACGACGATCGCGACATGCTCCAGGAGATGCGCATGGTGCTGCGCGCGCATCGCGTGCCTGGCATGGGCGACGAAGTGCCGACGCCGGCGCAGGTGTTCCGCATGGCGACGTCGGGCGGCGCAAAGACCACCGCGTTCGGCGAGCGTCTCGGCGTGCTGGAACCGGGGCGCGCCGCCGACATGGTGCTGCTCGACTGGCGGCAGGTCAGCTATCCGTACCTCGACGAAGCGATGCCGCTGCTGGATGCGGTGCTGCAGCGCGCCAAATCCGAAGGCGTGCGCAGCGTGATCTGCGACGGCGAGGTGATCTACAGGGAGGGAAAATTCACCAACGTGGACCGCGACGGCGCGCTGCGGGCGCTGCACGACGATTTGAACAAGGCGCTGGCGGACGACGAGGTCGAGCGCCGGCAGCTTTCCAAGGCGCTGCTGCCGCATGTGCGGGCGTTTTACGCCAACTATTTCGATCCGGCCCGGCATGAGCCATTCTACCGGCCAAGCTCACGCGTCTGACCGGAGGTTCGCATGGCTGAGTTCGATTTGGTGATCCGAGGCGGCACGGTGGTGACGGCCGCCGATACGTTCCGCGCCGATGTCGGCGTGCGCGACGGCCGCATCGCCGCACTGGGCGAGAGGCTGGACGGCGCGCAGGTGCTGGATGCCGGCGGGCTGCTGGTGCTGCCGGGCGGCGTCGATACGCACTGCCATATCGAGCAGTTGCGGCCGACCGGCGGGACGGACGAGGAGAGTTTTGTCACCGGCAGCACCGCGTGCCTGGCGGGCGGGACAACCACGGTAATCACCTTCGCCGCGCAGTTCAAGGGCCACGGCATCCGCGACACGCTGGCCGAGTATCATCGGCGGGCTGCGCAGGCGATGGTGGACTACAGCTTCCACCAGATCATCACCGATCCATCGGATGCAGTCGTGCGCGACGAAATTCCCGAGGTGGTCGCCTCGGGCGTGCGCAGCCTGAAGGTTTTTCTCACCTACGAGCCGTCGCATCTGGACGATCGCGAGTTCCTGCGCGTGCTGGCCGCGGCACGGCGGACCGGTGCGCTGGTGACGGTGCATTGCGAGAACTACGAGGCGATCCGTTGGCGTACCGCGGCATTGATGGCCGCCGGACGCAGCGCGCCGAAATACCATTCGTGGTCGCGGCCGAAGATCGTCGAGCGCGAGGCGACGCATCGGGCGATTGCGCTGGCCGAATTGGTGGACCAGCCGATCCAAGTGTTCCACGTGTCATGTCCCGAGGTGGCGGAGGAGATCGCGCGGGCGCAGACGCGCGGGCTGAAGGTGTGGGCGGAGACTTGCCCGCAGTACTTCGTGCTAGGCGCCGACGATATGGACCGGCCGGGCTTCGAGGGGGCAAAATTCATGTGCAGCCCCAGCCCGCGCGACGCGGCGACCAGCCAGGCGCTGTGGGGCGACATAAGGCGCGGCACGCTCGATGTGGTGTCGTCCGATCACAGCGGTTCGAGCTACGAGGGTGAAGGCGGCAAGCGCATACACGGCAACAACGCGCCGTTCCCGGACATTCCCAACGGCGTTCCCGGTCTGGCGGCGCGGCTGCCGATCGTGTTCAGCGAAGGAGTCGCAAATGGGAAGATCGATCTCAACCACTACGTGCGGCTGATCGCCACAAATCCGGCGAAGCTGTTCGGACTGTATCCGCGCAAGGGGACGATCGCACCGGGGTCGGATGCCGACATCGTGCTGTGGGATCCGGGGAAGCGCGTCACCATCACCAATGGGCTGATGCAGCATACGATCGACTATACGCCATACGAGGGGCTGGAGGTCACCGGCTGGCCGGTAGCGACGGTGAAGGGCGGCCGCGTGGCGATGCGCGACGGCAAGGTGCAGGCGGAGCCGGGGACCGGGGCGTTCCTGGCGCGCGGCCCGTATGATATGATCAAGCCCAGGGGCGTATTGCCCGACGGTTTCGACGCCTCGCAGTTCATTTAGGATTTCACCACAAAGGCACAAAGGCGCAAAGACACGAAGGAAGTGCACTGCCTTCGTGGCTTTGCGCATTTGTAGTGAGCCTTCCGCGGCAGCAAGCAGGAGAAACACGATGATCGGCGTTGACTGGGGCACCACGAACTTCCGTGCGTTCCGCATCACGCCTGCGGGGACCATCCGTGACCGCCGCATTGGCTTGCGCGGCATCGTCAACGTGCCGAACAACCGGTTCTCGGACACGCTGCGCGAAGAGATCGGCCCTTGGCTCGCCGCCGGCGAGAACCACGTGCTGCTGTCGGGCATGATCGGCAGCCGGCAGGGCTGGAAGCAGACGCCCT
>DATMND010000433.1:0-4355 GCA_035569235.1 Acetobacteraceae bacterium | reverse complement strand
CCCAAGACGATCCGCCCCGGCGTGCGGATCGCCTTCCTGACCGCGCCGCAGAACGTCTCGATCGAACTGATACAGCGCGGGTAGGGACGGCTGGACTCCCGATGGCGTCGCTGCCGAACCGCCTCCCTGGCCTGAACTTCGACCTCGGCGAGGCGGCCGACATGCTGCGCGGAACGGTCGAGAGCTTCGTGGCCGACGAGATCGCGCCGCGTGCCGCCGCCATCGATCGCGACAACGAATTCCCGATGGACCTATGGCCCAAGTTCGGCGATCTCGGCGTGCTCGGCATCACCGTGGAGGAGGAGTTCGGCGGCGCCGGCATGGGCTACCTGGAGCACGTCGTCGCGATGGAGGAGATCTCGCGCGGCTCCGCGTCGGTTGGCCTTTCGTACGGCGCGCATTCAAATCTGTGCGTAAACCAGATCCGCCGCAACGGCAGCGAGGCGCAGCGGCGGAGTTTCCTGCCCAAGCTGATCAGCGGCGAGCATGTCGGCGCTCTAGCAATGAGCGAGCCGGGCGCGGGTTCCGATGTGGTCGGGATGCGCACGCGCGCGGAGAAGCGCGGCGACCGCTACGTGCTGAACGGCTCGAAGATGTGGATCACCAACGGGCCGGATGCCGATGTATTGGTGGTCTATGCGAAGACCGATCCGCAGGCAGGGCCGCAGGGCATCACCGCGTTCCTGATCGAGAAGAGTTTTCCCGGATTCTCCACGGCGCAGAAGCTCGACAAGCTCGGCATGCGCGGGTCCAACACGTGCGAACTGGTGTTCGCCGATTGCGAGGTGCCGGACGACCATGTGCTCGGTCGCGTCAACGACGGCGCGCGCGTGCTGATGAGCGGGCTGGATTATGAACGAGCGGTGCTTGCAGCCGGGCCGCTGGGAATCATGCAGGCGTGCATGGACGCGGTGGTGCCGTATGTGCACGAACGAAAACAGTTCGGCCAGGCGATCGGCGAGTTCCAGCTCATGCAGGGCAAGCTCGCCGACATGTATACCACGATGAACGCGTCGAAGGCGTACGTGTACGCGGTGGCGAAGGCGTGCGACCGCGGTGAAACCACGCGCAAGGACGCCGCCGGCGCAATCCTATACGCGGCGGAGAAGGCAACCTGGATGGCGCTGGAGGCGATCCAGGCGCTGGGCGGCAACGGCTATATCAACGACTACCCGACCGGTCGGCTGCTGCGCGACGCCAAGCTGTATGAGATCGGCGCCGGCACCAGCGAAATCCGCCGCATGCTGATCGGCCGCGAGCTATTCCGCGAGACGGCGTGATGCGCTTGGCGGCACCCCCTCCCCACACGACTCCCTCGCCCACGAAGTGGGAGAGGGTCGGGGTGAGGGTCTGCCCAACGTGACTCTCCTGCGTTCCGACATCGACACGCGTTCGCCCGAGTTCGCCGCCAACGCCGCAGCGATGCGCGCCTTGGTCACCGACCTGCGCGCACGCGTCGCCGAGGTCGAGCAAGGCGGCGGCGATGCGGCCCGCAAGCGCCACCTCGCGCGCGACAAGCTGCTGCCGCGTGACCGTGTCGCTGGACTGATCGATCCCGGCTCGCCGTTTCTCGAACTTTCGCAGCTTGCCGCCTATGGCCTCTACGGCAACGAAGTACCGTCTGCCGGCATCGTTACCGGCATCGGCCGCGTCTCCGGCCGCGAGTGCGTCATCGTCGCCAACGACGCCACGGTAAAGGGGGGCACGTATTTTCCGATCACCGTGAAGAAGCATCTCCGCGCCCAGGAGATCGCGCGGCAGAACCGGCTGCCGTGCATCTACCTGGTGGACTCCGGCGGCGCCTTCCTGCCGATGCAGGACGAGATCTTCCCGGATCGCGACCACTTCGGCCGCATCTTCTTCAACCAGGCCAACCTCTCGGCGCAGGGCATTCCTCAGATCGCGGCGGTGATGGGTTCGTGCACCGCGGGCGGCGCCTATGTGCCCGCCATGAGCGATGAATCGATCATCGTGCGCAAGCAAGGCACCATCTTCCTCGGCGGCCCGCCGCTGGTGCAGGCGGCCACCGGCGAAATCGTCAGCGCGGAAGACCTGGGCGGTGCGGACGTGCATGCCCGTACCTCGGGCGTGGTGGACCATTATGCGCATGACGATCGCCACGCGCTCGCGCTGTGCCGGCGCATCGTCGCCGGCCTGAACGACGTGAAACATCCGCAGGTCGAGCTGCGCGCGCCGCAACCGCCGCGATACGATGCGGCGGAACTCTACGGCGTGGTGCCTGTCGATCTGCGCGCGCCGTACGACGCCCGCGAAATCATCGCCCGTATCGTCGATGCCAGCGAGTTCGACGAGTTCAAACACCTGTATGCCACGACGCTGATCTGCGGCTTTGCGCATATCTTCGGCTATCCGGTCGGCATCCTGGCGAACAACGGCATCCTGTTCTCCGAGTCCGCGCTGAAGGGCGCGCATTTCGTGGAAATTTGCAGCCAGCGCGGCATACCGCTCGTGTTCCTGCAGAACATCACGGGCTTCATGGTCGGGCGCAAATACGAGGCCGGCGGCATCGCCAAGGACGGCGCCAAGCTGGTCACCGCGGTTTCCACCACCTCGGTGCCGAAGTTCACGGTGATCGTCGGCGGCAGCTACGGGGCCGGCAACTACGGCATGTGCGGTCGCGCCTACGAGCCGCGGTTCCTGTTCATGTGGCCGAATGCGCGCATCTCGGTGATGGGCGGCGAGCAGGCGGCAATGGTGTTGGCGCAGGTCCGCCGCGGCGAGCCCCAGAGCATGGAACAGGAGGAGGCATTCAAGGCGCCGATCCGCGCGCAGTACGAGACGCAGGGCCATCCATATTACGCGACCGCGCGGGTTTGGGATGACGGCATCATCGATCCCGTCGATACACGCCGTGTGCTCGGGCTGGCGCTGTCGGCGGCGCTGAATGCACCGATCCCGCGGACACAATTCGGGGTGTTCCGGATGTGAAGGAAGTTAGATTCACCACAAAGGCACAAAGACACGAAGGGGGGCACCTTTGTGTCTTTGTGGTGAATCTCAACACAGGAATGACCCGTACGGACCCAGAATGTTCAGCACCCTACTGATCGCCAATCGCGGCGAGATTGCCTGCCGCATCGTGCGCACCGCGCGACGCATGGGCGTCGCCACAGTCGCGGTCTACTCCGAGGCGGACGCCAATGCACTGCACGTGAAAGCCGCGGACCGAGCAATCTCGATCGGCCCTGCTCCCGCCCGCGACAGCTACCTCAACATCCCCCGCATCATCGCCGCGGCGCGACAGTCCGGCGCCGATGCGGTCCACCCCGGCTACGGCTTCCTCTCCGAGAACCCGGCATTTGCCGAGGCCTGCGTCGACGCTGGATTGACCTTTGTCGGCCCGCCCGCCGTTGCGATGCGCGCCATGGGATCCAAATCCGCCGCCAAGGCGCTGATGGAGCGATCCGGCGTACCGCTGCTCCCCGGCTATCATGGCGAGAACCAGGACACTGCGTTTCTCGCCGACCAGGCAATTCGCATCGGCTTCCCAGTGATGATCAAGGCGGTCGCCGGGGGCGGCGGTCGCGGCATGCGCATCGTCACCGCGGCCAACGATTTTGTGCAGGCGCTGGCCGCCGCGCGACAGGAAGCCGCATCGGCCTTTGGCGAAGACCGCGTGCTGATCGAACGCTACCTGGAACGCCCGCGCCACATCGAGGTCCAAGTCTTCGCCGACACGCACAGCAACGTTGTGCACCTGTTCGAACGCGACTGCTCCGCGCAGCGCCGCCACCAGAAGGTGATCGAGGAAGCACCAGCGCCTGGACTGGATGAAGCGCGCCGCACCGCCATGGGCGCCGCCGCCGTGGCAGCCGCACGCGCCATCGGCTACGTGGGAGCCGGCACCGTCGAGTTCGTCGCGAACGCCGACGGCTTCTTCTTCCTCGAGATGAACACCCGCCTGCAGGTCGAGCATCCGGTCACCGAGATGATTACCGGCCTCGACCTGGTGGAATGGCAGTTACGCGTGGCCGCCGGCGAGCGGCTGCCGTTGACGCAGGACGCAATCCGCATCGATGGCCACGCGATCGAGGCACGCATCTACGCCGAAGACCCGTCGCGCGATTTCGCACCCTCGACCGGTCGGCTGGCTCTGTTCCGCACGCCCGACGCGTCCGATTCCGTCCGGATCGACACTGGTTTCGCGACAGGCGACGAGATCTCGATCCACTACGATGCGCTGCTCGCCAAGCTGATCTGCCGCGGCCGAACACGCGACGAGGCGTTACACATAATGCGCCGAGCGTTGGCCGACACCGACGTGGTTGGCGTGACCAGCAACCTCGATCTGCTGTTCCGCATCGCCGGGCATCCCGACTTTGCCGCCGGCGGCA
>DATMND010000432.1:0-16955 GCA_035569235.1 Acetobacteraceae bacterium | reverse complement strand
TGCTGGATTTCCCCCGGCAGGCCCTGCACGCGGCACGTCTGGGTTTCGCCCACCCGAGGACCGGCCGGCCGCTCGACTTCAGAACCCCATTGCCGGCCGACATGGCGGGGCTGATCGACGGCCTGGAAGCCTTGCACGCGGCGCAGATCTGACTTAGGTCAACGACATTGACAGGACCAATCTAGTCCTGTATGTGTCTTGCGCCGGCACGAACAGGTGTATTGTGCCGGTGGGGACGTCCGGAAGCGCCGCCGCCAGAACCTGGGGCGGGTATCCGGGACGTGATGTCCCATCCCGCACCGCTGACTGGTTCAGTCACAATCCGGCCTCACTCCTGCGCCGAAATGGGCAGGCCTGAAGCAGCCGACGAAAGGAGCCCTCCGTTGGCCTCTGCCGTCATCAATGTCGCTCCCGAAGGAAACCTCTCAAGGTACCTCCAGGAGATCCGCAAGTTTCCTATGCTCTCGCCGGAGGAAGAGCTTTCGCTCTCCAAGCGCTGGCGCGACCATGAGGATATGGAAGCGGCACACAAACTTGTCACATCACATTTGAGGCTCGTGGCGAAGATCGCCATGGGCTACCGCGGCTACGGCCTGCCGGTCGGGGAACTGATCTCCGAGGGCAATGTCGGCATGATGCAGGCGGTGAAGCGGTTCGATCCCGACCGCGGGTTCCGCTTGGCAACCTATGCCATGTGGTGGATACGCGCCGCGATCCAGGAATACATCCTGCACAGCTGGTCGCTCGTTAAGATGGGTACCACCGCGGCGCAGAAGAAGCTGTTCTTCAATCTCCGCCGGCTGAAGGGCCAGATGCAGGCCATCGACGATGGCGACCTACAGCCCGAACAGGTGGCCAAGATCGCGCGCATGCTCGACGTCCCCGAGCAGGACGTGGTGAGCATGAACCGCCGCCTCGCCGCGCCCGACCACAGCCTGAATGCGCCGGTTCGTCAGGACAGCGAAGGGGAGTGGCAGGACTGGCTGGTCGACGAGACCGAAAGTCAGGAAACCAGTATCGCGGAACACGAGGAGCTGACCGGGCGGAAGGCGCTCCTGTCCAGCGCGCTCAAGACGCTGAACGAGCGCGAGCGCCACATCCTGATCGAGCGGCGGCTGAAGGACAATCCGACCACACTGGAAGAGCTGTCGCAGCAATATGGCATTTCGCGCGAGCGGGTACGTCAGATCGAGGTCCGCGCATTCGAGAAGCTGCAGAAGGCGATGAAGGCACAGATCGCCGAACGCCGCCTTCAGTCGCATGCGCAGTTGGCAGCGAACCGCCGGCCGCCGGCGCGGGCTCAGGCAGACCAGTCATCGCCTGATCACTGACCGCTTGTCACAGATCGCCTCCGACCGGATCGAGCTGCCATTCCTCGGCGAGTTTGGCACGCATTACACGCAGCCGCGCGGCCCGTGAAATGCTGATCGCTTCCAGCGTTGCACGGACCGCGACGGGAGCCGCCTCCACCAGCAGCCATCCCGCCGCAGCCGCCGCCCACGCCGTTCCGAGCACGTGCATGTTCCCGAGCAGGGCAGCCGCGGCGGGCATGGTATGGCCGCTCACCCAGAGCGCGCGCAGCGGATCAACCGAGGCCGCCATGCCGAACAGCGCGATACTGCGCGCCTTTGGCCGTCCCGGCTGACCATCTAGCAGCGCCGCTAATATCGCCGGGCCGAGAAGGACACCCATCAGCAGGGCAGTCGGCGGGGCCAGCATTACCAGCGCCCCGCATAGCAGACCCTGCAACCACACCATAGAATGCTGGCGCTGATGGGCGCTGGCTGGACGATCGGGGTTGCGTTTGGCCACGACGCCTCAGCCGAATGCCACGGCCGCAAGCACGATCGCCAGCATCGCTAGCCCGACGCCAGCGGCAATCTCCTGCCCGAGGCGACTGGCCAGACTGGCCCGGCTGCCCGCGCCTGCAGCAATCTGCCCCAGTTCCGCATCGATGCGGCCGAGCTCGGCCGAGGCCCACTGCGCCTCGCGCGCGTCGGTGTCGCGTGCCACCGGGTCGCCGACCAATGCCAGCATCGGCGCCAGAAAACCTGCGTGGGCTAGCACCTGAAGGCGCTCGGTGATCGAAGCGCGACTATCGCGGTTGCGCCACGTCGCCAACACTGGTCCGGCCTGCTCGGCAAGCCAGGCGGCCAGACCGGGCAGCGCCTGCTTGTGGTGGCGGCTCTGCAACTGAGCCAAAATCCGAATCTGTGCCATGCAGGCTTCGTCGTCAGGTGCCCCGCCAGCCAGCGCCATCAGCTCGTTATCGAGGCGTCGTTCCGACCGTGCTGCGATGAATGCCGCGATGTTGCCATCCACCGGTTGGACGTGCTTGCGGTCCGCACGGCCCGCTGCCTCCTCCAAGGCCAGCAGCAACTCCGGCAGTCGTATCACCCAGTGCCCGCCCATCAGCTTGCTGGAACAGGGCAGGAGCGGGTTGAGCAGATAGCAAAGCCGTGCCTCGCCGCCGCCCGTTCCGCTCAGCTGCAGCCAGGCGTGGTGCTGTCGAGCCTCGGCCCGCACCACGGCGAAATCGCAGCGTTCCGGCCGCACGGCGGCCCAATTGCCGGCCAATTCCAGCGCGATCAGTTCCTGCAGCCGAAGGCTCACATCCGCATCGGTCGCCTGCGCCGCAGCAAGCGCCGTGCCGATACCGTCGGGCCAAAGCAGGACGCCGCGCCAGCACAGCGGTGCAAGTGGATCGATCATTGCGATCGCGCGCATGACCAATGTGGCGTCGCCATTGGTATCACTTGGCAATGAGTCCAGAGCCCGATGACGCACCAGGTCCTCCAGCCGGGCGGCAAGCAGGGCGTCACCTAGGCTGCGTCGCAGCCATTGGATAACGGCTCCACTGGTCAATGCATGCACGCCCGCTTCCGGCTCGACTGCCAATGCCTGAGCCAGCGATCGCGCGTCCCAGATCTCGACGCCCGCCATCGGGATCGCGCGCTGTGCCCGGCGAGGCGGGCGTGCAGCGACACGCCGGCTGCGCGCACTGGCCGGATCGAGCAGCAGGCCGGGCGACGGCCGATGTTCGGGATCCTCCGCGAGCATGCCGCGCACAAGGTCGCCGATCACAGGCGGCAGGCGCTGGTCACCGAGGAGGGCGGCATATGAACCAACCTCCAGCTTGCGCCGCACGATGGCGGCATCGTCAAGGTGCGCCAGTGGTGCCTGGTCAAGGCCGAGGCAGAGCAGCAACACACCGAGCGAATAGACATCGTCGGCGATGCTGCCCTCGCCTCGACCTGCCAGCAGGCACATCGCGGAATAGGGCGGTTCGAACAGGGCCGGCTGCCCCACCGTTGGTGGTGCAGCCCATGCCGAGCCCAGCACGACTGGTTGACCAGGGCGGGACTGGAAGACGTTTTCGATGCGGATGCCCCGATGGGTCACGCCACGCGCCCGCAACTGTTCGAGGACCTGAGCCGCCGGCCGCAGCACGCACTCCAGCAGCTCGGCTTCCGGCCATGGACGCGGTCTCGCCAGAAGGTTTGGTCCGGGTGGTGCAAGGCAGATGACGTAGCACGCCTCTTCCGACGAACCGGACTGCGCGACGGTGACGCCGTGGGCCAGTGGCGTCAGCAGTCCGTCGATCGGAGTCGAAAGCGCCTGCAGCGTCCGCGGTCTTGGCGGCAGGTGACGCTGCACCCGGATTGCCATCAGGTCGGTCCGACCGGTGGTCTGATCGGTCGCGGCGAAGGCGGCAAGCCCACCCACGGGAGGCAGCAGCCGGCCCATCTCCACCGCGTAACGGTCGGCGATCAGGGCGACTCCAGGTCGAGGTGGAGCAGGATTGGCCATGCCGCGGCCAATCGTCCGCCAGAAAGGTTGACGATCAGTGACTTCTGATCGCGGGTTGTCAGCCTTCGAACGGATCCTTCACCATGATCGTGTCGTCCCGTTCGGGGCTGGTCGTCAGCAACGTGACCGGCGCTTCAACCAGTTCCTCGATTCGGCGGACATATTTGACCGCCTGTGCCGGCAGGTCCGCCCAGGAGCGCGCCCCGCGGGTCGAACCCGTCCAGCCTTCCATCATTTCGTATTCGGGTTCAGCAGCGGCCTGCGCGCCACGGCCAGCTGGGAGATGACGGTAGCGATCGCCGCGGATGCGGTAGCCGGTGCAGATGCGCAGCTCGGAAAACCCGTCGAGCACATCGAGCTTGGTCAGGGCCAGGCCGTGGATGCCGCCCACCTTCACCGCCTGGCGGACCAGCACCGCATCGAACCAGCCGCACCGCCGCGGCCGCCCGGTGACGGTGCCGAACTCCTTGCCGCGGTCTCCCAGCAGCTGACCGGTCGCATCATTCAGCTCGGTCGGGAACGGGCCCGAGCCGACGCGCGTGCTGTATGCCTTGGCTATGCCCAGCACGAACCCCACAGCCGATGGACCAAGCCCGGAGCCTGAGGCGGCGGTTGAGGCCACAGCGTTGCTCGACGTCACGTAGGGATACGTGCCGTGGTCAACATCGAGCATCACTGCCTGCGCACCCTCGAACAGGATCCGCCGCCCGGCCCGCCGCGCCTCATCCAGCCGCTCCCAGACCGGCTCGGCGTAGGGCAGGATCAGCGGCGCCAGCGCGAGCAGCCGGGCCAGCAGGTCGTCCTTGGAAAACGTGTCGGCACCCAGCCCCTGCAGCAGGGCGTTGTAGTGCAGCAGCAGTTCGTCGAGCTTGTCGGCGACGGTATCCGGCTCGGCGAGGTCGGCGACCCGGATGGCCCGGCGCGCCACCTTGTCCTCATAGGCTGGACCGATGCCGCGCCCGGTGGTGCCGATCCTGCGCTCGCCCCGTGCCGCCTCGCGGGCGCGGTCGATCGCCGGATGCAGCGGCAGGATCAGCACGGCATTTTCGGCGATCCGCAAGGTGGCGGGCGTAACCACGAGACCCTGCGCCGTCACTCGCTCGATCTCGGCCAGCAGCGCCTCGGGGTCGATCACCACGCCGTTGCCGATGATGCCGAGCTTGCCGCGCACCAGACCGGAGGGCAGCAGCGACAGCTTGTAGGTCTCGTTGCCGACCACCAGCGTATGCCCCGCATTATGGCCGCCCTGAAAGCGCACCACAATGTCGGCGCGGCTGGCCAGCCAATCGACCACCTTGCCCTTGCCCTCATCGCCCCATTGGGCGCCGATCACTGCGACATTGGCCATCTGGCAGCAACTCCCAACAGTCAGTGATGCACTGGAATCAATCGAACCGCCGTGCCATTGCGCAGGATATGCGAACAGTTCAGGCGTCTGGCTTCGGCAGTCGGATCGCCATTGGGCTCGAGCCCTGCAATCGTGGCATAGCCCAGCCGACGCATCCGTGCGGCCTCGTCCTGATCGGCGCCGAGCGGGACGTAGAGACGCTGCCGTGCGTCGCGTGGCGGTGCGGCGCGCAGGATGGCGTCGGGCAATAGGGTGAGGCCGGTCGCCGGTTCGGCGTCGCCGCTGACATAACGGCCGCCACGGCCAAGTTCCTCGTGACGGCCGGGAGCGTAGATCGTGACCGAGACACCGGTCTCGTAGCGAAACCCGCGGAATTCCACCGGGTCGATCGTCAGGCGCAGCGTCGGCGCACGGGCACGGATCGCGGCCACCGCATCGGCCAGCCGGTTCGCCAGTTCACGCGCAGCGGATGGCAACTTCGCGGCTTTCAGGGCCAACAGCGCCCGATCGGCTGGCCCGGCGGCCTGCAACAGGTCGGTTAGGGTCGGCGCCAGGCGGCCGCCGTGGCGTGCGACCGATACAGCGTCCTTGCGATCGAGCGCGCGTGCCAGGGCGGCCCGGTTCGCCCCGTCCATCTGCGCGTCGTCGAGAAGCACGGGGACAAGGGTCGGCAGCGTCAGATCGAAGCTGGTACGGGTCAGTCCCACAGACGCCAGCGCCTCGGCTCCCGCCAGCACGATCTCGGCATCCGCCGCGGGGTTGTCGCAGCCGATCAGCTCGATCCCCGCCTGGGCGATCTGCCGGTCGGGGGCAAGCTGGGTCCCGCGCACCCGCAGGCACTGCCCGGCATAGGACAGGCGCAGCGGTCGCGGGGCATGGGCGAGCCGCGTCGTAGCGATCCGCGCGACTTGCGGCGTGGTGTCGGCGCGCAGGCCCATCATGCGCTGGCTCACCGGATCCATCAGCCGGAACGTCTGCTCGGCCACCGCGGCGCCGGAACCGGCCAGCAGGCTGACCTCGAACTCCAGCAGCGGCGGCTTGACCCGCTGGTACCCATGTCCGGCAAACACCTCCATGAGCGACTCGACCGCCGATGCCTCGGTTTCGGCCTCCGGCGGCAGCAGGTCGCGCAGGCCCGCGGGCAGCAGGGCAGGATTGTTCGGGAGGTCGTCGCTCATTTCGACCCCCAGCTATCAGCTATCAGGCCGTGGAGGAACAGAAGATCGGCGACCGTACGCAATGGAAGCATTTACCGTTGGTTATGGGCGGAGGCAGATACTCAGTCCGTCCGCCGACAAGGTTGCTCGCCGGCTACGCCTTCCCCGTCATGGCGGGCGAAGGCCCGCCATCCACGTCTTTGCCATCGCTGCAAGGACAGACGTGGATGGCTGGCCTTCGCCGACCATGACGATGCTGCGGCGACCGGAGGCCACGAAAGAGCTGTTGTCGTCACTCCACCGCATGCCATGCTGTTCAATTCACCGGAATTCATCCTGGGCTTCCTGCCAGCTTCGCTCGCGGGGTTCTTCCTATTGGGCCGGGCCGTCGGGCGAGACTGGGCCATGCGCTGGCTGCTTGCTGCCGGCCTGTTCTTCTACGGGTGGTGGAACGTCCGGTTCGTTCTGCTGCTGGTCGGTTCGATCGTTGCAAATTATTGGTGTGGCCAGTGCATCCTTCGCCTGGCACGCGTCGGTGATCAGCGTGCAGCAAGGCGCTGGCTGATCTTCGGGGTCTGCCTCAACCTTGGTCTGCTCGGCTGGTTCAAATACGCCGGCTTCGTGTTCCACACCGTTGCCGCGGCAACAGGTCTTCACGCACCCGAACTGGACCTGTTCCTGCCGCTGGCCATCAGCTTCTTCACCTTCCAGCAGATCATGTTCCTGATCGAGAGCTACCGGATAGAGCGTGGCGACGTTGGTCTGCTGCACTACGCGAACTTCGTTGCGTTCTTTCCGCATTTGATCGCGGGCCCGATCGTGCGTCCGCGCGAGATCATGCCGCAACTTCTGGCGGCCGACGTTGCCACGCCGCGGATGGAGAATCTGGCCGAGGGCCTGATGATCTTCCTGCTCGGCCTCGCGAATAAGCTTGTGCTGGCGGATACCTTCGCCTCGTTCGCCGATGTCGGCTTCGCCGCCGCCGGGCAGGGCGCGCCGCTCAGCTTCGTGGAGGCATGGTACGCTGCGGCTTCTTACGCGCTGCAGATCTACTTCGATTTCTCCGGCTATTCCGACATGGCAATCGGACTCGCGCGCATGCTGAATGTGCGGTTCCCGTTGAATTTCGCCAGCCCCTATCAGGCGACCAACATTCGAGAATTCTGGCAGCGCTGGCACATCACGCTCAGCGGTTTCCTGCGCGATCACGTTTACATCCCGCTCGGCGGCAACCGTACAGGAGAGGCGCGGCGCCATGTCAACCTGATGGCGACAATGCTGCTGGGCGGGCTATGGCACGGCGCCGCCTGGAACTTCGTATTGTGGGGCGGGCTGCATGGGCTCTTTCTGATCATCCACAGCGGGTTCCGGCGAACGCGCATCCCGGTTCCTGCAATTGCCGGGCAGATGCTGACAATGCTGGCGGTCATCGTCGCCTGGGTGCCTTTCCGCGCCAGCGGACTGGACGCCACGTTTGCCATGCTGCGCGGCATGGCAGGCTGCAACGGGTTCGCCTTGCCGCAGATGATCGTGCACGCACTCCCGCCGCTGGCGGCTATCGCGACACCGGTCCCGCTGCTGCGCTTCCTCGGCGACGTGCGCACGCTGAGCTTTCCCGAGGTATCTGCCTGCCTGCTGCTGGGGTGGACGATCGTCCTTGCCATGCCGACGGTGCACGAGTTGTCGGAACGTGCGCGCGGGTGGGCGCTTACCGCAGGTTTTGCGTTTACTGTGCAAGCACTGTTCTTCGCCCCGCACGTGACGCCGTTCTTGTATTTTCAATTTTGATGGTCATGCAAATGACGGCGACCGGTACACCGACAGTCAGATGCGTTGCGGAGTCCCCGCCGTCCCATCCCCGTCATGGCCGGCCCACGGGTCAGGCCGATGGCCCGCCCGAGGACAGGCTCCGGCCGGCCATCCACGTCTTCCTCGCGGGCCCCTCAGAAAGACGTGGATGGCGGGCCTTCGCCCACCATGACGTCGGAAGTGTGCCATGACCCGCGGACGCGCTGCTTGCATCCGACTGATCTGCGCCTGCCTGGCATCGCTGGTGCTTTACGGTCTGGCATTCGGCTTCATCGCGGACCGGCCACTCTCGCTTGGCTTCCTGCAACATCAGCTCGACGCCAAGCTTGCGCGCGCCGCGTCGATTGATGGCAGGAAGCTGGTGATACTGGCGGGTTCCAACGGCCCCTACTCGCATCGCTGCGAAGTCATCGAACCGGTGCTGGCAATGCCATGCGTCAATGGTGGCGTCGCCGTGGGGATCGGCCTCGACTACCTGTTCGCTCGCTGGCAAGCGCTGCTTCATCCCGGCGACCTCGTCTACCTGCCCATGGAGGAGGCGCAATACGTCCGCTCGCGCGCGGCAACCGAGGCCGGGCCGGATGCCGCGATCATGTTCCGTCATGACTGGCGAACGCTTGCGTCACTCGAACCGGAGCGCTGGCTCGCCGCGCTGTTCGCGTTCGACCTGCGCGCGGCGCTGATGGGGCCGATCGAGTCCGCACTGCTTGCAGCACGCTTCCACGACCCTCGGGCGGCCGCGACCGGCGCGACCAACGCGTGGGGTGATCACATCGGCCACACGTCAGAATTGGCCGCGACGAGCCAGGCGATCCTGGCGAGCACGATCCCGCAGCACCCCTCGGCTGCGCAGATCCGAGCCGGCTATGGCAGCATGCTGATTGCCGACTTCACGCGCTGGGCCAGATCGCATGGCGTTCGGGTGATCGGAGGACTGCCAACAGAATTCGCCGACGCACCGATGCCGGACGCGACATTCGACGCGATCCAGTCGATCTATCTGGCCAACGGCGGAGAATTCCTCGTGCTGCCGAACTTCAGCCGTTATCCGAGGGCGGCCTTTTTCGATACCGCCGAGCACCTGAACGAGACGTGGCAGATCGCGCACTCGAAACTGCTCGCCGAGCAGCTTCGATGGCACCGCGCGCCCATTGCAGCAGTTCATCCTGCTGATCCAGCAGACCCTCCGGCACAACATAATATGCCGATAGACTGACCTGCCGCTCGCCGCGCTGGTAGCTGAACGGCTCGCTGCCGGCACGTTCGAACTGTTCACGCGTGATATGGTCGACGCGCAGATACATCGTGTCGCGCACCAGCAGCCCGAACATCACGCCGCCATGGAACAATCCAACACCGCTGAACATGCGGCGCGGCGTTGCATCGAGCGGGCCAAGCAGGTCCAGGATGAAATCCTGAAACCCGCTGCTCACGCTTGGCATCAGAACGCCAGCGAGGTCGCCTGCACCACCAGCGGCAACGTGCGCACCATCGACAGCACATCCTCCGGTACCACGTCATCGACCGACACCAGACAGATCGCATCGCCACCCTGACTCGCGCGGCCGAGATGGAACGTCGCGATGTTGATGCCAGCGCCGGCCAGGGTCGCGCCGAAGCGGCCGATGAACCCCGGCTTGTCCTGGTTGGTGACATACAGCATGTGCGACGCGAAGTCGGCCTCGACCTTGATGCCCTTGATTTCCACGATGCGCGGCCGCGAGCCGGCGAACAGCGTCCCGGCAACCGACCGCGTGAGCTGATCGGTCTCCACCGTGACGCGCACCAGTGTTTGGTACTCGCTTGGCCGGTCGTGCACCGTCTCGGCGACATCGATGCCGTGATCGCGCGCCGCCACCGGCGCGTTCACCATGTTGATGCCGACCATCAGCGGCGTCATCAGCCCGGCGAGCACTGCGGCCGACAGCGGGCGGATATTGAGCGCGGCAACGTGGCCTTCGTACTCGATCAGCACGCGGCGCATGACGCCCTCGCGCGCCTGGGTGAGCTGGCCGGCGAACGCACCGAGCAGACGGCACAGCTCCATGTACGGCTTCAGCCGCGGCGCGTCCTCGGCCGAGACCGACGGCATATTGATCGCGTTCGCCACCGCGCCGGTAAGCAGGAAGTCGCTCATCTGTTCGGCTACCTGCAGTGCCACGTTCTCCTGCGCTTCGGCTGTCGCGGCGCCGAGATGCGGCGTGCAGACGACGTTGTCGAGTGCGAACAGCGGCGAGGCCGTGGCCGGCTCGGTCTCGAACACGTCGAGTGCTGCGCCGGCGACGTGGCCCGACTCGATAGCCTCCGCCAGCGCCGCTTCGTCCACCAACCCGCCGCGCGCGCAGTTGATGATGCGCACGCCACGCCGCGTCTTCGCCAGCGCCTCGCGCGAGAGGATGTTGCGCGTCGCATCGGTGAGCGGCGTGTGGACAGTGATGACATCGGCACGCGCGAGCAGTGCGTCCAGCTCGACCTTCTCCACGCCGAGGTCGAGGGCACGGCTTTCCGATAGGTACGGATCGTAGGCGAGCACCTTCATCTTCAGCCCGACCGCGCGGTCGGCCACGATGGAGCCGATGTTGCCGCAACCGATCAGGCCGAGCGTCTTGCCGGTGAGCTCGACGCCCATGAAGCGATTCTTCTCCCATTTTCCTGCCCTGGTGGACGCGGATGCTTCAGGGATTTGACGTGCGAGCGCGAACATCAAGGCGATGGCATGTTCAGCGGTGGTGATGGTGTTGCCGTGCGGCGTGTTCATCACCACGACACCGCGTGCGGTGGCGGAGCGGATATCGACATTGTCGACACCGATGCCGGCACGCCCGACGACCTTGAGGTTGGTCGCCACGTCGAGCAGTTCGCGCGTCACCTTGGTGGCGGAGCGGACGGCGAGGCCGTCGTAGCGGGCGATAATGGCGCGCAGATCGGCGGGCGATAGGCCGGGTTTCAAATCGACCTTGATGCCGCGACGGCGGAAGATGTCCACCGCGGCGGGGGAGAGCTTGTCGCTGATCAGGACTTTCGGCATGGCCACTCATCCTCGCATTCAACCGTCACGCGCACTCGACCACCACGCGCACTTAACCGTCACGGATTCAACCGTCATGCGCACCCAGCCGTCATGGCCGGGCTTGACCCGGCCATCTCCACCGCGACCGTGCCGCGACACATGGCCGGGACAAGCCCGGCCATGACGCGAATCGCGCTATTCCGCCGCCTTCTGTGGCGCCTCCGCGACCACGCCGTACGCCCAATCGAGCCACGGCAGCAGCTTCTCGACGTCCGCGGCCTCGATCGTGGCACCAGCCCAGATACGCAGGCCAGGCGGTGCATCGCGATAGGCACCGACGTCGAATGCGGCGCCTTCCTTCTCCAGCAGCGCGGCTAACGGCTTTGCTGCCGCCGGGTCCGCCAGCGTCAGACAGATCGACGTGCATGATCGCGTCGCAATGTCCTCGGCCAGGAAGTCCACCCACTCCGTCCGCGCCACCCATTGCGCGATCACCGCGAGATTGGCTTCCGACCGCGCAATCAGCCCCGCGAGCCCACCGACTGACTCCGCCCAGCGTAGCCCGTCCAGCGCGTCCTCGACGCACAGCATCGAGGGCGTGTTGATCGTCTCACCCTTGAAGATGCCCTCGATCAGCTTGCCGCCCGAGGTCAGGCGGAAGATCTTCGGCAATGGCCAAGTCGGCTTGTACGACACCAGCCGTGCGACGGCGCGAGGCGACAGCGCCAACATTCCGTGCGCCGCCTCGCCGCCCAGCACCTTCTGCCAGGACCACGTCACGACATCGAGCGCATTCCACGGCAACGCCATCGCGAACGCCGCCGAGGTGGCATCGCAGATCGTCAGCCCCAGCCGGTCCCGCGCGATCCACTCGCCGTTCGGCACTCGCACGCCCGAGGTCGTGCCATTCCACGGGAACACCACGTCATGGCTGAAATCCACCGCTGCGAGATCGGGCAATCGCCCATACGGCGCGGACAGCACGCGTGCATCGGCGAGCCGAAGCTGCTTCACCACATCGGTCGCCCAGCCCTCGCCAAAACTTTCGAACGCCAGAATATCGACCGGCCGCTTGCCGAGCAGCGACCACAGCGCCATCTCGACCGCGCCGGTGTCGGAGGCGGGCACGATGCCGAGCCGCCAGTCAGCCGGCATGCCGAGCATCGCGCGGGAACGCTCGATCACCTCGGCCAGGCGCGCCTTCGGCTCCTTGGCGCGATGGCTGCGGCCGAGCACGGCACCCGACAGCGCCGCCGGCGTGAAGCCAGGACGCTTGGCGCACGGACCTGAGGAAAAATTGGCGTTGTTCGGACGGATGTCCGGTTTCGGCGCTATCGCCATGTGCAGCTCTCCCTTCCAGAAGAGAAGCGCCCCGGTGGGGGGGCGTGACCCGGTGCGGCCTATAGCGACAAGGTTGACGGCGCGTCAACGAAATTACAGAGACAGCGATGACCTGTATCCGCCTGCCCGATCGGCCTTTCCGTCATGTTCTGCTGGCGATGCTGCTCGCTGTCTCGTTCGGCATCGTCGCCCACGGCCAGACGCCGCCCACCTCCGATCCGCCGGCGCCGGTGCACGAGGCCGCCGCAACCGCCGGCGACAGTCGCCATCTGCCGGCCGATGTCACGACGCAGCACACGCTGGAACTTCCGGACCGCACGCTGCGGTTCTCCGCCACCGCGGGCGCCATCCGGCTGGCCGACGACAAGGGCGCGCCGCGGGCCGATGTTGCGTTCATCGCCTATCGCCTGGACGGCGCCGATCCGCACACACGGCCGGTGACATTCGCCTTCAACGGCGGCCCCGGCATGGCATCGGGCTGGCTTCAGGTCGGCGCGGTCGGACCATGGCGGATCAGGCTGGGGGCCGATGCAACCATCCCTTCCGCGTCGCCCGACCCGATGCCGAACGGAGAGACCTGGCTCGATTTCACCGACCTGGTGTTCATCGATCCGCCGGGCACCGGCTATTCGCGCATCCTGGCCTCCGGCGATGACGTGCGCCGGTCGTTATGGTCGGTGGAAGGCGACATCGCGGCATTGGCGGAAGTGATCCGCCGTTGGCTCGATCGCAACGAACGCGGCGTGTCACCGAAATATCTGCTCGGGGAGAGTTATGGCGGATTTCGCGCGCCGCGCCTCGCGCGCGCCTTGCAATCCAGCCAGGGAGTCGGCGTCGCGGGCCTAGTGCTGGTGTCACCGGCGCTGGAGATCGGCGGCGCCAGCCGCGCGACCGATCCATTCCATTGGGTCGCGCGCCTGCCTTCGATGGCTGCCGCGTCACGCGCCGCGGGCGGCAGGCTGACGCCCGACATGCTGGCCGACGTCGAGCGATACTCCAGCGGCGACTATCTGCTGGACCTGATGCGCGGCGTGCGCGACGTGGACGCGGTCGCGCGGATGTCGGCGCAGGTCGCAGCCTTCACCGGACTCGATCAGGGCCTGGTCGCCCGCTACCACGGCCGCATCGACAACAATGTCTTCCTGCACGAACGCGACCGCGCCGAGGGCCGCGTCGCCAGCGCATACGACGCCACGATCACGCGGGCCGATCCGTTTCCGCACGCCGCCTTCAGCGAATATGCCGACCCCGTCCTCGACGGAATGAAGGCGCCGGTCAGCAGTGCGATGGTGGCGATCTATAGCGACAGGCTGCATTGGCAACCCGACAGCACGTGGCAACTCGCCAACGACGACGTGTTCCGGCAGTGGCAATGGGGCCGCGGTCTGGCGCGACCGGAATCGGTCTCCACGTTGCAGACGGCGCTGGCACTCGACCCGCGCATGCGCGTGCTGATCGCGCACGGCATGTTCGATCTGGTCACACCGTATTTCGCCACCAGGATGATCCTGGACCAGATGCCGGGATTCGCCGTGCCGGACCGTGTGCGTCTGGCAGTCTATCCGGGCGGACACATGTTCTACACCGATGACGCCTCGCGCGCCGCGCTGCGCGAGGCGTCGCGTGCGATCATCGAGCAACACTGACGCAGACAGTCTTTGGGGCCAGCTATGAATTGCCAACCGCACGTCCCCGTGCGCGAATCTCGGATGAAGAGGTGTCAAGGCGGAAAAGATGCTCAGGGATTTCCGTGAAGAGATCGGCATGGCGCCGCGGCACGGCGATGTCGTTCAGCGCGCGTACACGCCCCGCTGCGTCGCTGCGCACGGCGACCAGAAAGCTGCACCCGGAATTAGCGATTTCCTCGAGCGCCATGTGCATTCGAATCTCGTCATCGCCATAATATCTCGGCGCAATCAGCCGCTCCGCCGTATCCGCGCCGATCACGAACGTAGTCCCGGGAAACAAGCGCGACTTCTCGACGAAGGTGGGCGCCCGCGTGAGTTCGACCGGCCACTTCCAGGCGAATTGCGCGAGCCGGTGTCGCACCGTCTCGCCCGACAGCGGTGGCTTGTCGACATTGGTGACAGAGATTTCGAACGCCACTGGCTGCTGCCTGAACTCTTCGGCGACCCGCGCCAGCAACACATGTCCCTCGTGCAGCGGGTTGAATGAACCCGGCAATAGCACGAGGGGCCGCGGCGCAGACAGCAGCATCTGGCCATCGGGCTGGACGGTGACGCGATCGATCTCGCCGGTCAGCAGCTGATCGATTGGATCCAAGGTCGCGACGACCATTTCGGAAAAGTGTTCATCCGCATCGAGCAGGCCGCGTGGCGACGGCGCGGCAATTCCGCAAGCGTGGGCCAGCCACAAGACGATGGCGCGCGAAACCAAGTCCTCTTCGGCGGCGCGATCGCGTCGGCCCTTGGCCAGCACGCCCGTGCAATGCGCGACGCCGGCGGAGTTGGCGAACGCGATGTGAAATCGATGTTCGCCTTTACGGGGGCGATCGCTCACCAGTGCCGCCGTCGCGCCGAGACCGACCGGATCGGTGGCCACCGGCATAAGCCTGGCTGCGCGTTCGCGTATGCTTCGTGCCATCGCGACTGCGGTGTCGGAACTGCACGCCTGTTCCGGTGCAAAGCCGAGAAACGCCGCAAGTGCCAGCGCGTCGTAGGGAACCTGCGCCTCGATCAGCAGCCGAGAGCCGCCGGGAACACGGAGCAACTCGCCGATCGCCCCACTGCCGCCCCCGGTGATCGCGAGTGCAGCCTTGCGGCCGGACGCGTGCAATGCGGAGATCAATTGTTGCCACGCAGCGTCCGACGGGGTCATGGTGTTGTCTGTGGTCCGAAGCTGAAAATTGTGTCGTGGATGGTGAAAGACGGTTTGGACCGAGTCAACAGAGTGAACGGACGCGCCGCCAAAGCTGCCGAACCCAGTGATATTCGGCATGATCGGTATGGCGCGCGTTGCTGCATGCATTAGCCCCATGCCATTGCGTTTGGTGGCACCTCCGGGGGGCCGCGGACGGAGGATCGAGGATGGTCGCCAGCGATAGCTTTGCCGAGTTCCTGCGCGAGCAGCTCGCTCCACTCGGTCGCATCACGATGCGGCGGATGTTCGGCAAAACGGGGGTGTTCTGTAACGGGCTGATGTTGGGGATGGTAACAGACGACACGTTCTACGTTCGGGTAGATGACCACAACCGGACGGTCTTCAAGGAAGCTGAGTCCGTGCCGCCCCTCAATTACGAGAAGCAAGGCCGCACGATAGACCTTGCCTTTTGGCGCGTGCCTGAGCACCTGCTCGACGAACCCGATGAGCTTATCGCCTGGGCACGCGCAGCGCTGGCGGCGGCGCATCGGGTCGCGGCGAAGCGAGGACAGACAGCGCCAGGCTGGCGCGGGCAGAGGTTGCGGTCACGGCCATGAAGTGGCCGCAGTCACGAAGCCAAGCAGTGGCACGGCGCGTCGTCCCTGATCAGAAGGTTGCTACCCCCGGCGCACCCCCCAGAACAGCGGGAACATCGACTTCACGATGTCCTTGATGTCCGAGCGGAACGCGGTCGGCTGAAAGATTTGGCCGAGCGGGATGTAGGGCAGGGTCTCCAGGCCCCGAAGCTGGATTTGCTCGGCGAGCGCTTTTTGTGACGCCAGGTCTGGCGCGTCAAACCAGGCATCGCGCAGCGATTCCAACTTTTCATCCGTTGGCCAGCCAAACCAGGCCTTCTTGCCGTTGCCCCGCAACGCGAAGTTGCCGCCGGGATTCGACACGGTGACGCCATCCAAGGCGGTAATGAACGCGCTCCAGCCGCCCTTGTCCGTCGGGTTCTGACTGGTCCGCCGCGTGACCACCGAACCCCAGTCCATCGCCTGGAAGTCCACAGTCAGACCAAGCGTCTCAAACTGCGCGCGGGTCACCTGCGACACCGCGCTGTAGACGGGCCGGTCACTGGCGGACAGCAGCACCACCGTTTCACCGCGATAACCTGACTCGGACACAAGTTGCTTCGCCAGCCGGATATCGCGCGGCCGGGTCAGCACATCCAGGCCGGCGTGAGTCGCCATCGGTTGGCCGTCAGCGAAATAGCCGCCAGGCACGTGGCCGAGTTCGCCCTGCTCACCGATCACCGCCGTGACAAAGGCCTTCTGGTCGAGCGCCGGCAGCAGTGCACGCCGCAGCTTCGGGTTGTCGAACGGCGTGCTCAGGTGATTGAGCGCGATGATCGGCTGCCATCCGAAGGGATCGTTCACCGCGACCGCCACGTCCGGCGATGTCCGCAGCATTGGGCAAAGGTCGATCAGTGGCTGTTCGATCCAGTCGACCTCGCCCTTCTGCAAGGCGGCCGCGGCGGTCGCTGAGTCCGGTTGCACGATCCAGTCGACCCGCTCGAAATGCGCCACCTTGCCGCCGGCGTAGAAGCTGGGCGGTTCCTGACGCGGCACGTAGCCATCAAACCGGGAATAACCCGCGC
>DATMND010000431.1:0-3569 GCA_035569235.1 Acetobacteraceae bacterium | reverse complement strand
AGTGGAACAGGCCGCCCTTGATGCCGGCGAGGAACATGTAGGACGTCGCGGTGGCCGCAGTGGTTGCCTGGGGCACGCCACCGTTGTTGAAAGCGGCGATCGCGCAGCCGAGCTGGTTGCCGTAGGTGTTGAGCGGGTTGGGCACGGTCGCGGTGCTCAGTTTGGTCGGATCGCAGACCGGGGTGACGGCTGCACCCTGGAACGGGATGTCGCCGAGGTTGGTGACTGCGCCGTTCTTGATGATCGGCAGAACGATGCAATCGGTGGAGGTGTTCGGCGGCAGGATCCACGCGGTGGTCCCGGCTGCGCTGCCGGCATCACCCTGCTTGCAGAGCGTCGAACCCTGGTCGAAGGCCCAGTTGTGCCCGCCACCCGTAGGTGCGCCGGTGACCTGATCGGCGGTCGAGCTGTCCAGGATGAAGACGGAGCCTTCCGTGCTGGTGAACACGTTCGGCGACCAGTTGGCCGCGACCGCCACCGGCGCCTGGCCGATCTGGTAGCCGCCGGGCGGGAAGCTGGTGCCGTCCAGGCAGGTCGCCCAGGCGGCGTTCTGGCCGAGCGCGAGCGCGGCGGTGGTGGCCAGCAAGGCGCGGCGCCAGTGCAGGCGCTCATTTCGATTTCGAGTCATTTGGTACTCCTCTCCTTATACATGGTCTGATCGACCGAATATAAGGTTGCACAATCGCAATCTAACGGCAAGGGCAATTATAACATTTATGACGTAAGATACAATTTTCTTTGTCCTGACATAAGGATTGTCCCTATCACGCAACGATAGGCGTGGAGGTTTGGCAGAAAATTACAAAACGTATCGTCGGCAATCGCTCGCCCTCGTTCGGACAGAACGATAATAGGTTTCATCCCGAACCGGACACCGTCCCGATACAGTAATATTAATTCGGTACATGCTGCGGCAGAACGACAAAAGCATATCGTCGCCAGTGGCTCAACACGGCTCGGCCAGTGACTTCGCGGAAGGCTTGACAAACCGCAACAAATCCGCTGCTTCAAGTTCGTGTCCTTCAGCATTTCTCGGTCGGCGCCCTATGACCTGGGTGCTGCGCGCCGTGTCACCACATTTATGTAATGGCGCATTTCGCATCGTGAAGCAGTTGAGCCAGAACACACCTGCCGTAGGACGCCATCGCCACGCAGGGTCCACCATGTTGGACACCCAGACTGATGGGTGCCGAATGCATACGTACAGCCAGCGCACGCCGCACCATCCGAATTGAGCAGCCGCACGGCGATCGGCTAGAACTGATTGATGGTGCCATGAGTGCAGTCCGATCATGCCACCGGCAGTTCGATGCGACAGAGGCCGGGCTCCCATGATGCAATCGGCATGATCGATGCTCCCGGGCTTCGTTCGGGGCATCAAACCGGAGTAAGATTTTGGCACGAGGTGGACGATGACCCAGGATCGCATGCCGCGCTCCACCATGCCGTCGATAGCAGTCATGATGGTGGTCTGTGCTGCCGTCCTGTTCGGCGCCGCCGGCCGGCTGGATATCATCGAATTCTGGTGCTGGCTCGTGGAGCTGGCAGCGATCTGCGTAGCCACCGTGGTGATTATCGAACCCGATCTGGTGCGCGAGCGCATGCGTCCCGCCGGGCAGCGTCCGTCGCTGGGCTATTTGCTGAGCACTCTGCTGTTCCTCGCGGTTCTCGCGGTGGCCGGGCTGGACCGCGGCCGGCTGCACTGGTCGGACAGCGTGCCGGTGTGGCTGCGTGCCCTGGGACTGCTGCTGTTCGCTCTTGGCTGGGTGCCGGTCATCTGGGCGATGCGCGTCAACCGCTTCTTCTCTTCGGCAGTCCGCATCCAATTCGATCGCGGGCAGCGCGTGATCAGCGACGGACCGTACCGCTTCGTGCGGCACCCAGGCTACACCGCGGCTCTGGTGGTGATTCTGGCCAACGGTCTCGCACTCGGCTCCTGGCTGGCCGCCGCAATTGGTTGGCTTGGCGTGCCCATCCTGCTGTGGCGCACGGTCAAGGAAGATCGAATGCTACGCGCCGAACTGCCTGGCTACGCGGAGTACGCGGCACGCGTGAAGTGGCGGCTGCTACCCGGCGTCTGGTGAGCCGATGCGCTCCATCCCCGCCATGTAGGGCCACAACACCTCGGGGATCAGGATGGACCCATCGGCTTGCTGGTGGTTCTCCATCACCGCGATCAGCGCCCGCCCCACCGCCACGCCGGACCCGTTCAGCGTGTGCACATACGCGACCGTCTTGCCGTCGGCTGCACGGAACCGCGCATTCATCCGCCGCGCCTGAAACTCGCGGCAGTTGGAGGTCGAGCTTATCTCGCGCCACGCCTGCTGGCCGGGCAGCCAGACCTCCAGATCAAACGTCCGAGCAGAGGGAAAGCCGGTGTCGCCGGACGACAGCACGACGCGGCGGAACGGCACTTCAAGCAGGCTAAGCACCTTTTCGGCGCATGACACCATGCGCTCCTGCTCAGCAACGCTGTGGTCGGGATGCACGATCGACACCAGCTCGACCTTGCGGAACTGATGCTGACGCAGCATGCCGCGCGTATCCCGTCCCGCGGCACCGGCCTCGGCCCTGTAACAGTCGGTCAGGGCGGCGAGGCGAATCGGCAGGTCCTTTTCCGCCACGATGTCGCCCGCGACAGTGTTGGTCAGCGGCACCTCGGCCGTGGGGATCAGGAACCGCCCGTCCAACGTCTCGAACAGGTCGTCGCGAAATTTGGGCAGGCTGGCGGTCCCATAGGCGGCGGCCTCGTTGACCAGGGACGGGACGACCATCTCGATATGCCCGTGCTCGCGCGTATGCAGGTCGATCATGAACTGGCCGAGCGCCCGCTCCAGCCGCGCCAGCGGGCCGCGCAGCACGACGAAGCGGGTGCCGGCGAGTTTCGCCGCGGTGGCGAAGTCCATCATGCCGAGCGCCTCGCCCAGCTCGAAATGCTGCTTCGGCTGGAACCCCAGATCGCGCGGCTCGCCCTGCTGCTTCAGCACCACATTGGTGGTTTCATCCGGGCCGTCCGGCACGTCCGGGTCCAGCACGGCCGGCAAGCCCTCGAGGATGCGGCAAATCTCATCGTCCAGCGCGGCAGCCCGCTTCTCCTGGCCCTCCATTTCGCCGCGGAGCGCCACCGCCTCGGCTTCCAGTGCAGCCGTATCGACACCGGTGCGCTTGCCTTGCCCTACCTCGCGGGACAGCACATTGCGGCGTGCCTGCTTCTCCTGCAGTGCGGTCAGCACTGCGCGCCGCTCGGTATCCTTTGCTAGGATGTCCGGCGACGCCGGCGCCAGCCCGCGCCGTGCCAGGGCGGCGTCGAAGCCGGCGGGATCGGCACGGATAGTGCGGATGTCATGCATGGCTACACCACTTGACCGGGTCACAGGTCCTTTGCCAGACGAAGCGCATCAAAGATAGCCGCATGTATGTTTCGGCTGGCAACCGCGTCGCCGATGCGGAAGAGACGAAACGCGCCGGCACGGTTGCGGACCACTGTTTGCGCCCGGCCGGCAAGCAGCGCGGCGTAGTCCACCTCGCCAAGATTGAGCGATTGCGCTCGCAGCGCCTGGTACAAATCC
>DATMND010000430.1:0-13050 GCA_035569235.1 Acetobacteraceae bacterium | reverse complement strand
ATGGAGCAGAAGAGCAAGGAATTCGCCGAGAAGGGCAAGGAACTCTACCTGCCCGCAGCCGAATAAAGCAGGATCACCACAAAGACACAGAGACACGAAGAGCGCCTTCGTTGCTCTGTGTCTTTGTGGTTGATCCTTCTTGCGCCGAAGCGCCGGCACCCCCACACTGACGGCGATGACCGAACCCCGAACCGCCCTGGAAGCGATCGGCGTGCTGCCGGATACCGAGATCGACATCGGTGGTGCGGCGTTGCAGCTCGCACGCGTCGATGCGCCGGATGCCGATTGGCAGGCGGCGCGCGCGCATCTGTCCGATCTCGCGCGCGACGCCGTGGCGCTCGCCGACACGATCGGCACCGTCGATTTGAGCATGCGCGCTGAAGCGCTGGCGGGGCTGATTGCCGGTCGCTACGCCTATGCCGGCGATGCCGAGACCTACGACGATCCGGCCAATGCCAATTTGATCCGCGTGATCGAGCGACGCCGAGGCCTTCCGGTCGCGCTTGGCATCATCTGGCTGCATACGGCGCGCGCTGCCGGATGGGGCGCGCATGGCGTGGATTTTCCGGCGCATTTCCTGATCGCGCTGGAAGGCAAGAGCGTCCAGGCCGTGATCGACGTGTTTGCCGGCGGCGTTCCGCTCGATGCGCGCGATCTACGTGCATTGCTCAAGCGCGTGGAAGGCGACAACGCCGAACTGCGACCGGGGCTGTTGCGGCCGATGAATGCGCGGCGCGTGCTGCTGCGGCTGCAGAACAACATCATGAGCCGCCGTCTGCAGACCGGCGATATGCCCGGCGCGCTGACATGCACCGAAGACATGCTGCGGATCGCGCCCGATCATGCCGATCTCTGGCGTCAGGCCGCGGTGATGAACCAGCGACTCGATCGCGTCTCCGCTGCGCTGCGCTGTTATGAACGCTTTCTCATGCTGGTGCCGGAGGGCGACGCAGCCAGCCGCATCCGCGGCGCGATCGATGAGTTGCGCACGCGGTTGAACTAGGTGCGGTGATGGGCGAGATCTTTCGCCGCGAAACGGCGGAGCATCCCGAGCCCTTCACCGGCGAGCGCCTGACGACCGCCATCGGCGGACAGGTGCAGATCGAGCATTATCATCGCTACCTGTTCGCCCGTTCGCTCGTACCGGGGCTCGACGTGCTCGATGTCGCGAGTGGCGAAGGCTACGGTTCGGCACTGCTGGCGCAGGTCGCGCGGTCGGTGGTCGGCGTTGAATACTCCGAGGCGACCGTGCGCGGCGCCGGCAGCAATTTTCCGCGATCCAACCTGCGGTTCGTGCAGGCTGACGCGCGCGCTTTGCCACTTGCCGATAGCTGCGTTGATGCGGTCGTGTCGTTTGAAACGATCGAGCATTTTGACCGGCAGGACGCTTTCCTGCGCGAAGTTCGCCGGGTGTTGCGGCCGGGCGGAACGTTCATCGTCAGCACACCGGACCGCGACGTGTATTCCCCGGCAGGGACGGCGGCGAACCCGTACCATGTGCACGAGCTGAGCCGGATCGAGTTTGACACGCTCCTGCACGGGACGTTCCGGCATGTGTTGCTGATGCAGCAGCGCGCTCTGGTCGGCTCGGCGTTGCTTGGCGAGACCGGGTCGTCCGCGCCTCCACTTGTGTTCGACCGCCGCGGCGAGACACATTTCGAAGCCTGCATCGGACTGCCGCGGGCTCCTTATGTGATCGCCGTGGCATCCGATCGCGAACCGCCGCCACTGCCACCTAGTCTCTACATCGATCATGGCGACGTCGGCAGCGAGCAGGCGAGATTCGTGCAGCTTGCGAACCAGCTGCGCGAGACGCACGCCGAACTCTCCCAGACGCAGGCCGAACTCTCCCAGACGCAGGCCGAATTCTCCCAGACGCAGGCCGAATTCTCCCAGACGCGAACCGAACTCGCCCAGGTGCGTGACGAACGCTCCCAGGTGGCGGCCGCGTTCGCCGAGGCAACGGAGAACCTGCGGGCAGCAACGCAGCGCGCGGATATCGTGGAATTGGCACAGTCCGAATCGGAGGACCGGAATGAAGCACTCCGACGCGAGCGCGATCTCGTGCTGCGACAGCTAGGTCTACTGCAGGGCTCGCTGCGCACCTTCATGCGCGGCTACCTGCCGCGGCTCCGCCGGCACCTGCGCCGTCAGCGGCCGTAACGGCGTCTGCGCTGCTGGAACGCCCGCACAGCGCGCAGGAAGTCGATCTTCCTGAACGCCGGCCATAGCACATCCGAGAAATAGAACTCACTGTACGCACTCTGCCACAGCAGAAAGCCTGACAGTCGCAACTCGCCGCTTGTCCTGATGATCAGGTCCGGCTCGGGGGCATCGGCGAGGTAGAGGTGCCGGCCGATTCTCTCGGGACACACGCTGGCGATGATCTCGGGCAGCGACGCACCACCGCGCATCGCCTCAACCAGCATCTCCCGCACGGCGTCGGCGATCTCCTCGCGGCCGCCATAGGCAACAGCGATCGAGAGCAGCATCGCGTCGTAGCCTGCGGTCGCTTCCTCCGCGGTGCGGATTGCCGCGAGCGTGCTTTCCGGCAGCACATCGAGCCGGCCGATGGCCTGCACGCGGACGCGCCGGCTGTGAATTCGCGGGTCGCCGACGAGCGCGCGAAGCTTCACCTCCAGTGCGCCCAGAATGCCGGCGACCTCATGCGGCTGTCGTTCCAGGTTGTCGGTGGAGCAGACCCACAAGGTGACCGCGGGGATTGAAAGCTCCCCACACCAGTTCAGCAGATCGTCCAGCTTCTGCGCGCCCTGCGCATACACCTGCACAGGATCGATCAGGCCGGACAGTCGCCCGAAGCGGCGGTTGCCATCCAGGATGATGCCGACATGGCGCGGGGGCGGCCGTTGCATCACCTGTCCGAGCAGGCGGCGGCCATACAGGGCGTAGATCGGCCATGTCACTTCGGCCAATACGGCCCTGCGCCACCGCTGGAACCTGGGGCGCCAGGCATCACTCGATGCGTTTGTGCGCGCGACAGACGACAGATCGGTCAGCAACGCAGGCGCCCGATCAGGCGTCGCAGCACGCCTCCCGTCGCTGGCTGGCCACCGCGCATCCCGGTCGGGATGCCGAGGCGGCTCTCGAGTTCGTCGTAGGCGAGGCCCAACTCCTCGCAACGTGTCCGGAACGCGCCGGCCCCATCAAGACCCTGCCGGGTTTCCCACGCCTTCACCCGGTCCACCATGTCGTAGATCGCACGCAGCAAGGTGATGGCGGCCACATAGTCATTCCTGTCGCTGTGACGGCTGAGCGCCAGCCAGTGGTCGATGCGTTTGTGGGCAAATTCGATCATGTCCGCCATTTCGGGTTCGGCGCTCACACGCCTGGGGCGTGATGTATAACGGATACGTGCGTTCGATCCACTGTTCCGTGCCGGCAGGCGACAGGGGTTCGATGTAGATCGGCGAATCGGTCGGAATCCGCTCGACCCGATCGGTGAGGACATCGATGCCGCCGTGCACGACGGGACTGAAGGCAACCGCGCCCTTGCGAAAGAATCTGATCTGGTGCTCGGGCCAGTAGTAGGCGTTGGCATCGAACGCGCCGAGGATCCAGTGGCGGAGCGGCAATGCGACCGCTTCCAGGCCATCGGACGCGCGTGGAGCGTGCGGATAGGCGATGGCTTCCGGGCTCAGCAACTCGTCGTCGTCCAGAAACGCGATCCAGTCATGCCGACACTGGTCCAAGGCGAAGCTTCGCGTCTCCTCGACGGTTGGCGACCAGGGCGCCGTCATCACCCTGTCGGCGTAACGCCGGGCGATGCGCGGCGTATCGTCCGTCGAGGACTTGTCGATGACGATCAGCTCGTCCGCGAAGCGCAGGGAGCGCAGGCAGGTGCCAAGCAGGTGCGCCCGGTTGTAGGCGATAACGAAGCCGCTGACAGACATGACGCGCCTGTGGAAGACGTGGGTCCCGGCATGCGCCGGGGCAGCCGGGTTTCCAAGCTCACCGCGTTCGCCAAGAAACTCTCGCTGGTCGGAGTGAGAGGATTTGAACCTCCGGCCCCTGCGTCCCGAACACAGTGCTCTACCAAGCTGAGCTACACTCCGGCCAAGGCGGCGCATATAGTCCCGCGCGCCGGTCCGGGCAAGGCATCGTTACAGGCGTGCGGCCTCGCTGCTCGCGACGCGATGCAGGTGCGACAGGCGTTGCAGCACGTCGCGGACGCTTTCCAGCACTTCGTAGAGGCGCTGCGTCTCGGGTAAGGCGAAATCGGCCTCGACGGCCGCCTCGATCGTTGCCAGGAAGGGCGCGGCCGATCCCGCCACGTCGCAGATCAGGATCGGCTTGGCATGCAGGCGAAGCTGCCGCCAGGTGATGATCTCGATCGTCTCGTCCAGGGTGCCGAGGCCGCCCGGAAGCGAGATGAAGGCATCGGCTGCCTCGAACATGCGCTGCTTGCGGCTGTGCATCGAATCGGTGACGACCAGTTCGGTGATGCTCTCGTGCGCCACTTCGCGCCGGGTGAGGAATTCCGGAATGACGCCCAGGACCGCGCCGCCGGCAGCCAGCGCGGCATCCGCCATGATTCCCATGAGCCCGATGCGGCCGCCGCCATACACCAGGCGGATACCGGCTTCCGCCAACCCTTGACCGAGCGCTTGCGCGGCGGCGCGGTATGCGGGATCGTTGCCGGCCCGGGAGCCACAGAACACGGCAACGGAATGGATGTGAGGCATGGCGTGTATGTGGACCCCGGCGGAAGATTCTGCCATTGGTTTCCTGCAACAGCCGGGAATTTTGATGGCGCCTGTGCGTCCGACAAGTCAGTGACGGCGCTGCAATCACAACGGGGGATGAATCGGAATGACGAGGAAGCTTGCGGTATTCGCAGTCTTGGCAATGGCGACGGCGGGTACCGCCGGGGCCGCAGGATATGATCCGATCGAAACCCGCCAGGCGGGGCAGGATCTGCTGCTCGGTTCTTTCAGCGGAATAAAGGTCGTCGTCGTCACGAAGGGCGACGTGAAGACATTGGAGCAGCCCGCCAAGGCGATCGCGCGCTGGATCACGCAGTTCCCGACGCAGTTCCCGAAGGGCAGCGATCAGGGCCACAACACGAAGGCGTTGCCGGCCGTGTGGACCGAGCCGGCGGAATTCCAGAATGATGCCAACAACCTCGCGAAGGAAGCGACCAAGCTGGCGGAACTCGCCAAGGCCGGCGATACCGAGGCCGTCGCTGCGCAGGTCAAGGTAGTGGGCGACGCCTGCGCGACGTGCCACAAGACGTTCAGGGCAAAGTAATCGGCGCCCCCCTCCCCCAACCCCCTCCCACAAGGGGAGGGGGAGTGCTGCTGCTATAAGTTCTCCCCCTCCCCTCGCGGGAGGGGGCTGGGGGGAGGGGCGCTACCCCGCGCGCACCAGTCCGCCGGGCGTGGCGCCAGTGTATTCGCCGCGCTCGAAGACGGGTGTACCCGACACAATCGTCGCGATGTAGCCGTCCACGCGCTGCACCAGCCGCCGCCCGCCAGCCGGCAGGTCGTAGCGGATCTCCGGCACGTGCAGCCGCAGCCGCTCGAAATCGATCACATTCACATCGGCCTTCAAACCCGGCGCCAGCCGCCCGCGATCGGCAAAGCCGAAGAAGTCCGCCGTCTCGCTGGTCTGCCGCTTGACGATCAGTTCGAGCGGCAGCCCCGGCCCGCGCTTCCGGTCGCGGCCCCAGTGGGTGAGCATCCAACTCGGCAAGCTGGCATCGCTGATCGACGAACAATGCGCGCCGCCGTCCGACAGCCCCAGCACTGTCTCCGGCGAGGTCAGCATGGTGCGGATGATGTCGTGGTTGTCCTCGTTGTAGCCGACGATCGGGAAGAACAGGAACCGATCCGGGCCGCCCGCCAGATAGTCATACGCCACCTCGGCCGGTGAGTGGTTCGAGCGTTCCGCCATGGCCGCGACGCTGCTGCTCTGCTCCGGCTCATAATCCGGAGGATCGCCCATGACGAACATGCGATCCCAGCGCGTGGTGATCTGTTGGCGGAACTGTGACAGCCGGTGCACCAGTTCAGCCGATGGCTCGTCGTTCAGGATCTCGGCGCGAACCGCCGGATCCTGCAGCCGTGCCAGCCGCGCCGCCGCGGGCAGCTTCAGCAGCGCCTTGTAGCTGGGCCGGACGGAGAACGGGTTCAACGCGGTGTCTACACCCAGCATCACGCCGACCGGACGCCCTGCGATCTGCGCCGTGACATAGGCGCCCTGTGCACGGGCAGTGCGCACGCCCTCGATCAGGCGCTGCCAGCGCACCGAATCAGTCGGACGGTCAGTCAGCAGGAACCAGACCGGCCGGCCGGTGTCCTGGCCGAGCTTTGTCATCCAAGCTAGTTCGTCGGTCTCGACCTCGAAGTCGCTGTTCACGCCGAATGCGCCGTGCTTCAGGCCCTTCAGCGCCGACCCGATGCCGAGCAGTTCCTGCACTTCCGAGTAGCGTCCAGGCACCATCTCGCCGGTCGGCGTCTTGTGCGAATTGGTGCGCGAGGTGGTGAAGCCAAACGCACCGGCCTCCAAAGCTTCGCGCGTCATGTGGCGCATTGCCTCGATGTCCTCGGCTGTCGCCTTTTCGCGGTTGATGGCGCGCTCGCCCATCACATAGACGCGCAGCGGATGGTGCGGCACCTGCGCCGCCACGTCGATCGCGCGCGGCATCCTCTCCAGCGCATCGAGGTACTGCGGAAAGCTCTCCCAGTCCCATTTGAGGCCCTCGGCAAGGGTGATGCCGGGAATTTCCTCCACCGCCTCCATCAGCCCGATCAGCGAGTCGTGGTGCTCTCGGCGCACCGGAGCGAATCCGACACCGCAATTGCCGAACAGGATCGTGGTGACGCCATGCCACGACGACGGCGCCAGTTCCTGGTCCCAAGTGGCCTGGCCGTCGTAGTGCGTGTGCACATCGACCCAGCCGGGGGTTACCAGCATGCCGTCGGCCTTGATCTCACGCCTGCCTGGGCCGGCCTTGCTGCCAACTTCGGTAATGCGGTCACCGTCGATCGCCACGTCGCCGGCGAAAGACGGTTTGCCAGTGCCATCGACGATGGTTCCGCCGCGGATGACCGTGTCGTGCATGAGGGTACTCTCCTGGGTCCTTATTGCAGGCAGGAGAGACCTGCGATCCGCGTTGGTCAAGGGATGCTGCGGTCATCACCGATCGAGATGGCTGTACTTTGTGACCTCAAAGGAAGCAAGAATAACACGGATTACACGGATTAAGGCAAACGGATTACACGGAAGGTGGCTCACAGGACATAGCGCCTAATGCCATCTGTCAGTGAGACTGTGTTGAAGTTAATCAATAGCCCGATGCGGCAGTCAGTCAGGCGAAGATAAGTCAGCAATTGCGCCTGATGAAGTGGCATGATGTGTTCAACGGATTTCAGTTCGAGCACAACGGTGGCTTGAACGATAATGTCTGCGACGTAGCCGCAGTCCAGCGTCACGCCGTCGTAACGAACTGGCAGACGGACCTGTCGATCGAAAGGTATCGCGGCGCGCCGCAGCTCATGACACAGGCATGCCTCATAGACTGATTCGAGCAGGCCCGGGCCAAGGCGCCGATGCACTCGCATTGCGGCGCCGATAATCCGATGTGTGATGTCACCGCCATGAACGAGACCGGGCTTCATAACCTTGAGCTTGCGCCCAACAGCTTCGCTCAATGGTTAACTGCAGCCGATTCCGTGTAATCCGTGCGATTCCGTGTAATCCGTGTAATCCGTGTTATTCTTGCTTCTTCATGCCGTCCGCATCGTCGCTGCACGCAGAGCGCGATTGACCAGGGTGGAGATCGATTCTTGCAGGGGGTTCGGCAAGCCGCGCACAATGCGCCATTCAGTTGCAAAAGGCCCGCCATGATCCAGCTCCGCCACGGCGTTTTCCTGCCGCCGTTTCATCCGATGGACGAGAACCCCGCCGCCTGCATGGATCGCGATCTCGAACTGATGCAGTGGCTGGACCGGCTGGGCTTCCACGAAGCCTGGATCGGCGAGCACCATTCCGCCGGCTGGGAGCTGATCAGCTCGCCGGAGCTGTTCATTGCGGTTGCCGCGGAGCGCACGCGCTCCATCCGCTTCGGCACCGGTGTGATCTCGCTACCGTACCACAATCCGCTGATGACGGCGAACCGCATCATCCAGCTCGACCACCACACGCGCGGGCGTATCATGTTCGGCGCCGGCCCCGGACTGCTGGCGTCGGATGCGCTGATGCTGGGGATCGATCCGAACACCCAGCGCGATCGGATGGCCGAGGCGCTGGATGTAATTCTGCGGTTTTTCCGCGGCGAGATCGTCACCGAGAAGACCGATTGGTACACCTTCGTCAATGCGCGCGCGCATCTGCGGCCGTATACCAGACCGCATCCCGAGGTTGCGGTGGTGAGCGCCGTTACGCCGTCCGGTGGCAGACTGGCTGGGAAGTACGATCTCAGCATGATCTGTGTCGCGGCGACCAATCCGTTCGGCTATGATGCGCTGGCGGCAAACTGGCAGATCGCCAATGACATCGCCGCCGAGCAGGGACGCAGCATGGACCCCGCCCGGCTGCGTCTGGTGGGACCGATGCACATCGCCGAGACACGCGCCAAGGCGTACGAGAACTGCCGGTTCGGTTTCGAGCGTTATCTTGGCTACCTCAACAACAACCAGCCGCGCTTCATCGTGCCCGACGGCAAGGATGCCGCCGAGTGGTTCGTGGAGAACAAGTTCGGTGTGATCGGCACGCCGGACGATGCGATCGCCTTGATCGAACGGCTCCAGGCGAAGCAGGGTCAGTTCGGCGTGTTCCTGCATCAGGCGCATAACTGGGCCGACTGGGAAGCGACAAAGCGATCTTACGAACTCTATGCCCGCTATGTGATGCCACACTTCTCCGGCGACAATGCGCCGCGCATCGAGTCGTTTGACTGGTGTACCGAGCACCGCGACGAACTGACCGAGAAGCGGTCCGCTGCGGCGCGCGCCATGTTCGACAAGCATGAAGCAGAGCAGCGAGCCGCACCGATGGTGCGACCGAAAACTGGCCGCGAGGCGTGGTGACTCAAATGGCTTCAGCTGGGATATCCGGGGTGGTCCTGACTGTGCTGGATCACCCGGCGACGGCGGGTGTACTGCTCGCCGCTTCACGGCGTCTCGCCGAGCTGAGCGGCGCCGGACATGTCGAGGCGCTCCTCGTGCGGACTCCGCCCGAAGAAAGCATCGCGCCAAGCGAAGAGATCCTCTCCGTGCAGCGGGAAGCCGAACTTCGATCAGTCGAGGCAACTCGTTCCGATGCCGTACGGGCAGTTTATGATGACTGGCTGTCAGGCACGGAGCAGGCAGGCATCAAAGCCGAATGGGTCGATATAGACGGCATCGCGGAACTGATTGTCGAAGAAAGAGGCGCCCGCGCCGATTTCCTAGTGGTCGCGCAGCCGGGTCGGCACGATTACGGCACGAGCTGGAATGCCATGCGCGCCGCGTTGTTGGCAACCGGCCGACCCGTGCTCGTGGTACCTGCCAGGTCGTTGGACGAGTTCGGCCGTCATGTGGCCATCGCCTGGCGCGACGACGAGCGCGCGACCAAGGCAGTTCTCGCCGGACTGCGCTGCCTAACGCGCGCCGAACGGGTGTTCCTGCTTGCTGGCGTGCGGGACAATGCGGCGCCCGCGATGCCTGCAATCCTCTCAGAACACGGTGTGAACGCGGAGCTGTATGTCCTGCCTATCGGGCCCGGCGCATTTGGCGCGGCGCTGCTGGCCAAGGCGCACCAACTCGGCGCCGATATGCTTATGATGGGCGCCTATGTGCACAGTCCACTGCGCCAGCTTTTGTTTGGCGGCGTGACACGCTACATGTTGGCCAACGCCGACATTCCAGTGCTGATGCGGCACTGACATCACGCGTCCACCAACGGCGCATGGTCGGCATGGAATTCCTCCTCGGTCACGCCGTAGATGTCGAACACCTTGGCCGGGCTGAGCTGCGCCGGCGTGCCATCGAACACGATGCGTCCGGCCTGCAGGGCGACGACGCGGTCGCACCAGGCGCGTGCCGCGTCCAGATGGTGCAGGCACGCGAGCACCGTCAGCCCGTCCTGCCGGTTCACCGTGCGCAGTGCGTCCATCACCAGCCGTGCATTGTGCGGATCGAGACTTGCGATCGGCTCGTCCGCCAGCACCATCAACGGCTCCTGTAGCAGCGCCCGACAGATCGCCACACGCTGTTGCTGTCCGCCCGACAGCGTGCCGGCGCGTTGCAGCGCCATTTCCGCAAGACCGAAACGCTCCAGCAGCGTCACCGCCGCCGCACGTTCATCGGCCGAGAACAGACCGAGCAGGCTTGGCAGCACGGCGCGATGCGATAGGCGACCGAGCAGCGCGTTGGTCAGCACATCCAGCCGCGGCACCAGATTGAACTGCTGGAAGATCATCGCCGCGCGTGCACGCCATTCACGCAATGCCTTGCCGGTCAACGATGTCACGTCGAGAGCGCCGAACCGGATCGTGCCGGCGGAGGGTTCGGTCAGCCGGTTGATCATCCGCAACAGCGTGGATTTGCCGGCGCCGGACCGACCGATGACTCCGAGCATCTGCCCGGCCGGCACATCCAGATCGATGCCGTCCACTGCAACAACCGTGCCGAACCGGCGGGTCAGACCGCGAACGTGCAGCGTCTCTGGATGCCGTGCCATTACCGACCGGAACCCATCGGCCTGCCCAGCGTCGCGTGGTCCTCCGTGACATGATCTTCCAGAGTGAATGCCGCTGCCATCAAAGTCCGCGTGTAATCCTCACGCGGATTGGCGAAGACTTCATCAGCGCTGCCCTGTTCCACCACGCGACCCTGCCGCAGAACCACCACGCGATGGGCGAGCGCGCGCACCACCTTCAGATCGTGGCTGATGAACAGATACGCAAGGCCGTGAACCTGCTGCAGCCGACGCAACAGGTCGACGATCTGCGCCTGCACCGACATGTCGAGCGCGCTGGTGGGTTCGTCGAGCACGACGAAGCGGGGCTTCAACACCATGGCGCGCGCGATCGCGATGCGCTGTCGCTGTCCGCCGCTGAATTCGTGCGGATAGCGATCTGCCGAGTCTGCGGGCAGGCCAACTTCGTCCAGTTCGGCGTTGACTCGGTCGGCGCGTTCGGAACGGCTGAGCCGGGGTTCGTGCACGCGCAAGCCCTCGGCAATTATATCACCAACCGGCATCCGGGGCGAAAGACTGCCAAATGGATCCTGGAACACGATCTGCATGCGCGCACGCAGCCGTCGCAGGGCGCGGCGGTCGAGTGACGCGATGTTCTCGCCGTCGAAGTCGATCCGCCCGGTGGCGTGCTCCAGCCGCAATGCGGCGAGCGCCATCGTCGTCTTGCCAGAGCCCGATTCGCCGACCAGACCCACCGTTTCGCCTTCACGCACCGTGACCGAGACGCCGTCCACGGCGCGCACATAGCCGATCGCGCGGCGCAGCACGCCGCGGCGGATCGCGAAGTGCACCTTTACGTTGTCGGCCTGCAGCAGGGGCTTGGCATCATTTGGCAGCTTCGTCGCCTCACCCTTCGGGACGGCGGCGAGCAACATCCGCGTGTAAGGATGCGAGGGTGCGGCGAACACATCGGCGACGCGCCCCGCCTCCACCACGACGCCGTCCTTCATCACGCACATCCGGTCGGCATAGCGGCGCACGATCTGCAGGTCGTGGGTGATCAGCAGCAGCGCCAGCCGCCGCTCGGTCCGCAGGCGCGCCAGCAACTGCAGGATCTGCGCCTGGATGGTGACGTCGAGCGCTGTGGTGGGTTCGTCGGCGATCAGCAGTGCGGGATCGTTGGCCAGTGCCATGGCAATCATCACCCGCTGCCGCTGCCCCCCGGAAAGCTGATGGGGAAACGCCTCCAGCCGATGCTCGGCGTCGGCGAAGCCCGACTGGTGCAGCGCCTCGATGACCCGGGTGCGCAGCCGATCGGCAGGCAACCGCCGATGCAGCGTGATCGCCTCGCCGATCTGCCGGCCGATGCGGTGCAACGGGTTGAGGCTGGTCATCGGCTCCTGGAACACGATGCCCGCCACGTCGCCGCGCGCGCGGTGCAACGCCTCGGGTTCGGCACCGATCATCTGACGCTCGTCCAGCAGGATGCTTCCCTTGGGGTTGGTGCCGCCGGACGGGAGAAGCTGCAGCAGCGAGAGCGCGGTGACCGATTTGCCGGAACCCGATTCACCGACGAGTGCCAGAGTCTCGCCGCGATCGAGGGTGAACGACACATCGTCCACCACGCGTTTGGTGCCGAACGCGACCGACAGATTCTCGACTTCGACCAGGCTCATGGGCGGGTATCTGTATCGTCATGGCCGGGCGTGACCCAGCCATCCCGGCCGACGCTGGCGCCGCGATAGATGGCCGGGTCAAGCCCGGCCATGACGATGTTTGTGATCATACCGGCAACCGCCGCGGATCGAACGCGTCGCGCACCGCCTCGCCGACGAAAATCAGCAGCGTCAGCACACCGCCCAGCACGACGAACGCCGTAAACCCCAACCACGGCGCCTGAAGGTTGTTCTTGCCCTGCGCCACCAGTTCGCCAAGCGACGGCGATCCCGGCGGCAGACCAAACCCAAGGAAATCCAAACTTGCCAGAATTGTCACCGACCCCGACAGCGTGAACGGCAGGAAGGTCAATGTCGCGACCATGGCATTGGGCAGGATGTGCCGCCACATCACTGCGATGTCCGCGACGCCGAGCGCCCTCGCCGCGCGCACATAGTCCAGATTGCGGCCGCGCAGGAATTCGGCGCGCACCACGCCCGTCAGATTCATCCAGGAGAACAGCAGCAGGAATATCAGCAGCACCCAGAAGCCCGGCGTGATGATGCTGCCAAGGATGATCAGCAGATAGAGCTGCGACATGCCGTTCCAGATCTCGATGAAGCGCTGGAACAGAAGGTCGGTCGCGCCGCCGTAGTAGCCCTGCACCGCGCCGGCCGCGATGCCCACGGCGGACGAGACGATGGTCAGCACGAAGCCGAACAGCACCGAGAGACGGAACCCGTAGATCACGCG
>DATMND010000429.1:0-61998 GCA_035569235.1 Acetobacteraceae bacterium | reverse complement strand
CGCCCGCCTCCACCAGCCCGGCGAAGACGGTGCAGATGCGTGCGCACGGCGCCAGCGTGGAACTGATCCCCGGCACGCGGCAGGACACCGCCGATGCCGCCATTCGCCGTTCCGAAACTACCTTCTACGCCAGCCACAACTGGCATCCGTTCTTCCTGCACGGCACCAAGACCCTGGCCTACGAGTTGTGGGAAGACCTCGGCTTCCGCACGCCCGACAACATCATCACGCCCTGCGGCGCGGGATCGAACGTGCTCGGCTGCGAAATCGGTTTTTCCGAACTGCTCGGCGCGGGCGAGATCGACGCCATGCCGCGTATCTTCGCCGCCCAGCCGGCGAACTGCGGACCGATCGCCGCGGCCTTCGTCGCCGGCAGCGATGTTCCGGTCGAAGCGGAGATCCTGCCGACCATCGCCGAAGGCACCGCGATCGCGCAGCCGATCCGCCTGGGCGAAGTGCTCGGCACGCTGCGCCAGACGCGGGGCGGGGCGGTGATGCTGAGCGAGGCGGAGATCGGCGCCGCCACGCTCGATCTCGCGCGCATCGGCATCTATGTCGAGCCGACATCGGCCCAGGCGGCAGCCGCATTTGCCAGGCTGCTCGCCGCCGGCACGATCACGCCGGAGCAGACCACGGTGCTGGTGCTGACCGGCAGCGGCCTGAAGGCGACGCCGCGGATCGCCGAACTGCTGGGGGTGAGTCTGTGAAAATGTTTCTCCCCTCCCCTTGCGGGAGGGGGTAGGGGGAGGCGGAGAATAGGGCATGACCGGTCCTCGCATCGCTCTGCTTGGTTTCTCCATCGAATGCAACCGGTTCGCGCCCGTTGCAACCGAGGCCGATTTCGCCAGCCGCACGCTGATGCGCGGCGATGCGATGGTAGCCGATGCGCGTTCCGCCGCTCCGCACATGCTTGGCGAACTCCCCGGCTTCATCGCCGACATGGACACCGCCGGCCCCTGGGAGCCCGTGCCGATCCTGCTTGCGATGGCGGAACCGAATGGCCCAGTTGAGCGGGCATTTTTCGACCGGCTGATGGTGGAATGGGAACAGCGGCTGCGCGACGCGGGACGGCTCGATGGCGTGTACTGCGTGCTGCACGGCGCCGGACTGACCACCGGAGACCACGATCCGGAAGGGACCATCCTCGCCTTGGTCCGCCGCATCGTGGGGTCCGAGAGACCTGTGGTGGCCAGCTACGACCTCCACGCCAACGTCTCGGATGCGAATGTCCATCTGGTGAACGCCTACATCGGCTACCGCACCAACCCGCATCTCGACATGCGGGAGCGCGGCGCAGAGTCGGCACAAATGATGCGCAAGTTGCTGTCGGGCACCAGGACCAGCATCGTGAAGATCCGCCTGCCGATCGTGCCTCCCACCGTCAGCATGCTGACCGGCAAGGACGCGCACGAGCGCCCGTACGGCGAGATGATCGATCTCGGGCAACGGCGCATCCAGGATGCGCCCTACGCGGGACGCGTGTTGAACGTCTCGGTGATGGGCGGCTTCGCTTACGCCGACACACCGTTCAATGGCCTGACCGTCGTGGTCACCGCAACCGACTCAGCAGCGGCGAAAGCGCTGGCACTTGAGATCGCCGAAGCCGGCTGGGCGCGGCGCGATTGGTTCCGCGCCGCGCTCACGTCACTCGATGACGGTGCGCGGTTAGCCCAGGGCACTGCCGACCGCGCCAAACCCGCGCTGATCTTCGCCGATGTAGCCGACAATCCGGGTGGCGGCGGTCGCGGCAACACGATGTGGATCCTCGAGGCGCTCCACAACGCCGGGGTGAAGGATGCGCTGGTGGGTGTGATCCACGATCCGGCGCTCGCCGCCGAGGCGCACGCGGTCGGCGAAGGCGCCCGCTTCAACGCACGCTTCAACCGTTCCGGCGGCGACGAGTTCTCGAAGCCGTTCAGCGCGCCGGCCACCGTGCGCGGGCTGCGCGATGCGACGGTGCGTGGCCGTCGCGGAATCTACGCCGACAACACGCTGGACATCGGCCCGTCCGCAGCGCTGCAGATCGACGGCATCACCGTCGTGGTGATCTCCAACCGGTTCCAGTGTGCCGATCCCATATTCTTCGAGGCATTCGGTCTCGACATCGGCAAGGCGCGTGTTGTGGTGGTGAAATCGCGAGGCCATTTCCGCGGCGGCTTCGACGAGTTCTTCCGCCACGAGCAGGTGATCGAGGTGGACGCGCCAGGCCTGACCAGCCCGATCCTGTCGCGGTTTCCCTGGAAGCACCTGCCGCGCCCGGTCCTGCCGATCGACACGGCAGCAAACTGGTCCCCGGAGGCCGCATGAAGCTCGCAGACCTGCCGACGCCGTGTCTGGTGCTCGACCGGGCCATCCTGCTCCGCAACATCGGCACCATGGCACGTGCCCTGGCGCGCCACGGCGTGCCGCTGCGCCCGCACATGAAAACGGCAAAATCGATCGACGTGGCGCGCCTTGCGACCGCGGGGCAGCCCGGCGGCATCACCGTTTCCACATTGGCGGAGGCCGAGTACTTCGCCGGCCACGGCATCGCCGACATCCTGTATGCGGTCGGCATCACGCCGCAGAAGCTGGATCAGGTCGCCAAGCTGAACAGCGTCGGCGCCGCGGTCATCGTGCTGACCGACGATCTCGATACGGCGGGCACGATCGCCTCCCACGCGCGGCCACCGCGTGCCCTGATCGAGATCGATACTGGCGAATCGCGCGGCGGCGTCGCACCGGACGACGACATGCTGCTGGAAATTGCGGCTCGCCTCGGCCCCTGTCTCGCCGGCGTGATGACGCATGCCGGTCATTCCTATGCCGGCCGCGACGTGGGCGACATGGTGCGGATCGCCGAAGCCGAACGCGCCGGCGTTGTACGGGCTGCCGAACGGCTGCGCTCCGCTGGCCATGCCGTGCCGATCGTGTCGATGGGCAGTTCACCCACCACGCTGCATGCGGAGACCCTCGCCGGCGTGACGGAAGCGCGCGCGGGCGTTTACATGTTCGGCGACCTGTTTCAGGCCGAGATCGGCACCCACGGGCTGGACGACATCGCGCTGACCGTTCTTACCAGCGTGATCGGCCGCAGACCGGGGCAGTTGCTGGTGGACGCCGGCGGCCTGGCGCTTTCCAAGGACCGCAGCACCGAGGCTGCACCCAAGGATTACGGTTACGGCCTCGTGCTCGATATCGATGGACGCCGCAACTTCGGCGATGCGATCGTGCGCCGCGCCTACCAGGAGCATGGTCTCATTGAGCCCGATCCAGGTCATCCGCTCGACCTGCCGATCGGGGCCAAGTTGCGCATCGCACCCAACCACACCTGCATGACAGCCGCGGCGCACGACCGCTATTGCGTCGTGGAGGGCAGCGACGAGGTGACCGCGATCTGGTCGCGGGTAAATGGTTGGTAGGCCGCGTGACGGAAACCCTTTCGCAACGCCGCCCGGCGGACTACATCAGAGCTTGGCGAGTTGGGTCTTTCTGAAGGGGGCGTGTCTTCCAGAACGTCGATCCCAACGAATGGGGATCCTACCCCGGGTCGTCCGCGCCAGTGTCACCGACGCTGGCGCTGGTCGGTTTCGTCGGGCTGTGCCTGCTGGTCGGTGCCGCCGATGCGGCAATCGTCGCAGGACCGGCGCGCGGATGGTACCTGTCGCTGAGCCGACCGCCTGGCACGCCGCCGGACTGGCTGTTTGGACCCGTCTGGACGTGCATATACGTCATGATCGGCGTTGCTGCCTGGCTGGTATGGCGGCGCTCTGCCTCGATCCGGCCGCTTCGCCTCTGGGGGTGGCAACTCGCCGCCAATGCGCTTTGGGCGCCGGCCTTCTTCGCCATGCGGAGCCCGCCGCTGGCACTGGCGGTGAACCTGTTGCTGCTCATACTGATCGCGCTGACGGCGCGGGCTTTCTTCCGGGTGCGGCGATCGGCGGCATTGCTTCTGGCACCATATTTCGTCTGGACCGCCTACGCGACCTATCTGACAACCTCCTTCTGGTGGCTCAATCCAACCTGAGCTAAGTTGTCCACATGGGAATCGTCATCTCGCGCGCCTTCATTGGCGCCATCCTCCTGGCGGCCGGTCCATCGATCGCTCAGGCTCAGCAGTTCAACTCCATCGGCGGCAATGCACCACCGAAGGTGACGCCCAAGGAGATACCGCCACCCGCTCTGCCAGGAGCGGCTGGGAACACCTCCCCGGTCGTGCCCTCGGTCCGGCCAGCCAACGACATGGAGCCGACCGATGCCCTGTTCGACGCAATCAACCGCGGCGACATCGGCTCGGCGAGGGACGCAATCAGCCGCGGTGCGGACCTGCATGGCCACAACATCCTGGGCCTGACGCCGATGGAACTGTCGGTCGATCTTGGCCGCAACGACATTTCGTTCCTGCTGCTCTCGATGCGCGGCGCAGACGATGGACGCAACCAGCAGCCGCCGGCAACGACGACTGCCGCCAAGCCGGTTTCCGCCAAGGCGGCCAAGCAAGCGGCACGGACCCAGGGGACGCCGGCGAAGACGGCGACGGCTACGGCAACGAAAGCCCCGGCCGCACAGCAGACCGCGCGGCTGTTCAGCGGCGACGGTGGTGCGCCGATCCCGAATGCGGGGTTCCTGGGGTTCGACGCCGGGCGCCACTGATTCGTGGCCGGGCGATAACCGGAATTTCATCCAACTGACGGCCGTGCGATTGGCGGACGCCCTCGGCGCTCCGCATATACGTCTCCCCGGCAACACTTCGAAGGGAGATATTCCATGCAGGCACAGAACGTTCAGCGCGATGCGCAGGAGAAGGCTCTGAACATGATCCGTCTGCACGGCCTGCGGGCACAGGCGGTTGCCCTGGAGCGCGCGGCGGAAATGCGCCAGCAGCACGACCTGGCGGGCCACGACCAATGGCAGCAGATCCACGCCGCGATCTGCGAGCTGCGCCGCACCGCGCCCCATGAGGCTGCGCGCGGCTGACGGGTGGGCGGCTGACGGAGAAAGCACTGAGATGACGGCCTGATTGACGCCGCGTCGCAACGGTCGAAAGTGACCGGTGCACCTCCGACGGCCGTTGCGTCAGGTCCGGCCGGGAACCGGCACCACGCCACCCGTCGTCACCTTGTTGTCCGGCGAGGCGAGGAAAGCGATGGTGGCGGCGATGTCCTCGGGCTTAGGCCACGCGCCGTGGTCGGCCTTCGGCATCGCGGCGCGGTTGGCCGGCGTGTCGATGATTGATGGGGCGATCGCGTTCACCAGGATGTTGCGGGCCGCCACCTCCGCGGCCAGCGCCTGTGTGAATGCAGCGACCGCTGCCTTGCTCGCGGCATAGGGCGCCATGCCGGCGCCGAGGCGTGGTTCCAGCGCCGGGCGAGCGGCAATGTTGACGATGCGGCCGCCGCCCGCGCCGAACCGGCGCATCGCGGCGCGACAGCACAGGTAGCAGCTCACGAAGTTCATGTTCAGCATGTGCATCATGCCGGCCTTGTCGGTGTCGGCCACGCTGCCCATGGCGAAACCGCCGGCGATGTGGATCGATGCCCAAAGGTCCGCGACGCCGTCGTATAGGCGCGCGACATCGGCCTCGGCCGTCAGGTCGCATTTGCCGATCAGGGTGACGCGATCCTTGTAAGGGAACGCCTCGGCCTCCGCATCGACGATATAGGGAACCCGGCAGCGTGCGCCCGCGGCGAGCAGGACGCCGACCACCGCACGTCCCAGCGCGCCTGTGCCGCCGGTGACGATGACCGTTTGATTCGTGAATTGCATCTTCAGCCCCCGTTGCCATGCGGCCTAGCGCCGGCTCATAGCAACGGGAAAGCCGACAAATGGCAAGGCGGCGCAGGTTCTGAGCGGTGCCTCAGTGCGATACGGCGAACGCGTCCATCTTCCAGCCGGCGGCTACCATGGCACGCTGAAGCGTCGCCATGAATCGGCGCGTCGCCTCCATACCGCCGGTGCGCGGCCATAGTTCGCGCGTGAAATGCCGACCCAACAGATCGAGCAGCAGCTCGCGCTCAAGCTTGTCGAGGCCGCCATCCGGGGTCGCATCGCCATAGAACCGATTCAGATCCTCGACGAGGTCTGGGTCACCCTCGATGATGCGGCGCAGCGCGTCGTTGGACGGCGGCACCATGCGGCGATTTTCAAGCTCCCAGCGGCAGCATGCCAAGGGGGAAGGAAGCAGGGTGGTCACATGTATCTCCGGTGGCGGGGTTGGCAGAGTTCCGGCACGGGCATCCATATGGGGCTTGGCGTCGCGCCAGTCCACAAGAAATAGCCGGTTGTATGCGCCATCAACCGCGCAATCGCTCGATTTCGACCCCACAGGCCGCGAGCTTCTGCTCCACCGCCTCGTAGCCGCGGTCCAGGTGATAGACCCGGTTCACCACTGTCTCGCCCCTGGCCGCCAGCCCCGCCAGGATCAGCGAGACCGAGGCGCGCAGGTCCGTCGCCATGACCGGCGCACCCGACAGTCCCGGCACGCCGCGCACGATCGCCGATGCGCCGTGCACGTTGATCCGCGCGCCCATGCGGTTCAATTCGGGCACATGCATGAAGCGGTTCTCGAAGATCGTTTCGGTGACCATCGCCGCACCATCCGCCACGGCCATCAGCGCCATGAACTGCGCCTGCATGTCGGTGGGGAAGCCCGGGTAGGGCTCGGTCATCACATCCACGCCATGCAGCCCATCCAGCCGGCGCACGCGCAGACCGCGCGGTTCCTCGATGATGTCCACGCCGGCGTCCCGGAGCGTGCGGATCACGGCGCCGAGGTGCTCCAGTCTGGCGTTGGCCAGCAGCACCTCGCCGCCGGTGATGGCGGCGGCGCAGGCATAGGTGCCGGTCTCGATGCGGTCCGGGATGATGGCGTGCTCCGCGCCATGCAGGCGCTCGACTCCGTCGATGGTCAGGCGGTCGCTGCCGATACCCTCGATTCGCGCGCCCATCGCGTTCAGGCAGCGCGCGAGGTCGCCGATCTCCGGCTCGCGCGCTGCGTTGGCGAGCAAGGTGCGGCCATCCGCCAGCGCCGCGGCCATCAGCAGGTTCTCGGTGGCGCCGACAGAGGGGAACGGGAACACGATGGTGGCCCCGCGCAGCCGGCCGTGGACGGTCCCGTCGATGTAGCCGCCATCCAGCCGGAAGGCGGCCCCCATCTGCTCCAGGCCCTTCAGGTGCAGATCGACCGGGCGCGTGCCGATCGCGCAGCCGCCCGGCATCGAGACGCGCGCCTCGCCGGTGCGCGCCAGCAGCGGGCCCAGGACCAGGACCGAGGCGCGCATCTTGCGGACGATGTCGTACGGCGCCTCGGTGCTGGTGATCCGGCCGCCGAGCGACAGCGCACGGCTGCCATTGCCGATCGGTTCCACCGCGATGCCGTGCTGTGCGAGAAGCGCCGACATGGTGGTGATGTCGTCGAGCCGGGGCACGTTCGACAGGACGAGGCGGCGTTCGGTGAGCAGGCCGGCGGCCATCAGCGGGAGAGCGGCGTTCTTGGCTCCGCCGATGGCGATCTCACCGGAAAGCGGCGTGCCGCCGCGGATGCGAATACGGTCCATCAGAGCGATCTAACTCCTCGCGAGTTCGGCGGTTTGGACGAAGGCAAGGTTCCACACGGAGAAGAGGGAGAAAGGTCGGAGGGCCACTGAGAAGGATCTTGATGCGCTTCGCGCGAAGCGCAGTTCTTGTCCTCCGTGGCCCTTCCTGCTTCTCCGCGGACTCCGTGTGGACCCTTGCCTTCTTCCGAAAGACTGGCGCGCATCACAGCTTCGGCAGCGCGACGCCGCGCTGGCGCATGTATTTGCCGGCCTTGTCGGCATAGCTGGTCTCGCAGGGTTCGTTGCCCTGCAGGAACAGGAACTGGCAGATGCCCTCGTGCGCGTGGATCTTCGCGGGCAGCGGGGTCGTGTTGGAAATCTCGATCGTCACCTGGCCTTCCCATTCCGGTTCGAGCGGCGTCACGTTGACGATGATGCCACAGCGGGCATAGGTCGATTTGCCGAGGCAGATCACCAGGATGTCGCGCGGGATGCGGAAATACTCGACCGTGTGGCCGAGCGCGAAACTGTTGGGGGGAATGATGCAGACATCCACCTTGCGGTCCACGAAACTGGTCGGCGCGAAGTTCTTCGGATCGATCACCGCGGAGTCGATGTTGGTGAAGATCTTGAATTCATCGGCGACGCGGGCATCGTAACCGTAGGACGAAAGCCCGTAGCTGATCACCCCTTGGCGCTTCTGCGCTTCGACGAAGGGTTCGATCATCGCATGCTGCTGCGCCATGCTGCGGATCCAGCGATCGGACATGACGGGCATCGGGGGGCGACTCCGGTGGGCGGGGTACTTTGGCGCGTCTAGCGCAGCATCCGGGCGAGGGCAAACGATCTGTCAGCCGCCCTCGCGTTCCAGCGGAAAGCAATCGGTCACGGTGATGCCGGGTGGTTCGAGCAATACCGGACCTTCGCGCACGATACGGGTGAGGATGATACCGTCCGCGCCACGGGCATGATGAATGACCGTGCGATTCTCGGTCTCCACGATCAGGTAGTGTCGCAGCGACGGCAGACGGAAATAGTCCTCAAGCTTGGCACCTGAATCCCGGGCGCGCGTGGAAGGGGACAGGACCTCTACGATGATGACCGGGTCGTTCAGCTTGACAGCATCGGCGGGAAGCGGGGCACCGCAGCGAACCAGTGCGTCCGGTTCGTAAACCGTGTGTTCGTCCACTTCCACCGCCATCCCGTCGGGATAGACTTGGCACGGCAGTCTGCCGGCGTCGACGGCCTCGGCCATGCGACGTCAGATTTGCGCTTTCGTCAGGGCATGCGCCGAGCGCTCCGGCGCCATGGCAACCACTTCGCCGGCAACCAGTTCGTAGTGGCTGGTTTCGGGCTGCTCCATCGCCAAGGCGATGAACTCGTCGGATGTCATGCGCCCGCGCGCCGGTTCGGACACAGCTCACTCCTGCTTCAGCGCCTCCCGCGCCCGTGCCTGATCCTTGCGCTTGCGCAGATTGGCTCGCAAGGCCGCCGCCTCGCGTTCCTGCCGCGCCGCGAGCTTCGCGGGAGGCGGGCGGGGCGCGGCAGGTTGCTGGGGTGGCGGGCGTTTGCTGGTCATGGGACGGAGGATTGCGCGGGCTGGGCCGGCGTCAAGCCCGGATCGCTTCCCTGCGGGACTGCTGTCGCCGCGCGTCCCTGTCGCCCACGTCCCTTGCGACCCGCCCTACCCTCTGCTAGACGGCCCGGCTTGCGTTGTTGAAAGAATGTGACCGCCCCATCCGCCTTTGACCGGACCGCAGGGCGTCACCCAGACCGGAGAGGCGTCGTCCAATGGCCGTTCCCAAGCGAAAGACTTCGCCTTCCCGCGCAGGCATGCGACGCAGCCACCAGGCGCTGCCGCGCGAGCCGCACGCCGAATGCCCGAACTGCGGCGAGCTGAAGCGGCCACATCACGTGTGCAGCCACTGCGGCTTCTATGACGGACGCGAGATCGTGGCTGCCGGAAAGGCGCTGAAGGGCGCTGTCCGGGCCTGACGCCGGGCCGCGGCGTGGCCTCCGAGAGCCATTGAACGCGACCTACACGCTGGCGGTGGACGCCATGGGCGGGGATCACGCGCCGCTCATGGTCGTTGAGGGGCTGGAGATCGCTGCGGAACGACACCCGGGCGCACGGTTCCTGCTGGTTGGCGACGAGGCCCAACTCCAACCGCTGCTCGCTCGTCATCGCCGCGCCGCCGCCGCGTGTACGGTGCGACACGCTCCCGAAGTCGTCCGCAATGACATGAAACCAACGGCGGCGCTGCGCGTGCGCAATTCGTCGATGCGGGTCGCCATCGATGCGGTCGCCAGCGGCGAAGCCTCCGGTATCGTCACCGCCGGCAATACCGGTGCGCTGCTGGCGCTGGCGAAGATCGTCATCAAGACGCTGCCGGGCATCGACCGCCCGGCGATGGCCGCGATCGGCCCCTCGGCGCGCGGCGACGTGGTGATGCTCGACCTCGGCGCGAACGTGTCATGCGACGCACGCAATCTGGTCGAGTTCGCGGTGATGGGTGACGTCTTCGCGCGCACCGTGCTCGGCCTGACCGCACCTTCCATCGGCCTGCTCAATGTTGGCTCCGAGGAACTCAAGGGCGACGATACGCTGCGCCTGGCCGCCGAAACGCTGCGCGCGAGCCATATCGCGCCGCAGTTCGCGGGCTTTGTCGAGGGCCATGACATCGCGGCCGGTACGACCGACGTGGTGGTGACCGATGGATTCACCGGCAACGTCGCGCTGAAGACCGGCGAAGGCGCGCTGAAGCTGATCGGCGATCTGCTACGCCAGGTTTTCCGCGGCAGCCTCGCCTCGCGCATCGCCTACCTGCTGGCACGACCCGGACTTGACCGGCTGCGCGAATGGCTGGACCCGCGCCGTTACAACGGTGCGGTGATGCTCGGGCTGAACGGCGGGGTGGTGAAATCGCATGGCGGCACGGACGCGCAAGGTTTCGCGCATGCGATCGATGTGGCGATGGATATGGTCGTGCACCGCTTCAACGACCACATGCGTGAGGACTTGACGCGAATCGCCGAACTGATGGCGGTAGCTGTGAAGAACGGCACCCACGACAAGGACGGTGGGAGCGGGGCACACCTCGCCACCGCACCGTAGGAAGACAATGCCAATCCGTTCGATCATTGCCGGGGTCGGCGCGTACCTGCCTGAGCGCATCGTCAGCAATGACGAGTTGTCCCGCACCGTCGAGACGTCGGACGAGTGGATAAGGGAACGCACCGGCATCCGTCAGCGCTATATCGCGGCGCCCCACGAGACGGCCGCGTTCATGGGCACCGAAGCAGCACGCGCGGCGTTGCGGCATGCCGGCGCCAAACCCGCCGAGGTGGATGCGATCATTCTGGCCACCAGCACGCCGGACCAGGCGTTTCCGGCCACGGCGCTGCGCGTGCAGGCGGCGCTGGGCATAATGGGCGGTTTCGGCTTCGATCTTGCCGCGGCCTGCGCCGGCTTCGTCTACGCGCTGTCGGTGGCCGACAGCATGATCCGCGTGGGGCAGGTGCGCGGGGTGCTGGTGATCGGCAGCGAGGTCTATTCGCGCATCATGAATTGGCGGGATCGCGGCACCTGCGTGCTGTTCGGCGACGGCGCGGGCGCGGTGTTCCTGCGGGCCGGCAAGGGCAGCGGCAGCATCGATCGGGGCATTCTGTCCACCCACCTGCACGCCCAGGGAACCCTGGGCGATATCCTGTATGTGGATGGCGCGGTCGGACGCCATGACCGGCCCGGTTATCTGGTGATGAACGGACGGGAAGTGTTCCGCCACGCGGTGACACGGCTGGCCGAGGCGGTGGACGAGGCGCTCGCCGCCAATGGCCTGGGCAGACGCGACGTGGATTGGCTGGTGCCGCATCAGGCCAACCTTCGGATCATCGACGCGATGGGCCGCAAGCTTGGCCTGCCGTCCGAGCGGGTGGTTATCACCGTGGACCGTCATGCCAACACTTCCGCCGCTTCTGTGCCGCTCGCGCTGGCCGAGGCGTGCCAGGACGGACGCATTCGCCAGGGTGATCTCGTGCTGATGGAGGCGCTGGGCGGTGGCCTGACCTGGGGCTCCGCGTTGGTGCGCATGTGAAGCCTGTGACGTGTTGCAGACGCCTGCCTGCAACATCCTGATCCTGATCGATTTTGCATCGCTAATTGCTTGACGGCGTGGCGCAGTCTCCCTAGCGTTGCCGGATGCAGACCGTCACGCGCGCGCAACTGGCCGAGACGATCTATTCTCAGGTCGGCCTGTCCCGGAACGAGTCCGCTGATCTTTTGGAGACGGTCCTGGAGCGAATGGCCGCCACGCTGGAATCAGGAGAATCAGTTAAGATCAGTGGGTTCGGAACATTTTCTGTGCGCCAGAAGGGGCGCAGGGTGGGACGCAATCCGAAGACCGGCAGGGAGGTGCCGATCCTGCCGCGGCGTGTCCTGGTGTTCCGCCCGAGCCACGTGCTGAAGGCGCGTGTGAACGGTACGGCTCCAGTCCAGGGTGAGGACGAATGAGCGATCCGGCCGATGATGTAGGGATGCCTGCCGGGGCGCGCGTGCGGCCGAAGAAGGCGCCGAACGCATTTCGCACGATCAGCGAGGTGGCGGACGAACTGCACATCCCACAGCACGTCCTGCGCTTCTGGGAGACCAAGTTCCCTCAGGTGAAGCCGCTGAAGCGCGGCGGCGGACGGCGATACTATCGGCCGGACGACATCGCTTTGCTGCGCCGCATCTCCGATCTGCTTTATATCCAGGGCTATACAATCAAGGGCGTGCAGCGGCTGCTGCGCGAGGGCGGCGGCAGGCTGTCCGACGATATCCCGCCTCCCAGCGCGGATGAACTGGAAGCTGCCGAGGCGGAGCGGACGGCCGCGGCGGCGTTCGAACCGGAGCTGCCGATGCCCGAACTGGCCCGTTCCGCGCCTCAGTCCACGCCCTCGCGAAGCAGCGTGCGCCCGAATGCGGATTCCGAGACCGAGCGCCTGCGGTCGGTGCTGGCCGAGACCCTGCGGGAGTTGGAGGCGCTGCGCGCCCTACTGCCTTGATCGGCGGCGTTGCGGCGATGATCCGCCGCTGGTAAACCAGCGGTCCCACGGTCGGAGCGTAGCGCAGCCTGGTAGCGCATCAGTCTGGGGGACTGGGGGTCGTGGGTTCAAATCCCGCCGCTCCGACCAAATCTCTTCGGATTTTCAGGCTATACAGCTCGTGCGAACGAGCTGTCGGCGCTTTCATTACGGAAACTGGTCGGCGCGGCCGTTGTGGTTACGGATGCTCCCCCAGTTCGACCAACAGCGCCTGGACCTGTTCACGCAACGCAGGGAGATCCTCGTGAATGGTCTGCCACACGGTCGCGTTGTCGACCTCGCGGTCGCCATGGATCAGCGCATTGCGCATGGCGATCACGCGCCGGAGGTCGGGCAGTCGTGTAGCGACTTCCGGGACCTCCTGCGACAATCGGTTGAGAGCCTCGCCCGCGATTTCAAACTGGCGCTCGACTGCCGAGCGCAACATCAGGTCAGCGGCATAGTCAGCGAAACTGCGGCTTTCGACAAACGCTGCGATGCTGTCGGCAGCCCGGCGAACGTCCCACAGCCAAGCACGTGGATCATGCTCCATAGATCGCCTGTCGTGAGCGCTCAATGCCGGCCCGAATGAATGGGTTCTCCACGGCAGCATCCATGACCAGGTCCACTGGCCGGCCGAGCAAGGCCTCCAAGGCGTCACGTAGGTCCTGATAAGCTGCGATATCGGGTTGGTGGTCAGGAAGATAGGTGACGAGCAGGTCGACATCAGACCTTGCTGGATCGAAGTCCGAACCCCGCGCGGCGGAACCGAACACGTCCAGTCTATCGACGTGAAACCGCCTGCAGAGCTCCGCAATGTCGCCGCGGCGCATTTCGATCATTTGCAGCATGTCCGACAGTCCGACCGGCCACCCCACGCACCCTATCACAGTTCAACCGAAGGTGCCGACCATGACAAAGTCGGTCACCAAAACGCCGCCGACGGCGGACATCGGAAAAGGCGCCCGGAGCGATCCGGACGCCCTTCCCTTTGGAGCGGACCGTTCCGGTCACGGGCTTTCGAGCGTCTGGGCGTGTGCGGCGGCGTCCATCCACATGATCTCCCAGACATTGCCGTCGGGATCCTCGACGCTGCGGCTGAACATGAAGCCATGATCCTGCGCCGGGTTGGGGTCGGCGCGGCCGCCGGCGGCAATGGCCCGCGCCAGCGTCGCATTCACGGCGTCGCGGCTATCAACGCTGAGCGCGAACAACGCCTGGCTGTCGCGCCGCGCATCGCCGATCGGCCGCTGGGTGAACTGGCGATAGTGCTCGTGCGTCAACAACATCACGCCGATCGCATCCGAGAACATCACCGACGACGAGTGCTCACCGGAAAACTGCGGGTTAACCTCGCCCCCCAATGCGACATAGACCGCGGTCGACGCGGCCAGATTGCGCACCGGCAGGTTCACGAAAATCATCTTGGGCATCAGTTCCTCCTTCACTTTGGACGCGAGTCGCGCTATTGCCTCGCAGCCGTGTTAGTATGCGCAATGTATCTTGATGTCAAGAGGTATTGCGTCGAGAGGAATTGCCTTGGACCGCGCCGATATCACCGTCGAGCAATGGGCCCGCGAACGACCCGAGCTTCCCGCCCTGCCGATGGCGGTGTTCGGCCGCCTTGCCGATGCCGCCGAACGCGTGACGCGCGATCATATGGACCCGCTGTTCGCCGAATCGGGGCTGCAGCGGGGCGAATTCGACGTGCTCGCGACGCTCAGGCGTTCGGGCGAGCCCTACAAGCTCTCGCCAACCCGTCTCTACGAAGCCGCGATGATCTCGTCGGGCGGCATGACCAATCGCATCGACCGCCTGGAACGCGCCGGCCTGGTCGAGCGCCGACCTGACCCCAATGACCGGCGCGGCAAGCTGATCGCGCTCACCGATGCCGGCAAGCGCGTGGTGGACGAGACGATCGGCCGCCATGTCGCGAACGAGGAACGCCTGCTGGCCGTGCTGACCCGGGCCGAGCAGGAAAAGCTCAATGCGCTGCTCAAAAAGCTGATCGCTGGGCTTTAGGGGCGGTTGCGCCGAGTTCAGTCGGCTGGCAAGTGACTCTGGCGGCTGTCGGAGCGTGGGCCTGTAGCAGGGGCATCCCGCCTGACGGGGCCTACGTATTCCCAAGGTGTTAGGCCCCTTCTGGCTGATTAATTCCATCTGTTAATAAATATGGCCTCTGAACCCCGACCACGATATAGTCGGATCTAATGCTGCGAAGGATGATTCCTCATGTCCGACATTAAAGATGACCATCTTATCGATGCTCAGGTTGAGCCCGCGCGTCAGACGGAGATTGTCAAGGATCGGCGCCGACCTGGCCGCATTCAGGATGTCAGCCCGGCTCTTATCCCGCTCTTGCGCGACCCCACGGCAGGGCTGGTTGCGGGAGATCTCGTTCCCGTCGACAAGTTTCAAATCGCTGCTGCCTGGGCTGCTTCCGCCTATCCGGCCGCTGTCTGGCGCAATCTGAGTGCGACTGAACGAAACGCAGCCATTTACCGTGAACTGCGCGAACTGGATGAGGCGCACGCCGCGCGGAGGGCGTCAGAATAGTTGTCAGGAGCGGCGGCGGCGTTTGTATTCAAACAATTTGAGAGGATAATGAATTGACCCAGGCCGAGGCGACAGTCAAACATGCAATCAGAAATGCGATGACAACAACGTCCGACATTACTGGCTTGCATGCCGGGCCAGCTTGTGACCGCCTGGTAGAAGCGCTCCTTGTCAGTCTCATCGATCCACTGGTGAGCCAGGCTCTTCGTGACCTTGTCCGTGCCAAGGTGGAAGCCTGATCCCAACAGCGTCACGCGCACGGTTTGCGCAGCATCAAATCCACCATCGGAAAAGGCGCCAAACAAGCTGGCGCCCATACTGTAATCCGTTGGGTGTTTATTCGTTCAGTCCGTTGGCGTAACTCGAGTTTGTCCGCGCCGCAACCGACCAGGCGACTCACGCCCCAGCACCTCCCCCCGCGCCTTGGTTGCAACGGTGAAGGTGCTGGGGTTTTTTACCCAGAGTGAAACACATGACCGATAACGAACTGATGCATGCCTACCACATTGCAAAATGCGACCACGACGCCACAAAGCCAGGCACCTGCAACCGCGTTGACGCTTTCAACAGATTGACGGTGGCGGCGAGAGTTCTCGCGACTCGTTTGAGGATCAACGAGCACTTGACATTTCTCCACAAGTAAGCCTGGTCAGCCGCCGACTCACATATTTCATATCGCCAGTGTGACGGACGTATTGCCGCCCCGCTCCCGGTCCCTAATGACAAGTTCGACTTATTTCAGAAGGCGGCAAGGCAAGGTCAATTCGCCGCAATCCAGTCGACAACACGTTCGCCTATCATGATCACCGTCGCATGGGCGCCGCCTGAGCGGGGAATGCGCGGCATCACCGACGCATCAACCACCCACAAGCCTTGGACGCCCTTGACTCGACAGTATTGGTCAACGACCGCCATCGGGTCAGCGTCCGGTCCCATCTTGCAGGTGCCGGACACGTGCCTGGCGGAGCCCACGGTCTGGCGTATCCACAGGTCCAATGCGTCGTCGTTCGCCAGAATATCATCCGCGGGGTGGATCCGGTGATCGGCTACGTCTCTGTACGCGTCGGATTCAAGTAGCCGGTTCGCCAATCGCAAACCTTCCCGCACCCGTCGAATGTCGTTTGGATGCCGAAGATAACGATAGTCAAAGGATGGCTGCACGTTGGGGTCGGCCGACGCCAACTCGACGCATCCCGAGCCGTCGGGCAATCCAAGCGTGCACGAGATCCGTGCCACCTGCTCGGGAGGAACGTCACCGCTCAGGTACCTGGTGCGCACGCCGGGGACGCGCTCCCGCCGTTCGTCGACGACCGGGCTGGTCCGCAGCACCATATCGTTGATCGCGTCTGACCCTTCGGCGGTGTAGTGCAAGCAAAAGTGCACCGCGTCGGTATGCGCAGCGAGCGAGATGCCGTCCTTCACCTTGTAGGTCATCTGGGCGCTGAGATGGTTCCACAGGTTCTGGCCCACACCGGGCAGATGACAAACCGTCGGTATTCCAAACCGTCGAAGTTGGTCCTCGGGGCCGATGCCCGAGAGCATGAGCAGATGGGGCGATCTGATCGCGCCGGCGCTCAGCACCACCCGCCCGGCTTCCACTTGGAACACCTTCCCCCCGCTTTCGGCTTCCACGCCGACGGCCTCACCGTCCTTGAGCAAAATCTTCCGGACGAACACCCCGCCCCGCACCGTCAGGTTCAGATAGTGACGCACCGGACTGAGATGCGTCATGGCGGTGCTCATTCGCACGCCGTCTATGTTGTTCGAGGGAGACACGCCGAGGCCGGCGGGGTTCAGGCCGTTCGTGTCGTTCGTGGTGCCAAAACCCGTCTGCACACAGGCCGCATGGAAAGCCTGTTGGATGGTTGGCCAGGGGCCTGCCTGACGACGCCTGACGGGCATCGGCCCGTCCGAGCCATGGCAATCATCCTGAATGTCGAGATCACGCTCCGACTTGCGGAAGTACGGCAGGATTCTGTCGTACGACCATTCATCGTTGCCGAGCGCCGCCCAGGAATCGAAATCCTCGGGGAAGCCCCGTTGCATGGCCTGACCGTTGATCGAAGATCCGCCCCCGATCACCTTGCCCTGCGCAACGTGGATCGCCCCTTGCTCCTCGGTGATGTTGCCGCGCAAGGCCCAGTTGTGTTGTGAGTCCGGAGCTTCGGCAAAGCGGGTGTGGCCGAACCTGATTTCGTCCGGAAGATTGGCTGGATCAGGGTAATCCGGCCCAGCTTCCAGCAACAGCACGGACGTATGCCCGTTTGCAGCCAATCGGCCGGCCAGCACCGATCCGGCCGCTCCCCCACCGACGATCACCACGTCATATTTCAAAGTGCCCGCTCCTTCACCGACATTCCCCGGACTCTCGCGTCCGCGATGGTTAACGTCCCGCCTTTTCGCGCCCGTCGCAAATCGAGCCTCCGCGCGACACGGGGATCAATCCGGATAGATCATCTTCCGCGTCACGCCGCCGTCCACCATGAACTCGGCGCCGGTAACGAAGCCGCTGTCCGGTCCCACAAGCCAGGCCGCCAAAGCCGCGATGTCGTCCGGAGTTCCGACGCGCCCGGCGGAATGGAAGGCATGGTCCTCCGGGCGTGGCAGAGCACCCTTGGTGAAGATCCACCCCGGACTGATGCAGTTCACCCGCACGTCCGGCCCTAGGCTGATCGCGAGCGCATGCGTCAACGCAACCAACCCGCCCTTGGATGCCGCGTATGCCTCGGTGTCAGGTTCAGACATATGGGCGCGCGTGGATGCAATCGTCACGACGGCGCCCTTAGCCGCGCGCAACAGCGCCTCACCCGCGCGCACCAGCAGGAATGTGCTGGTCAGGTTCGTTCCGATCACGCGCGACCACTCGTTGAGCGCGAGCAGCGCGATCGGCTTGCGGATCATGATCCCAGCATTGCAGACGAGCGCGTCGAGTCGGCCTTCGCCTGCCGCGATGCCGGAGAACAATGTTGCGACCGCTGTCTCGTCAGCGACATCGCAGACGGAGTAACGCCCACCAGGAGGGGCTGAACCGCCAGCATCGTGATCGGCGACGATGACGCGCCAGCCATCGCGCGCGAGGCGGCCCGCGATCCCGGAGCCGATCCCGTGCGCTCCGCCGGTCACCAGGGCCACGCGTGCAGCATCGTTGGTCATGGCAGCCTCTTGCCGATCAAGGGTGTCATCCGGTGCGCCCGATTGTGTTGCCCGGAACAGCATCCGACAACGTCCTGGGTCTCCTCACGGTCCAGGCTGTCAAAATGCAGCTGCGCCTTGAAGTATGTCCAGATATGGACTATTTCCATATACGCACAGGAGGCAACTTGGCACTACAGCGGCGGCCGAAAAATGCAGACGCGTCAGGACCGGATCGACTGGACGCCAGACGGTTCGCGCCGGCGAACCGCCGCCGCCTGAGCGGGCCTGGGATGCGCGCTTTCCTAGCGATCGCGGGCCTTTGGAACCTGACCGAGGAACAGCGGCGGCTGGTGCTTGGCCTGCCGTCCCGATCCACATACCACAGTTGGGCAAAGACGGTCCGCGAACACGGCGACATCACGCTCGGCGTCGATACGCTGCAGCGCATCTCGGCGGTCCTGGGTATTCACCAGGCATTGGGCGTCCTCTTCGAGAACGAGCGCGATGGCGTGACGTGGTTGGGGGCACCGCACGCAGCGACAGTGTTCGGCGGCAGGCCGCCCCTGGACCTCGTCGTCAGCGGCACACAGGACGGACTGCTGACCGTGCGCCGATTTCTCGATGCGGCGCGCGGCGGACTGTACATGGAACCGAACGAGGTCGATGCCGGGTTCACCCGCTACGCGGACTCCGACATCCTGATCTCATGACAGAAGTATATGCGCCGTCGCCCCAGCCAACCCATCGCCTGATTGCCTCGCGTTTCCCGCCGATCGGCCTGTTCGATACGATCGCGACCGCCGCGGACCTGGAACCGGTGATGGAGTTGGCCGGCTGGACCAACGACCGTCTCGTGGCGGAGCGGATCGCGCGGCTACCACAGGCAGAGTGGGTCTATGGACGGCCGAACGCCAGCATCGTCATGGCGGCTTTCCTGCACGTCGGCCCCGCCGGCGCCCGCTTCAACGCACCCGAGCTCGGCGCCTGGTACGCATCGGCTGCCCTGGTCACGGCAGCCATCGAAGTCGCGCACCACTTGCGGCGCGAGGCGTTTGCGCGCGGTATCGCCGATATGCGGCGTCAGTTCCGACAGTACTCGGCACGGCTGATCGGCGATTATCTGGATATCCGCGGACGGCCAGCAGCGTTTGCGGTCGTCTACTCCTCTGACGGCTACGCGGCCTCACAGCGGCTTGGCGAGCGCATTCGTGCCGGCGGCGGTGCCGGCATCCTCTACGACAGCATCCGCCACGCAGGTGGCGTGAACGTGGTCGCTCATCGCCCGCGCAATGTACTGGATGTCATCCAGACCGATCACTTCGAGATCCGCGCGTTCGCAGCAAGCCAGCGAATCGAACTGCGAAAGCTGTCATGACGCAGCCTAGCCTGCGCCAAGCGACCGCAAACTACGCACAGACCGCGTGCATTGTGCGATCCAGGCGACTGGTGAGATAGCCGAGATGGCGCACCAGCAAAGGTAGCGCTGGATGCGGCGGCAAGGGCTCATCCCGCAGGATCGCAAGCAGTTGCTGCCACTCGGCTTGCGAAATGCGTAGAAATCGCCGTTGGCGATCGCCATCGATCCCGATCCGATCGGCCAGGCTGAGGAACAGGCGCAGCTCCTGCCGCACAACATCCACAGTCTCCAGGTTTCCGGCATGTGACATAAGCGGTCCCCTCTTTCGGCACATTGTCCAGCGGCGTCTGGAACACCATCGGATCGGGTGACTATTCACGGTTCCGATGGCCGCTTCATTGACCTGGATCACACTTCGCGCAGATATCGAGCCAGGAAATGCGCCGCGGGAGGCTCCTGATGCCGATTGCCGATCCGCCAGTGCCGTCCGGCTGGCCCGCGGGGCGGCCGCTCGCGATCTCCATCAGCGTCATGCTGGAGGGCTGGGCCGAGGGCAGCGCTCCCGGTATCGGCCCGATGGGCAATCCGTTGAAGCCGGGCGTCCCCGACCTGCAGGCGCTCTCCTGGGCGGAGTACGGACCCAAGGTGGGAGCCTGGCGGCTGCTCGATCTGCTGGACCGCGAAGGCGTGCGGGCGGTGTTCTACACCAGTGGGGTGGTGGCGGAGCGCTATCCTGACCTGCCGGCGGCGATTGCGGGGCGCGGCCACGTCGTCGCGGCGCACGGTTGGAGCCAAGGCACACTGCCGCCATACCTGGCCGCCGATGCGGAGCAGGCCGATATCGCCCGCTGCGTCGATGCGCTGAGCCACACCGCCGGCCGGCAGCCGCGAGGCTGGCTGAGCCCGCGCTGCACGCCGAGCAGCGTGACCTCGCGCCTGCTGACACGCGCCGGATTCCGCTGGCACGCGGACATGTTCGACGCCGATTTGCCGTACCGGATCGAGACCGAGGAAGGTTCGCTGCTGGGTGTGCCATTCACCATGGAGGTGAACGACATGCCGCTTTACGTGCGCTACGGCAACGAGCCCGAGGCGTTCACCCGGACACTCGCGCGCATCGTCGAGGGATGGAATCGATTGGGCAGCCCGTTCGCCTGCCTCGACATCACCGTGCACGCGCATGTTTTCGGCCGGCCGTACGGGGCGATTGCGTTGCTGGACTCACTGGCGCTGGTCCGGCGACACGATCACTGTTGGCTTACCGATCACGCGCAGCTTGCGGGGCTGTATCCGTGAGGCTGTCCCACGATGAAACCACCGCGAGAGGAGACCCGTCATGGCAAGGTTTGTGATAGCGCCGCATATGCGGCTGCATGAGTGGGTGGCCGAGGAGAAAGGCTACTTCGCCGAAGCAGGCCTCGACTACGAGTTCCGTGATGAGCTGCGGTCCGCGACCGGACGGCGCCATGATCTTGGCGATCGGGTCGGCGCCTATCAGACAATCGAAATGGGCCGTACGTCCGATGTGAGCTGCGCCTGCCACTGGACGGTGAATGTCGCCGCCTCGGTGGGACACGGCAAGCTGTATGCCGACTGCTATTCGGTGGCGCCGGCGGGGATCTTCGTGCCGTCGGACTCGCCGGTCACCTCGCCCGATCAGCTTGCCGACGTGCCGATCTCGGTGGGGTATCAGTCAGGCAGCCACTATGCGACGATCCAGGCACTCGAACAGTACATGCCGCTGGCCGACATCAGCCTGTCGTTCGCCGACGGGTTGCTGTTCCGGCGCATGGAGAAGCTGATCGACGGCGAAGTGCCGGCTGTGTCGCTGTTCAGCGGGCCCTACTACTTCGCCGAGCAACTTGGCTTCCGCAAGGTGATCGACACCACGTTCATGATGGCGTCGATGATCACCGGCGATCCTGATCCGGAGGATGTCCGCCGCTACTTCGGTGCCTTGCGGCGTGCCCAGCGCGACATCGACCTGCGCCCGGAACTCTACACCAAGCATTACCGGCACGAATTCCCCGAGCGTTTCCACGCGGTGATGGATACGCGCCGCTGGGGACCTGGCGAGCGTCTGGTGTTCGAGCCCTACACCAAAGCCGTGTTCGAACAGGCGTTCAACTGGATCGCCGAACGCGCGATCTTCGCAAAAGGCGAGATGGGGGCAGGACAATACGAAAGCGCCATCCTGTCGTTGGCATGACAACGCAAATCGTGCGGTGACCCGTCATTCCCGCAGCATCGCCACGACTTGCTCGAGGCGCCGGATGCGCGCGTACATCATCATCGCCTTGTCGAGGCTGTAGGCGTGGGCGGCAGCGTCGCCGCTCCAGCAGCACTCGCGCACCACGACCGACGCGAGGTCCATGTTGAAAGCCTCGCGCACGCTCGTTTCGACGCCGCGATTGGTAGCGCCGCCGCCGATGATGATGGTGTCGAGCCGCAGCATGTGCAGGAGTTCGGCGACGCCCGTCCCGTAGAAGGCGCTCGGCCGGCGCTTGAGGAAGACGTAATCCTCGGGGCGCGGCGCGATCTCGTCGGGGAAACCGGCGTCGGCCGAACCCTCGATGGCGTTGGTAAGCGGCGGCACGCCGGTTTCCGCCGAAAGGTCGGTCGGCAGCATGACGACATCGGCGCCATCGGCGCGGCTGACCGGCGTCGTGTAGATCACCGGCACGCCGGCCTCCCGCACGGCCGCGATCATCTGCACCCAGGCATCGAGCACAGGGCGCATCATTGCCCGCCGCGCGGGATCCGACGGCACCAGCGCGCGCCGGCAGACGTCGTAGGCGATCAGGGCTGCGCGGCGCCGGTCGATGCGTTCGGGATCGGGCATCGCAAATTCCTTAGGTGAGGAGTCGATAACTTACCCTCAAGCGCAGCGCGTCAAGGCCATCATCGGGCGGAGGCGAAGCCTGGTCGTCGGCGCCGGGCGTGCATCCATAGCGCGATGATCGTAAGTGCGCCGGTGCAAACGGACGCGATCGGCACTCCAAGGGCGATGGCCCGACGACTTGCCAATGCGTCCCCCACGGCGGTGCCGGTGCAGCGTTCCGCCATCACGATCGACCAGAACAGCAGCATCGAGAACGGTGCGCGGGTCTCGCGAACCACGATCAAACCGGCAAGCAGGAAACACAGTCCAGCGGAGGCGCTGTACAGGCCGATGTTGTGGTGGATAAGATCGCCGGCAACCGTACCAAACACGCCGGCGATGAACATCGCGGTCCAATACGCGCCATCGACACGCGGCGAACCAGAGCGTGAAAGGTCTGGGTCGGTGAAACGCGCCACGATCAGGGTCAGGGCCCCAAGCAGGACGGAGGCCAGCACGTAGCCCAACGCCAGGTCATGGGTGATGATATCGGCGAGGTTGGTCGCGGCGGCCCGCATTGCGACGATCGCAATCCAGTAACCGGCCTCGGTGCGCGCGGCGGTGCGTCGGTCATACCAGACCGAAGCGGCGCAGATGACCAGCATCGATGCCAGGCTCGACAGACGGCCCGGAAACAGGATCTCCGCCCACAGGTCGCCGACATTGGTGCCCAACGCGCTCGCGGCTAGCATCGCGAACCAGTAGGTGCGGGTAACGTCCATCGCCCTCGGTGCGGCGCCGGCGGCGGACAGGGAAGCGGTTGGGGCAAGCCCGGGCGGCGTTTTGAAGTCCATCGGTTTCGTGTAGCGCAAAGCGCCGGTCGAAAGAAGAATGGCGACCGGTCGCCACCGCGGGTCCCAGACTTTGCGTACCATGCCCGGAACAGCGCATCACGACACCAGCGGACATATTCTGAGCTGAAGGGGCTTACCTTTCAGCGTCATCATTGGGCTTGTCCCGGTGATCCGGCAATGGCCGGGATCGCCGACAGATGGGCTGGAAAAGCCAGACCATGGCGAATAATGGCGCGTGCGGCTGCTTCAGGCGCAAGGTGACATCGTGGGACTTCATGACGAACCTGTTTGATCTGACCGGCCGCACCGCCATCGTGACCGGCAGCGCCCAAGCCATCGGCCGCGCATGGCCCTCGCGCTGACCCTGGCCGGCGCCGACCTTGTGCTGCTCGACCGCAACGTTGCCGGCATTGAGGCAACGGCGCACGCCATCCGCCAACTTGGCCGCTAGGCGCTGCCGATCACCGGACACGTGGCGGATACCGGCCATATCGACCGCGCGTTGCCTCCGTGTGGACCGGAAGCGGGCGCCCAACCAAGCCATTCCGGCGCGTGGCTTTTTCTTGATATCGGTTGATCTGGGTCAATGCGCGGACCAACCCGGGCGGGGTTAATTGATGCGCAGGTATATGTGTCGCCGTCACAACCGGGCAGTTATCTGGGGGGATGTCGGCTGATTGGATCCTATGCACACCACAGCCCAGGAGAACGAACATGGAGTCATCCGACACACTCACGCACGCCGGCAACTTGGGGACTGACGAGGAGATCGTCAGCGGGCAGGGTCCAGGCGTCACGGACCTGGACTCCTCGGTCATCATCCGGGAGCTTTTGCGGCGTGCATCCCTGCCGGGCTCTGGTGAAGCCGACACACAGGACAGCGATGCCGTGAATCAGGCGATCGAGGCGGCGCAGACCCTACTGACCCAACAGCTCCTGACTAGATGGTTCGACGACGAATCGCAAAACATCGTACGAACCTGCCTCCAGCTACAGGAGGCTGCCCACATCCTGGCGAAAAACATAACGGGCGAGGAATCCCTCACTATCACCATCAAGCGGAAAAAGCCCGGCGAAGCACAGGGAACCGTCGAGGAAGTAGCGGAAGATCCGGGTATGGAGGAGATAACAATAACCGCAAAGAAACCGAATGGCAGTGGTTCTGCCGGGTCTGGGACGATTGTAACCCTGGCCCCATTGACCGGGCTAACCAAGGGAGGGGGATCAGGCACATCGTCAACAGCAACGTCATCAAAAGGAGCATCGTCAAAAGGAACATCATCGTCGTCCAAGACGCCAGTGGATACATTCTGCTACAAGGACTCAGAGGGGCACATAAATACGGCAGTCAGGTGGTCTGACGGTTCGGTCACAAATACAGACATGGGCGATCCCGACCCAACGCGGCGAGGCGCGGGCTACCCGGTGACAACCAGTATAACCGACTCCGATTATAATGAGCTTAGCGCTTATTCGATCGCGCAAAGTCATGGTACTGACTATGTGGACGATGCGTTCCCTGATGGACCGCCTTGGCACGCACCAGGCGCCGACACAGGCACCAAAGCGCCTACCTCGAAGAGTTCGACGAGCCAAGGTTCGCAGTCGGGCCGGAAGCAGCCAAAGAACCCGCTCTGATGATGGTTGGGGCTGTATCGTGATCGAGGGTGCCGACCAAAGGGTCCGGGTCGTCGACACGCGGCGCTACCCGTACCGTTGCGTCTGCGCTCTGCGGATCAATGCGGCGGATGGCACGCGCTGGCTCGCCACGGGTTGCCTCATCGGTGAGCGTACGGTGATCACCGCAGGTCACTGCGTGTTCCATCCCGACAGCGGTGGCTGGGCCAGCGCAATCACTGTGATCCCGGGAGCGAACGGCCAAGCCGATCTGCCATTTGGATCTTCGACGAGCGGTGACTTTCGAACGACACGTGGATGGTACGCAGCGCGCGATCCGCTCTGCGATTACGGTGCGATCATTCTCCCGTGCGATGGCGCCATAGGCGCACAGCTGGGATATTTTGGCTACACCGCGCTCCCGGCAGGCACGTTGGCAGCGGAGCGAATCAGCGTTACCGGTTATCCAGCAGACAAGTTGTTTCTAACCCAGTGGACATGTGCGAGTAGTGGAATCCCGCTCACGGTTGCAGATAGGACGATCGGCTACGATGTCGATACGACGGGCGGCGACAGCGGCGCGCCGCTTTGGGTCGCGCAGAGCGGCAAAGCCTGTGTCCTCGGAGTGCATACGACCGGCGAAGCGGTAGAAAACACGGCGATACGCGTCACACCGGCGGTGTTCGCCAATTTCGACCTTTGGCGCAGCGCAACACATTGATGCGCGAGCAGGACGCTGTGCCACACTATCGGAAATCGTGTACGACAGGCAGCCGCATATCTGTCTGGACAAATATTTGCCCGCTGAGCCGATCTGTAAACCCGGATCCAGTCGAGTTATGCGACGGCGGGCACCCACGGACCCAGACGGGCAGGTAGCGTAACAAAGGAGAAGAGCATGACAAGTTGGGCCGGCGCCAGCATCGGCGGCGTTGTGCGCTCCGGCGACGGCGCACCGCTGGCCAATGCCGTTGTGACTCTTGGAAGGAAAGCCCCGGCACACAGGGACATCGCCGCCGTCACCGACGATGCCGGTACTTACATATTCCGTAGTCTCGCATCCGGGAGCTACTGGGTGTACGTGCGTGCTGACGGCTATGTCCCACAGCGTAAGACGGTTGTCGCAGCAACGGGGCCATCCCGTCCTGTCGACTTTGCAATGCGTCGTTAGCTGAGCCATGTGTAGCGATCATTGTCAGTTCCGTTTCAAAGGCCTTGCCGCCTTTATGGCGAGCCCGCGAAAAAGGGCGCCTGCCAAAACAGTCTGCTGACAGCCGTACTGGCTCCCTGTGCAGTGGCGTCAAGGCGATCTGCTCGATCGGCTAGCCTTCGCGGCCATCTACCATGACGGCTCCGTCGTTACCCTATTTCAAGTGATCGCCAGCCCGCACGACCGGCTCCGCGACTGACTATTGCGCCGCCGCTCTCACCGGTTGATGCACCCCCAGGAACTCCCGCACCTGCTCGATGATCCTGGCCTTCAGCTCCGGCGGCTCCCGCCACGGATACACGGTCGACTGAGCCCTCGGCGCCAATGCCGCAACATCCACGGACGCCTGCATCGGGTGCGACGGCGTATCGTCCGGCAGAACCAGCATCGGCGTCTGGCACGACCGCGCGAACTCGCGCGACACGCTGTAGACGAAGTCGGGCCGCGCGCGATACAGATTGTGCAGATACGCCTCGATGGTCGCCATCGTCAGGTCGGGGCGCCGGGCCAGCAACTCTGGCGCCCAGACGTCGTGGCCGGAGCGGTACATCACATCGGGATCATCGTCGCGGTGCCCGACCGTCTGGCACACCACTCCGGCCACCACGCGATCCGGCGCGCGCTCCATGAGCTTCAGCGCGAAGCAGCCGCCGATGCAGTAGCCCATGAAGAAGAACTCGCGGATGCCGAGGTGGTCCATCAGCCCGAGCTGATCGTCGGCGAACGCGCCCCACGGATCATCGACGGCAATCGGCCCCGTCGACTCACCGCCGTTCGCGTTGCGTTGATCCATCGTGATGCAGCGGAAGTCGTCCTTGAAGGCCTCCATGGCATTGAACACCGCGGTCGGCCAGTTGCTGACGCGGGAATTCAAACCGCCGCCGGGGACAACCAGCAACGGGAAGCCACTGCCGGTCTCCTCATAGCGGATGCGAACGTCGCCTTTTTGGTAGAATGGCATGGTGTTGTCTCCTCACCTTGTTGCGCAAGTTCGTGCTGGCCGCTATTTTAAACACGGAGAAAGCGCGGAGGGCCACGGGAGTTCCAGCGGCTCCAACTCCTGTGGCTCTCCGTGGCCCTCCGCACTTTCTCCGTGTTCAATCCCTTGCGATGCAACCCACGCGCTCAGGCATTGCATTAAAATGCGATCACCCTGCGGCCGCCACCTTGTCCTGCGTTTTCGTCGCGAAATCGCTCGCGTCATGCCGCTCATGCAGCTGGCTCGACGGATCGCCTTGCAGCCGGTTGACCATCCGGCCTCGCTGCACCGCCGGCCGCGCCCCAATCGCATCCGCCCAGCGCACAACGTTCTTGTACTCGTGCACCGACAGGAACTCGGCCGCGCCGTACTGCCCGAACTTCACCAGCCCGCCATACCAGGGCCACGCCGCGATATCGGCGATCGTGTATACATCGCCCGCCAGGTATTGATTGTCCGCCAGCCGCTTGTCGAGCACATCAAGCAACCGTTTCGTCTCCATGGCGAACCGGTCTATGGCATATTCGATCTTCACCGGCGCATAGGCGTAGAAGTGGCCGAACCCGCCGCCGACGTACGGCGTGCTGCCCATCTGCCAGAACAGCCACGACAGGGTTTCAGCGCGCGCCCCGGCCTCGGTCGGCAGGAACGCCCCGAACTTTTCCGCGAGATACACCAGCATCGCGCCGGTCTCGAACACCCGGATCGGCTTCGGCCCGCTGCGATCCAGCAGCGCCGGTATCTTGGAGTTGGGGTTGATCGCGACGAAGCCGCTGCCGAACTGATCGCCGTCATTAATCCGGATCAGCCACGCATCGTACTCCGCCCCCTTGTGGCCGAGTGCTAGCAGCTCCTCCAGCATCACGGTGACCTTCACGCCGTTCGGCGTGCCCAGCGAATAGAGCTGGAGAGGATGGCGGCCGACCGGCAGCTCCTTCTCGTGCGTTGCCCCCGAGGTCGGGCGGTTGATGTTTTCGAACCGGCCGCCGCTTGGCTTGTCCCAGGTCCAAACCTTGGGCGGCGTGTATTCGGATGCGTCGGACATGTCGGATGCTCCAGTGTTTGCCCGGCAGCGTGGCCCGACCCCTCACCTCGCGCAAGCGGTGCCAGCCAACCTTTGCCTGGACGAACCATTCCACCCAGGACTCGTCATTGCGGCAATGCAGGTCGGCACGAACAAGTGCGCCTTGTTCGCGCTTGACAGCCGCGCGCGGCTCCGCACCATGCCCGCACTGCCCTCCTGCGAGCACGGAGCTAAGCCTCCCATGCCCATCGACGTCGAGCGGGCGCGCCGGGACACGCCGGCGACGGAAAAGGTCCTGCATTTCAACAATGCGGGCGCGGCGCTGATGCCGACGGAGGTGGTGCACGCGCAGCTGCGTTACCTGCAGCTCGAAGCCGACACGGGCGGCTACGAGGCCGCTGCGGCAGAAGACGATCGGATCGAAGCGATCTACGATTCGATCGCGCGACTGTTGAACGCCGACCGCGCGGAAATCGCGCTCGTCGAGAACGCCACGACCGCCTGGGACATGGCGTTCTATTCGATCGGCTTCGCGCCCGGCGATCGTATCCTCGTCGCCGAAGCAGAGTACCTCAGCAACCAGATCGCCTTCCAGCAGGTCGCACGGCGCACCGGCGCAGTCATCGACGTGGTGCCGAGCGATGAGGCCGGCGAGTTCGATGTCGAGGCGCTCGAACGCATGATCGATCGGCGTGTCAAACTGATCGCCGTCACGCATGTGCCGAGCAATGGCGGCCTGGTGAATCCGGTCGCGGCGGTCGGGCGCATCGCCCGCGCGCACGGCATTCTCTATCTGCTCGACGCCTGCCAGTCAGTTGGCCAGCTGCCGATCGATGTCGCCGCGATCGGCTGCGACATGCTGTCCGCGACCGGGCGAAAATATCTGCGCGGGCCGCGCGGGACCGGGTTCCTCTATGTGCGGCGCGGCGTCCTCGACCGGCTCGAGCCGCCGTTTCTCGATCTGCAGTCGGCGACCTGGGTCGCGCCCGACCGCTATGAGATGCGCCCGGACGCCCGCCGCTTCGAGAACTGGGAACGCAACGTCGCGGCACAGCTCGGTCTCGGCGTTGCGGTGGACTACGCGCTCGGCTGGGGTCTCGCCGACATTGCCGGGCGCATCGAGGCGCTGGCCGCCGAACTGCGGCGGCGGCTCGCGGAAATCCCGGGGGTCAGTGTCCGCGACAGGGGGCGCAGGCTCTGCGGTATCGTCACCTTCACAGTCGAGGGGAAAGCGCCGCGGGACATCGTCGCGGCGCTGCGCCAGCAACGCATCAACTCTCATCCGTCGGCACCGAGTTCGACGCTGCTCGTGGCCCCGGCGCGCCGGTTGCCCGCTCTCGTGCGCGCGTCCGTGCACTATTACAACAGCGAGGACGAGGTGGCGCGCTTCGCTGCAGCGATCGCCGCGCTGGCCTAGCGTCGGACGTGCAAAACCACCAGGGTAGGGAACAAGCCACCCGTGATCCCGCCGGCGTGTTGAGATAGGGTTCAGCTATCGTCACTGGAGTTCCAGTCATGGCAACACTCGATTGGTCGCGTTGTTCCGCAGTGGAAAGTATCCCGGGCAAGGTTGGCGGGGCGTGGGTGTTTCGCGGCACCCGCCTGCCGGTGGCGACAGTGATAGAGAACCTCGAGGACCTGAGCGTTGACGAGGTGATGGCGCAGTTCGACGTGTCGCGAGAACAGATAGCCGCTGTGCTGGATTTCGTTGGCGAGAGCCTGCGGGATCCGGCACCCGCCGATGCGCATTCTGTTTGATCACGGCACACCAACCGGACTTGCTCGAACATTGCCAGGGCAAACGACAAGGTCAAATTCTTTCCGCGCAACGCGAACGGGGTTTTCCTGCGGGCGCTGGCGCCGGCGGAGAGCTTCACGTTTGCGAACACGCTTGGCCGCGAGATGGCCGCGAGATGTATGTGCAGCCGATCTTCGACCGCGATCGGAATGAGTGGTGGCGGATGGAGGTGACCTCGTATCCGCTGTTCATCTGCACCCGCACCGAGGTGCTGATGACCGGCCAGGAGGGCAGGTAGTGGACAAAATCTGGCGCTCGGCGCCCGCTGAGCCATAGCGGATTTCGACCGCCAAAGCGGCCGTTCAGCTTCAAAGTCGGGATTGTTTTTTCTGGCCCGAAGCAGGCATAGCCCGTCGCCCCGACCAGCCATTGGGTGATTCATTCGGAGAACGCATTATCGGACAACCGTCGGTCGCAAGGGGTCTTACGCATCGGGAACTGGTCAAGAGGCACGAGCTTCTGCAGATCATTCATTCTCGGTTGTTCCCGTCGCTGCCTGGTTATATGGAGGACCAGGCAGTTGATTGCCGGAGGAGCCAGGCCTGTGTCCATGAAGGCGACAAGCGACACAGCGGCGAATGCGACCGCCGCGAGTGCAACGAAGACGAACCAGCACGTTGTGGATGCAATACGAGCCTATTGCGAATTTCGCTATCCGCAGCGTCATGCGCTGATGGTCAACGGGAAATGGGGCAGCGGGAAGACGTATCTGCTTGAGGAGGTCAGGGAAGGGCTGATTGACCATCGTCCGAGCGGCGACCGCAACAAGCCGCTCTACATCACCTTGTATGGCGTGAAAGACTCCGCCGAGATCGGGGAACAGATCTACCAGCAGATGCATCCCCTCCTATCCCATAAGGGGACTCGCTTTGTCGGGGCGCTGATCAAAGGAATCTTGAAAACAACCGTGAAAATCGATCTGAGCGAGCTTCATAAAGGTGACCTGTCACTCGGGTCTCAACTTCCTGATGTTAAAGTCTCCGAGCTCTTAGACGGCGCGACCCAACGCGTGATCATTTTTGACGACTTCGAACGCGCCATTATGTCGCCCGTTGACTTGCTCGGTTACATAAATCCCTTTGTCGAACATGATAGTTGCAAAGTGATAATTCTAGCTAACGAAGAGGCTATCAAGGACACGGATGGGATATACAAGGACCGGAAGGAAAAGACTGTCGGACAGACGCTACAGGTTACGGCTGATGTGGAGGCCGCGTTTTCTGCTTTCATGATTGAGGTTGATACACTAGATCTACGGACCTACTATCAGAGACACCGGGCTGACATCATAAATGTATTCGCCGACTCCAAACTCGACAATCTCCGGCTCTTGAAGCAGTTCCTCTGGGACTTCGAGAGATTATGGAGCTTGCTTACGAACGAACAGCGCCAACACGACCAAGCGATATTGGAAATCATGCTGGTGCTGTGTGCCTGGACCCTAGAAGTCAGATCGAACAGGGTCGATAGCGCAGCATTCGACTACAAGCAATTGATCGTCGATATGGCGTTCACTAGGAAAGAACCGAACGAGCAATTCCGTCCCTTCAAGGAAATGACCGAACGGTACCCGTCGGTGCAGTTCGGAAGCACGCTATTGTCGCGTTCCGCTATAAAGGGAATCATCCTCCGGTCTGAGTTCCCGGCCCCTGAGATTCAAGCCCAACTCGGCACACATCCATACTTCACCAAGCCGGAAGACCTGCCATCGTGGCGGTCTCTGTGGCACGCCCATGTCCTGCCTGCCGACGCTATTCCCGAAATAATGCGGCAGTTCGACGCCGATTTCGAAAGCAGGCGATACACTGAAGAGCCCGAGATACTGCACATCGCTGGCCTGTGCCTTTGGATTTCGGACGCCGGACAGCCAGGCTGGGCACCGGCGACAGTCATCGCCAGGATCGAGGAGTACGTTGATGATGTTTACACGGATAAGGCCAGCTTAGCGCGAGACGTGATTCCTTCGTCCGATCTGCACCTGGAATTCGGCGGCGCATACACTCTTGGCTACCGAAACGCGGATGATCCGCGGTTCAAGGCGATTGCGGAGTATCTTCAAAAGAAGGTTGGTGCTTGGAGGGAGCGCGGCCTGCCGATCCTCGCGGAGCAGCTTTTGGAACTGATTGGCAAAGATAGTGACGCCTTTCTGCGTCAGGTGTGTGTTACCGCAGCCGGGCCTTCCACGTACGCGCAGTTGCCTGTGCTGAAGTCCATCGCATCGACGGACTTTGTTGCTGCGTTCGTGGCACAGAATGCGGAGGGTCGGAAGAACATATTGCTGGCACTAGCGATCCGATATGAACACTTGCACATCACGCCGGCTCTCGCTGTCGAACAACCGTGGCTCCGCGAGGTTTACGACAAGCTGATTGCCTATGTCGATGGGCTCGATCCGATTCCACGCGCTGCCCTCAAGGAGCGGGTCGCACATTTTCTGGAAAAGGTTATTCGCTTGCTTGAGTTGCCATTCGCCGCTGCGCCATCGGATCCACGATCTGAAACGATCAACCCCTTTTGAAGTGACGGCTATCACCCGCCTCTCGTGGTGCTCGCGGTGTTCGACGACAAGTATCGCGAGAGGACCCCGCAGAGCATGGTCGACGTGGTGGTTGGTGCGCGGGCAATGCTCGGCTTGCGCGCTGCCCCAGCCTGCCCGGTGGACGCCTACCCGCCCAGGGTGAGTTGTTGGCCGTCGACGGCCACCCTTACGCCGTGTCCAATGAGGCGGCCGACTGGCATGGCCGCGTCAAGGTGCCACTGCGGTTCGCGTCCGACGAGAAGGTGCAGCGGGTCGCATGACGCAGTTGCCGATCGACATCCCGCAGGTGACGGTCCGCGCGCTGAAGGCGCAACGGACGCTCGCCGGCAACGCGGTCGAGGCGGACCGCATCGATAGTGTGGCCTCCGGCGACATGCTGAGGCTGCTGGTGTTCTGGCGCGAGGTTCGCGAGGACGCCTCCGGCGGCTCCGGCCCGCCGGCCTTCGCTATGGAGTTTCCTCATACGTGGTGCAGGCACTGGCGAAATGGGCGGCGCGGGCCGATGCGGTGCGCGATATCGACACCATGATCCCGCAGACATAGCTCGCGCTGCTCGCCGCCCGCGAGTGGAACTGGCCCGGCCGCCTTCGGCTCGATGCGGGTCTCGCGCGAGTTCAAGGGCGACAAGCAACTGATCCTCGGCGATGGCCGGATCGAGTTCGTCATACGTTGGCGCGAAAGCTGCCAGACCCAGCTCGGCCCGCCCAGCTGCGGCGGTGGCTCGCGAAAAACCCTTGTGTCAGCGTCCGAGACCGCGGGCGCCGAATTCGCGGCATCGTCACCCTCACCGTCCGCCCCGACGTGCCCACCGCCGCCCCGGCTGTCACAAAACGCGAATCCTTGTTGACGGACCGCCGACCCGTGCTATCTATACCCCCGAGTGTAGCCAAGGCTACACTCTGTGGGAGTGGGTGCATAGTATGGTCACGGCTGCATGAGCCAGAGCCTGGTGCAACGGGCAAGCCTGTCCGACCGAACCGTCGCCGCCGGCCGCGAGGTGCTGGCCGGTCGCCGGCGCGGCATGCGGGCGTTCCTGCCGTTCGCCGGACCCGCCGTGATCGCCTCGATCGCCTACATGGACCCCGGCAACTTCGCCACCAACATCCAGGGCGGCGCCCGGTTCGGCTATCTCCTGCTCTGGGTCGTCGTGCTGGCCAATCTGGTCGCGATGCTGTTCCAGGCGCTCTCGGCCAAGCTCGGCATCGTCACCGGCCAGAGCTTGGCGCAGCTCTGCCGGACGCATTTCCCCCGCCCCCTGGTCTATGCCATGTGGATCGCCAGCGAGGTCGCGGCGATGGCGACCGACCTCGCCGAATCGCTCGGCGCCGCCATCGGCCTGAGCCTGCTGTTCGGCCTGCCGCTGCTGGTCGGCCTGCTGATCACCTTCGCCGCGACCTACATCCTGCTGCTCATGCAAGGACGCGGCTTCCGGCCGATCGAGATGGTGATCGCGGCGTTCATCGGCGTGATCGCGGTCTGTTATCTGATCGAGCTGTTCGTCGCCCCGCCCGACTGGCCAGCCTTCGCCTTCCACGCTGTGGTGCCGGGTCTCGCCGGGCCGGAAAGCGTCATGCTGGCGGTCGGCATCATCGGCGCGACCGTGATGCCCCACGCGATCTATCTGCACTCAAGCCTGACGCAATCCCGCGTGCCCGCCCGCAACGACACGGAGCGCCGCCGGATCATCGGCTACTCCAACCGCGAGGTACTGGTCGCCCTCGGCATCGCGGGGCTGGTGAACATGGCGATGATGGCGATGGCGGCCACAGTGTTCAGCCAGGGCCACGCCGAAGTGGCGGCGATCGAGACAGCCTATCACACCTTGGTTCCGCTGCTCGGCATCGGCGCCGCAGCCGTGTTCATGACGTCGCTGCTCGCCTCGGGCCTGTCGAGTTCGGTCGTCGGCACGATGGCCGGCCAGACGATCATGCAGGACTTCGTCCGGTTCCGCATCCCGCTGTATGTGCGCCGCCTCGCGACCATGGTGCCGGCCGTCGTCGTGGTTGCCATGGGCGTGGACTCGACGCAGGCCCTGGTGCTGAGCCAGGTCGTGCTGAGCCTCGTGCTGCCGGTGCCGATGATCGCCCTGCTGGTGCTGACCGGCCGGCGTGACGTGATGGGTTCGTTCGTCAGCCGGCGCGTGACCCAGGTCGCCGCGGTGGTAGCTGCCGCGGTGGTGCTGGCGCTGAACATCGCTCTGCTCTTGCAGACGGCCGGCATACCGGTATCCTTCCTCGGCTCCAACTGACGGCGTAACAGGAGTCGCAGTGGCAACATCGGCGCCGAGTGCGCACCGTGCCGACCTGCCCGCCGAACCCACCCAGGCGCAGCGGTTTGGCAAGGCGCGGACAGCGCAATCCGGGGCCTTGTCCGAAGATTATGTCGAACTGATCTCCGATCTGCTGGCCAACGGAGGCGAGGCACGCCCAACCGACATGGCGCGTCGCCTCGGCGTTTCGCATGCGACCGCGATCAAGACGATCGGCCGGCTGAAGCGCGAAGGACTGGCGGTGGCCAAGCCCTATCGCGGTGTGTTTCTCACCGAGTTAGGCGAGCGGCTCGCGGAGCGCGTGCGGAACCGTCACAGACTCGTGGTGGATTTGCTGGTGGCCGTCGGCGTTCCAGCCGAGACGGCCGAACAGGACGCCGAGGGCATCGAGCACCATGTGTCCGATGTGAGCCTCGCGGCATTCGGCAGGTTCCTGCGCCGGCGGGCCTGAAACGGCCTACGCCCTGCCGCGCTCCGCGCTGAAATCCTGCTGCGACCCGAGCCTGATCGGACTCTCGCCGACAAAATGCGGATTTCGGATCGGGTAGAAGGCATAACCGAACCCGACCCGATCGGGTTGTCCCGCCGGCATCACCTTCGGCATGATGGCACTGACCGCCGCCACGCCGTGATGCTTTCGTCCGACAGCGCGAAAGGCCACATTAATTCCGTCCACCAGCGCCTGGTCGAAGTCCGGATACAGGATGGACACGGACAGCACCACGACCCCTGGATTACGACTGTTCACCCGTCCCCGCGCCGAGGCCAGGGCATCGACGACGGCGGAGCGGATGGCCTGCGGGCTGCGGCCATCGCGTTCCTTCCATTGCAATGCCTCCGGCGCGAACATCGCCAGCGAAAGCGGCTCGCCGGCGGCCGTGCTGAAGTGAAGTTGCACATCGGCGTTGCCAGGCGTCGGGGGCAGGAACCCCACACGATTGCCGGCGTCGAACAATAGCTTCGCCGTCGCGAAGGCCGTCATGGTACGCAGGAACCGTCCCCGTTCCCCCAACGCCGACGCGAGCCGCGCCAGCAGCGGGTGCTGCCCCCAGCAGTTCAGAAGGTCCTGTAACGCGGCGACATACATTGCTGCCATCGCATCGTCGTCGTGCCCGAGCCAGCTCCAGCCGGGCTGGTCGATCTGCTGGCGCAACCGCGATAGCGCCCAGGCGAACGGATACTCGCCCTGCGCCGATCCCATCGCCGGCGGCGAGGCGTTCGTATGCGCAACAAGGCGGCCATCGGTCAGCCGGTCGTATTCCCGCGCGGTCGATTCCACCACCGAGCGCGACAGCAGCATCGCCTCAGTGGGCGCGTCATGCGGCCGGGTCAGCGCAAAACGGGAAAACTCGTCCTGGCAGGCCAGCAACGCGCCACGCTCGACACTGGCAGGGACAACCGCTGGCGCGGCGTTCCGTTCGATGGCTACGGCTGCATGCGGCAGGATCTCGCCATCTGGCAACCCGGGCGTGCCGGTGATCGCGCCGCAGCGGAAACACTTGATGCGGATCGCCAGGAAATTTGCAGGCAGATAGCCCTTGATGAGGATCGACTGCCCGCACCGACAGATCAGGTCGGTGCTGCCTGTGCCAACAAACACTGGCGCGTCGCCCGCCTGGACGTAGTGAGGAGCGTCCACGCCTGCTTCGGTCGCTAGAATATTCCCTCCAGCCACCCTTGCTGCTTTGGCTGGATGATCGGTGTGTCGCCGGTTTCCTGGCTCTGGCCGAGGGCCGCGTTCTCGCGCAGGCGTTGGCCTTCCTTCTGCGGATCGACCACGATCCCGGGCGGTGGAGTCTTGCGCCAGAACATCAGCTTGTCCACGAAACCTTCAGACGGCTTGGCCAGTAGGGCATCCTGATCGACCGTGGCCCGTATGCCAGGCGACGCGGGTGGCCCGGCGGCCTGTACCAGCGCCTGCTGACCTGGGCTGGGGTCTGCGGGGGCGGAGCCGAGAGCCGTCTGCGGCACGAGCGCCTGCTCGGCCTTCTCGCGCTCGGACTGCTCCTGCGGTCGCGGAACGCCGGGGGTGGGCGGCGGCAGCGCGTACGACGGCGGCATGGCCAGCGGAGCCCGCGTCGTCACGGTGAATTCGTCCGGTGCATCGCGCACGAAGCCGAACGTGCGGCCAAGCTTGTCCGTGTTGCAGCCGCCGAGCGTGAGCGCGCAAATGGCAAACAGACCGATTCGTCCTGGATATCTGTTCGATGTCAGCATCGCGCCACTTTCTTAACCGCTGAAGGGGGCGTGTCGCAAGATCGTCATCCAGCCGAAGCGTCCTCCGGCGAGCGCGATTTCCGCGTGCGCGGCAACAGGCTTTCCAGCACCAGCGCTGCCACGCCGCACACGATGGCCGCATCCGCCAGGTTGAACACATACCAGGACCAGCCGCCCGCATGGGCGTGGATGAAGTCCACCACCGCGCCGAAACGCAGCCGGTCGATCACGTTGGACACCGCACCGCCGGAGATGGCGCCAAGCGCCACGGCCACCATGGTCGATTCGGCCCGGCGCAGCCAGACGCCGAGGGCAACAACCACCGCGAGCGCGACGCCGGCCAGCGCCAGCGAACTCCACTGACCGAACCCGTTGAGCAGACCGAAGGTGACGCCGCGGTTCCACACCATGGTCAGGTTCAGCACCGGCAACAGCACAATTTGCCCGACCTCGGGCAGGTGGATCACTTCGAGGACCCACCATTTGCTGGCTTGGTCCGCTACCAGGACCACGGCCGCCGCGAGGACGCCGAGCAGGGTCAGGCGGTTGCGTGTCACCGGCATTTTCCGGCAAGGCTGGCCGTAACATCAAAGGCATCAGAATATGCCCCTGCCGGTGGATGAGCCGTTTCGCCGGCATAGATCGTACGTTTATCGTCATGGCCGGGCTTGGCCCGGCCATCCACGTCTTTGCTGTAGCGCTCAAGAAAAGGCGTGGGTGGCCGGGTCAAGCCCGGCCATGACGAGCGGGGCCGCATTACGCAGCCCGACACACGAGCCCCGACTCCACCGCATCGGCACACCGCGCACACAGCGTCGGATGGTCGGGTTGCTGGCCGACCTCGGTCAGTACGCGCCAGCAACGCACGCATTTGGTGCCAGGTGCGCGAGTAATCTGCACAAATGGACGCCCAATCGGCGGGTCCAGTTCGACCGAGGAAACAATCGCCACTTCCTCCCATTGGTCCTCGCTGAGCAGTTCTTCTTCTCCCGACATCAGCGGCACAGCGGCAGCGGCTTCAAGTGATGACTTGATCTTACCTTCGGCGCGTTCATTCTCGATTGCGCTCGTGATCCGCCGACGGACGGCACGAATCAACTCCCACTTTTTCGCCAACGCTTCGTCCCGCCATTCAGCCCGCATATCCGGGAAAAGTTGCAGATGTACACTGTCGCTATCGCCGAACCGCGCACACCACGCCTCCTCCGCCGTGAAGCACAGCACCGGAGCAAGCCATGCGGTCAGGCAGCGATGCAGATGATCCAGCACGGTCCGCGCCGCCCGACGCCGCAGACTGTCCGGCCGGTCGCAATAGATCGCGTCCTTCCGCACATCAAAATAGAACGCCGACAGATCGGTGGCGCAGAAATTGTGCAGCTCGGGATACACGCCGATCCAGTCGTAGCTCTGCGCTGAGGCGCGGATGCGGGCATCCAGCTCAGTCAGCCGATGCAGCACCCATTTCTCCAGCTCGGGCATGTCGTCGTACGGCACGCGTTCCGCCTCGGTGAAACCGGCAAGACTGCCCAGCAACCAGCGCAGCGTGTTGCGCAGCCGGCGGTACAATTCCGCCTGTTGCTTCAGGATCTCCGGGCCGATGCGCAGATCCTCGGTGGTGTCCGACATCATTACCCAAAGGCGGAGAATATCGGCGCCAAACTTGTCGTTGACCTCCTGCGGCGCCGTCGTGTTGCCGAGGGACTTCGACATCTTGCGCCCCTGCTCGTCCATGACGAAGCCGTCCGTCAGCACCGCCTTGAACGGCGCCGCACCGCGCGTCCCGACGGCTTCGAGCAATGACGACTGGAACCAGCCGCGATGCTGGTCCGAGCCCTCCAGATACAGATCCGCCGGCCAGGGCAGGCCGCGATCCTCCAGCACGAAGGCATGGGTCGAGCCCGCCTCGAACCACACATCGACGATGTCCATGACCTGCTCGTAGTCGTCTGGATTGTGGTCATTGCCGAGGAACCGCGAAGGCGGCGACGAGTACCAACTGTCCGCACCCTCCGCCTTGAACGTCTCGACGATCCGGTCAACCACCGCCTGATCGCGCAGCGGCTCGCCGGTGCGTTTGTCCACGAACACCGTGATCGGCACGCCCCAGGCGCGCTGGCGGCTAATGCACCAGGACGGCCGCGACGCAACCATCGAGGCGAGACGGTTACGCCCCTGCTCCGGCACGAAATGCGTCTTCGCGATCTCATCCAGAGCCTTTTCGCGAATGCCTCCCGGCCCATCGAGGCGAATGAACCAATTCGTCGTGGCGCGGAAAATCAGCGGCGCCTTCGAGCGCCACGAGTGTGGATAGGAATGCACCAGCTTGCCGCGTGCCAACAGTCCGCCGGCCTTGCCGAGCGCGGCGCAGATCGGATCGGCGGCCTTGTAAACATGCACACCGGCGAACAGCGGCACCCAGGGATTGAACGTGCCGTCGCCCCCGACCGTTTCCGGAATTTCCAGGTTGAACCTGACGCCGAGGTCGAAGTCCTCCTCGCCGTGACCGGGCGCGATATGCACGAACCCGGTGCCAGCCTCGGTCGTCACGTGATCGCTGATCAGAACGGGCACGTCGTGGTCGTAGCCGCGGCCGCGCAGCGGATGCGCGGTCACCGAGCCGGCAAGCTCACTGCCCTTCAGCACGCGATCGACGTGATGCGTCGCGATACCGACGTCCTTGCAGAATTGCGGCAACAGATCGAGCGCCACCAGCAGCTTCTCGCCGACACGGGCAAGCGAACCAGCCTCGACCCCGTCCACATGCACCAGCGCGTAGTCGAAGTCCGCTCCGGCGGCGATGGCGCGGTTGCCGGGCATCGTCCAGGGCGTGGTGGTCCAGATCACCACCGAGGCGCCGACCAGGTCCTGCGCCTGCGCCGACAAAACCGGGAAGCGCACCCAGATCGTGGTCGAGGTATGGTCGTGGTACTCGATCTCGGCCTCGGCGAGCGCGGTCTTTTCCACCGGCGACCACATCACCGGACGCAGGCCCCGATATAGCGCGCCGTTCAGAAGGAAGTTGCAGATCTCGTTGGCGATCGCCGCTTCCGAGCCGTGGTCCATCGTCGCGTAGCGCTCGCGCCACGCGCCCTCCACGCCGAGGCGGCGGAATTCGGCCGCCTGAACCTCCATCCAGTGCTGCGCATAGGCGCGGCATTCGGCCCGGAAAGCCAGCACTGGCACCGCGTCCTTGTCCTTCTTCGCCTCGCGGTACTGCTCCTCGATCTTCCACTCGATCGGCAGGCCGTGGCAGTCCCAGCCGGGGATGTAGTCAGCGTCGTAGCCCGCCATCTGGCGCGTGCGGTTGATGACGTCCTTGTGGATCTTGTTCAGCGCGGTGCCGATATGGATGTTGCCGTTTGCATAGGGCGGCCCGTCGTGCAGGATGAATTTCGGCCGGTCACGCGAGGCGGCGCGGAGGCGGGACCGCAGGTCCATCTTCTCCCAGCGGGCGAGGATCTGCGGTTCCTTCTTCGGCAGATCGCCGCGCATGGGGAAGCCGGTCTGCGGCAGGAACACCGTGTCGCGATAGTCGCGTTGCGGGTCGGATGGGGCGTCGTTCATGGGGCGGTCCAGGGTTGTCCGATGCGGCACGCGGGTCGCGATTGGATGGGCGCGTCAGGTCTCCCGGGGCTCAGCGAGCCGCCGGGCGGGTAATTCGCGCCTGCCTATACACGGATACCATGGCCCGGACTATGTGGAGACCCGTTGGGTAGGGTCAAGCTGGAAGTGACCCTCGCGGATCGGGTGCCGGCATGGCAACCACTCCGTTAACGCTCGCCTGTACGACACTACAGCGCAACGGATACCGTGACAGACATCAACCAGCGTGAAGACCCACCATGCAGTACATGCTGCTGGCCCATTCCAACGAAGCGGGGATACAGGCCACCTCCCAGGAGGATATCGGCCGGATGGTCGCCGCATACGGCGCCTACACCCATACGGTGCAGCGGGCCGGGATCATGATCGCGAGCGATCGCCTGCGGCCGAGCACCGCCGCGACCACCGTTCGCGCAGTTGCGGAGGACGTTCAGCGTCAAGATGAACGCCGCGGTGCTGCGGAAGGCCTCGCTTTGGCGAACGTCGCCAGCCAATATGCCGACGCCGACAACACGATCCCCATCATTCCGGGGGGATGAACCGGGAGCCTCAACGCATGGACGGGATGGGCCAGCATGAGCGACCTCTACGACACTGACTTCATGCGGTGGACCGAGCGGCAGACAGAGCTTCTGCGCCGCATGGCGGCTGGCGAGCAGGTGAACGAAGAACCTGACTGGCTCAACCTGGCAGAGGAGATCGAGAGCGCGGGCGCGCGCGAGAAGCGCGAAGTCCGGTCACTGCTGAGACGCATCTGCCACCATCTCCTGAGATGGCGCTACCAGCCGGAGGACCGATCCCCGCGCTGGCGAGACTCGATCTACGCCGAGCGTCAGGCGTTGCTGCAATTGTTTGAGGATAGCCCGTCGCTGCGACCATTCGCAGAGAACGTCCTGCCATCGGCCTTTACCAACGGCCGCCAGGATGCGGAGCAGGAAACTGGTGCGCTCGGCATATATGACGTCTGCCCATGGTCATTTGAACAACTTATGTCGCAAGACTTTCTGCCTGACGGGCCATGAGTTGAGTAAAAGCGAGCGGCGGGAGGTGCTCAACCGCTTGGAGGTACTTTGCCGGCACCTGTTGAAATGGGTCTGGCGACCGGAGATCAGGTTGAGCGGCTGGCGCGGCACCATTATCGAGCAGCGCGAGCAATTGGCCATCATATTGGAGGACTGGCCGTCGTTGCGCTCATTCGCAGAGAACAGCTTGGCGCCAGCCTACCAGCGGGCTCAGCCGAAGGCTGAGGGTGATACAGGTTTGGACCTGCCGGCTGATTGCCCCTGGACATTTGAGCAAGTCATCTCGCCGGACTTTCTACCTGACTGATCTGCAGGTGCGGTGACTAGAGGTAGTGCAAGCGAGAGGCGTATCGGCGATGAGCGAGCCCGGGGAGCCGATCAGCCTGGGTAGGCCGCCGCCAGCAGCCTCCGGGCCTCCGCCGCGTCCTTCGCGATCTGCGCCTTCAGCGCGTCGAGGCCTGAGAATTTCCGTTCCTCGCGAATATACGCATGCAGGGCCACCGTCAGCTCCACGCCATAGATGTCGGCATCGAAATCGAAGATGTTGACCTCGAGACGGCTCACAGGCCCTTCGTTCACCGTCGGCCGGCGACCGATATTGGCCACCCCGCGATACCATTTGCCGTCCGGCAGGCGCGCCGTCACCGCATAAACCCCCCGAGCCGGCTCCAGATGCCGCCCCAGCGCGATATTGGCGGTAGGAAAACCGATCGTCCGCCCGCGCGCATCGCCATGAACCACCTCGCCGCGGATCGTCCATGGCCGTCCCAGATCGGCGGTCGCCCGCTCCGGATAGCCATCCTGCAGCGCACGCCGGATGCGCGTGGCGGAGATCGGGCCGCCGCCGTCGGCCAGCAGCGGCACCAGCGTGAGCCCCATGCCCAGTTCCTCCGCACGCCGCGCGAGGAAGGTCGTGTCGCCGCCGCGCCGATGGCCGAACGCAAAGTCCGGGCCGCACACCAGATGCCTGGCGCCCAGGCCTTCGTGCAGCACCTCGGCCACGAATTCCTCCGCCGACATCAGGCTGAACGCATGGTTGAACGGCAGCTCATAGACGAGGGTCACCCCCAGCGTCGCGAGCGCCTCGGCCCGCTCGGCCGAGAGCGTCAGACGGAACGGCGGATCATCGGGCCGGAAATGCTCGCGCGGATGCGGCTCGAAGGTCAGCGCGGCAAGCGGCACCTTCGGGCGCGCGGCATGCGCCGCACGGATCACCTGCGCATGACCCCGGTGCATGCCGTCGAAGTTGCCCAGCGCCACGGTGGCGCCCCTCGCATCGGCGGGAAGTTCCCGCCAGTCATGGAAGGCCCGGATCACGACCGCGACGGCACCTGAACGTAGGCCTCGCCGTCGATCACGACCTCGTCGCCGACGGTGCAGACCGTGCTCAGCGTGGCCCGCTTCTTCTCGGCATTCAGCGCCGTGATGGTGGCGGTCGCCTTCACCGTGTCGCCGATCTTCACCGGCGCGGCAAACCGCAGCGACTGCCGCATGTAGAGCGTCCCGTGTCCGGGCAGCCGCGTTCCCAGCACAGCGCTGATCAGGCCGGCGGACAGCATGCCATGCGCGATGCGCTCGCCGAACACAGACTGTTTCGCCGCATCGGCGTCGATGTGCACAGGATTGGTGTCGGTGCTGACCGCGGCATAGAGAAGGATGTCGGCCTCGGTGATGGTCTTGCCCAGGCTGGCCGTCTGGCCGATCTGGAGGTCCTCGAAGAAATGGCCGGTTGACATGGTGGGGGTCCCACGGTTGTGCGCGGGCTTTCTGGGCGAAGGCGGCGGGTAAATCAACCGCGGGGCGATCAATGGAGCATGGCCCGGCATCAGCGCCACCGGACACAAGGCGCGGCTGGTGATGGCGGCATCCAAGACCTCGACGTCGACTGATATCGGCGCGGCCCCCCGGCTGGTCGCTCCGTGGACAACCCCGCTGATCGGGTGCACATAGCCGGCATCCCTAACCGCACGGGACCAGCCAATGCCGCAGACCGATGTGGGCAGCTCCGAAGACCTGCTCGCCGAACTCGCCAAGTGGGTGGCGCTCGAGACCCCCACGACGGACCCCGCCGCCGTCAATCGCCTGATGGATATTGCCGAGGCAGAGCTCCACCGCGCTGGCGCCTCGCTCACCCGCATCCCTGGCCGCGACGGGTTCGGCGACAACCTGATCGCGCGAACGTCAGGCGTGGGCAAACCGGTGTTCGTGGCGGGTCATCTCGACACGGTCTGGTCGCACGGCACGCTGGATGCGATGCCGTATCAGGTGACCGGCGAGAAGGCGCACGGCCCAGGCATCTACGACATGAAGGCGGGCAGCTTTCTTGCCTTTCATGCGGTGCGCTCGATCCTGCACCAGAAAGTGCGGACAAAACGGCCGATCGTGCTGCTGCTGACGCCGGACGAGGAAGTCGGCAGCCCGACCTCGCGCGAATGGATCGAACGGGAGGCAGGTCACGCCGCCTGCGTCCTGATCCCCGAGCCAGCCGGCCACGGCGGCGCCTGCGTCACCGCGCGCAAGGGCGTCGGGCGGTTTGTCATGCGCGTGGAAGGGCGTGGCGCGCACTCCGGCGGCGCGTTTGAGGAGGGCGCATCGGCGGTGGTCGAGCTGGCGCGGCAGATCGTGCGGATTCACGGCATGGTTGACCTCGATCGGGGCATAACGCTGAACGCCGCACCGGTGTGGGGCGGTTCGCGGCCGAACGTGATCTCGCCGGACGCCGGGTGCGAGATCGACCTTCGGGTGAATTCGGCCGAGGACGGGGCGCATATGGAACGCGCCCTGCTGGAGACCACGGCGCTGACGCCGGGATGCCGCGTGGTTGTCGAAGGTGGGATGAACCGCCCGCCGTTTGCCGAGGACGCCGGTATTCTCGCGCTGTATGACAAGGCGCGAGGGATCGCCGAGGGAGTAGGGGTCGCGCTGCCGAGACAGCGCCGCGGCGGCGGCTCGGACGGTAATTTCACCGCGGCAATGGGCGTGCCAACACTCGATGGCCTCGGCTGTCCCGGCTCCGGTGCACACGCCAGCCACGAACACATCCTGTGGCAGCACCTCGCGCCGCGGGCCGCCCTGATGGCTGGACTGCTGGAAACGCTGGAATAACGGACGTCGCCGTGCGCCCCCTCCCCAGGGTAATTTTCTCCCTCCCCTGCGAAGTGGGGGAGGGTTGGGGAGGGGGCATCTGAACACGCACTGACTCCCCCCCTCCCATGCTGTTCAACTCGCAGGTCTTCATCACCGGCTTCCTGCCGATCGTGCTGGGCCTCTACTACGCGGTGGCTGCGCACCGCTCGGCACGGCAGGCGGTGGCCGTGCTCGCGTCGCTGGCGTTCTACGGCTGGTGGGACATTCGCTTCGTGCCGCTGCTCGCCGGTCTCACCGTCGCCAACTGGCTGATCGCGCAATGGTTCGGGATGCGGCGCGCCAGGTGGATTCCCGTCCTGGGCGTAGTGCTCAATCTCGCGGTGCTGGGTCTGTTCAAATATGCCGACTTCTTCCGCGGCACCGCCTACGGTCTGCTCGGCGACAGTTTTCAACCGTGGCAGCTCATCCTGCCGCTCGGCATCAGCTTTTTCGTATTCCAGAAGATTTCCTACCTGATCGATCTGCGTCGCGGCGACCGGCACATCTACGGCTTCCTCGACTTCTGCATGTTCGTCACCTTCTTCCCGCAGCTCATCGCCGGACCGCTGGTGCGGCACAACGAGATCATCCACCAGTTCGCCCTCGATCCGCGCCGCCCGGAAATGTGGGAGAACCTGTCGCGGGGCTTCGTGCTGTTCGTGATCGGGGTCGCGAAGAAGGTCGCGTTGGCGGACACGCTGGCGATGGTCGCCGATCCGCTGTTCGGCAAGGCGGCGGGCGCTTCGCTCTCGGCGGCGGAAGCCTGGGTCGCCACGGGCGCATACACGCTGCAGATCTATTTCGACTTCTCCGGCTACTCCGACATGGCCATCGGCCTTGCACTGATGTTCGGCCTGCGGCTGCCGATGAACTTCAACGCGCCATACCGTGCGGTGTCGATCCGCGACTTCTGGCGGCGCTGGCATATGACGCTGTCACGCTTCCTGCGCGACTATCTCTACATCCCGCTCGGCGGCAACCGATGCGGCGCGGTGCGCCAGGCGGTCAACGTCATCGCGACCATGCTGCTGGGAGGACTGTGGCACGGCGCGAACTGGACCTTCGTCGCCTGGGGCGGCCTGCATGGCCTGGCATTGGCGGTGAACCACGTCTGGGAGGGCTGGGGCCTTCGCCTGCCGCGCGCCGCGGCGTGGGCGCTGACCCTGCTGTTTGTCATGGCGTGCTGGGTGCTGTTCCGTTCAGCCGATTTCGCCACCGCGGGCGACATCCTGGGGTCGATGGTCGGGGTGCACGGTCTGGGCCGCTTGTCGCTCGATCGAGAGTTCGTCGCCGCACTGATTGGCGGCGCGGCAGTGGCATTGCTGGGTCCCACCAGCCAGGAGGCCGCACTGGCAAAACTCCAGCCGAAGCCGTGGCTGGCGATGCCGGCGGGGCTCGCGCTGGCCTATCTTCTGCTGCTGGTCGGTGGCCGTCTGCCGAATGTCTTCATCTACTTCCAGTTCTGACGCCGCGCCCCTTTGGCGCCGCTTCCTCCGCATCGCGGTCGGCACGGCGGTGCTGGCGGCCGGCGCGATCTACGCCTTCGTCGTCCTGGTGGACCCGTTCGACACGCTGCCGCTGTCGCCGCCCGCCGATCGCGCACCCGTCGCCACCAACGCGCGCTTCTCGTTTCCGGCGCTGGCGCGGGAGCACCGATTCGACAGCGCGGTCATCGGCACGTCCACCAGCCGCCTGCTCCGCCCCGCGGCGCTGAACGCCGCGTTCGCTGCGCGCTTCGTCAATCTCGCGATGAACGACGCCACGATCTACGAGCAGTCGCAGATACTGGCGGTGTTCGCGCGCGCACATCCCGCCCCGCGCATCGTCATCGTCGGCAACGACGTCCGCCGCTGCGTCACCGGCGACGCATATGAGAAACTGACCTTTCGGCAATTTCCGCAATGGATGTACGGCGATAACCCATGGCGCGGCTATGCCGAGATGTTCAACCTCTACGCGGTGCAGGAGGCCGGCCAGCAGTTCGGCATTCTCGCCGGCATCAAGCGGCGAACGTATGGCCGCGACGGCTACACGAGCTTCGTCCCGCCCGACAGCGAATACGACGCGGCGCGTGCCGCGATACACCTGCGCGAGTCCGGCATCGAGGCGCCGCCCGGCGAGCGTAGCGGCGCGCCGACGACGTGGCGTTACCCGGCGGTCGAGCAGTTGGGCCATGATCTCGCGGCACTCCCCGACAGCACGCGCAAGATCGTCTTCTTCACGCCGTTCAACCACGTGCGCATGCCGTCGGCGGGCTCGCCCGGCGCCACGGTGTGGAACGAATGCAAGCGCCGGGTCGCCCGGCTGGCCGCATCGGTCCCGAACATGCTCGTCGTCGATTTCATGCTGCCGAGCCCGATCACCGATGATGACGACAAGTACTGGGATGCGCTGCACTACCGTGTCGGCATCGCCGACCGGATCGTGCGCGATCTGGCTGCCGCCGATCGTGGCGAAGCATCGGCAGACTATCGCATCATGTCGCCGGACAGCGTGGAATCAGCGCGGCGTTGAACGCTCCGCCAATGCGATGAACACCGGCACCGCCGCGGCGAGGTCGGCCACCCGCACCTTCTCGGTCGGCGTGTGGGCCTCGCCGATATCGCCGGGCCCGAGCACCACGCACGGCGCGATCGCCTGAAGTTCCGACGCATCGGTGCCGTATGGCGCGGTTGTCGGCGGGCTGCCGGTCAGGTCGGCACACAGACGCACCAGCGCATGATCGGCCGGCAATTCCGGTGGAAATCCCTCGCGCGCGTCGGTGACGTCGATGCCGAAGCGTCTGGCCGCGTCATGCACCGCCGCCAGCACCGGCGATGGATCGACCTTGGCCGAGTAGCGGAACTTGATCCGCGCGGTGGCCTTCGGCACCGTCACGTTCACCGCGGCGCCGTGGTTGTCGATCACCACGTTGAAGTCGCTGAACGGCGGAGCGTAATCGGCGTCCTGCAGGCTCGTGTCGGTGCGCAGCCGTTCGAACACCGACTTCATCTCCACCAGGAACGGGATCAGCTCCCAGTTGGCGTTGCGCCCGCGCCCGGTGCTGCTGTGCGCCTGCACGCCCGTCGCCACGCAGGTGAAGGCGATGTGGCTGCGATGGCCACGCACCGGCACCATGCCGGTCGGCTCGACCACCACGATGCCGTGCGGTTTCACGTCGCGCACCAGCTTGGATGTCTGCGCGATCAGTCGCGCGCCCTGCTTGGTGGTTTCCTCATCCGTGGTGATCAGCAGAGTGATCGGCACCGCCGCGGGCAGTGCGCGTGCCGCGACGATGGCAGCGGCCACCGGCCCCTTCATGTCGGTGGAACCGAGGCCGTGCAGCACGCCGTCTGCATCGATGCGCGCGGACCACGGGTCATCCTGCCAGCCGGTGTCGGGCACCGTGTCCATATGGCCGGACAGCGCGATGCCGCCGGCGCCGCCGCGGTGCGCCACCAGCGCCCGCTTCGCCACCCCGGCATCGTCGGAGTAGTCGAGGCGCTCGATGTCGAAGCCGTGCAGCGCGGCCTCCACGCGATCCGCCACCGGCAGGTTGGAAACGAAACTACGGCTGTCCAGCGAGACGAGTTCGCGGGTGAGATCGATGACCTCGGCGGTTGGATCGGCCATGCTACGAACCGCGAAGATTGTTCATTTCACCGCCTCCGCTTCGCGCGCCGCGACCGGCAGCGCGAAGTAGCGGCTCTTCATGCCCTTCTGGTTTTCGTAGAGCGAACCTTGCAGTTTCGCCGGCGGCAACGGCAGCCGCACCGGCAGACGTTCCAGTCGCGGCTCACGATGAACGCCACAGACCATCAGGTCCTTGAACTTCTCGATGCCAGCGGGGAAACCAAGCAGCGGCCAGGCATCGGCGGTGCGGAACTGGAACAGCAGCAGCCGGCGGTCGTTGTCGGACACGTTCGGTGCCGACCCGTGCACGGCGCGCACGTGATGCACGGTGATCGAACCCGCCTTGCCGGTGAGCGGGATCGCCTTGCCGTAGTCCACGTCGCGGCTCGCCGGATGCATCGCGCCGCAGAACACGCCATCGGTGTGGTGGTCATGGATCGGGCCGCGATGGCTGCCCGGAATGATCATCAGTGGGCCGTTCGCCGGTTCCATGTCGTCGAACATCACGCCGACCGCCGCCAGATCGTCGTTGGTGTGCGGGTAGAACGCCCAGTCCTGGTGCCACTCCACCGGCGCCCCGAAGCCCGCGGACTTCAAGTTCAGCTTCGCGGTGTCGAAGCGGATGTCCGGACCCCACAGCGCCTGCAGCACGGCGACGATCTTCGGATGGCGCACCAGCCGGGCATATTCCGGATGGTGCAAATGCGCCGTCTTGATCCGCCGGACGCGCGGGTTCTCCCGCGTGTGGCTGTCCTCAAGGTCGTAGATCGCGTCATGCGCCGTCACGTCGCGCGCGCGTTCGACGAATTCGTCGGTGACGCGACGCAGGCGCAGCACCTCGTCGGCGCTCAGGATGTCGGGAACGACGATGGCGCCGATCTCGTGGTATTCCGCTATCTGTGCCTTGGTCAGCATGGCTTCCTCTCGCCCGTCGCAAGGCATCCTATCGCCGCTGCACCAGTTCGACCATGATGCCTTCCGGGCCGCGGATGAACGCAAGCCGTGTGCCGGGATCGCGGGTCAGCGGACCGATGGCGACGTCCGCCCCCTTGCCGCGGAGTTCGTCGCACGCAGCGTCCACATCATCCACCGTCAGCCCGATATGCTCCAGGCCATAGTACGGAAACCGCCGCGCCGTTGCGGTCGGGTCATGCGGATGCGTCGGTGCGATCAGCACTTTCTGGCCGCCCACCTTCATCGTCACGCGCATCTGCCCGGGATACAGCGTTCCCGGCGGATACACGCTCCGCGTCACCTCGGCCCCAAACATGGTCTCGAAGAAGCGCCCGGTCGCGTCCGGATCGGGGCTGCGCAGATGGATGTGGTCGTACTGATAATCGCGCATTTCCGCCTCCCTATCGCACGAAATTATAATGGAAACGTTCGCCGTCCGCCGTCACCCGCCCCACCGTGGGTGACGGGAAATGGATCGGCAGGATCAGCGTGCCGCTATCCGCCACCTCGCCCAGGAACTTCCGCCGCGACGCCGCGGCCTCCTTCGCGTCCCAGTCGAAGATCGTGGACCAGTCCGGCTCGCGGCACTGCAGCGCATGGTGCATCATGTCGCCGGTCACCGAGGCGCGCTGCCCGCCCGAACGGATGTTCACGCAGCAATGACACGGCGAATGCCCCGGCGTCGGCGTCAGCGACACCGTATCGTCGAGCGTATAGTCGTCATCGACCAGCAGCGCCTGGCCGGCCGCGACGACCGGCTCGCAGTTGAACCGCCACACATCGCCGGGCGGCTGATCGCCGCGCTTCGTTGCTGCCTCCCACGCGGCGTATTCCTTCTTGTGGAAGATGTATTTTGCCCGCGGGAAGGTCGGCACCCAGCGACCGTCGCGCAGCACCGTGTTCCAGCCGCAGTGGTCGATGTGCAGATGCGTGCAGAACACGTAGTCGATGGCCTCGAACGCCAGCCCCTCGGCGCGGAGCCCGTCGAGCCAGGGCTGCTTCGGGAAATCCATCGGCGCGGGGTAGCCCTTGTCCTCGCCGGTGCAGGTATCGACCAGGATCGTGTGATGCGGCGTGCGCACCACGAAGGTCTGGTAGGTGATCACCATGCGATCGGACGCGGCGTCGTAAACCTCGGGGTCCATTGCGGCGAGATGGCGCTGTCCGACATCGGGATCGTACGCCGGAAACATGTCGGCCGGCCGCCGCCACGGGCCGTCCCGCTCGATGATGCTGGTGATGATGACGTCGCCGATCCTCAGGCCGCGCATTACGTTCCCCTTCCCTCTCGTTGTCCCCGCGACAATTCTGGCGCGGCGGGCGGTGGTCAGGGTAATCGCATTGACCGCTGCCGTCTGCCCTCCGGGCTGCCGTTGCCGCTACGAAATCGACGGAGCAGCCGTGATGCGATGGGGCAAAGGTCCGCCGCTCACCACGTAGACGCCAACGGAAATCAGAGCGATCGCAACCCAGTCGGACGGGGTCGGCCATTCCCCGAGCACCGGGATGCCCATCAGCCCGGTCATCACCGGCGTCAGCGCAACGAAAGCGGCTGCGCTCGTCGCCCCCAGAAGGCTTACCATACGACCATAGAGCAACAGGGCGACAATCGCGGTCAGAACACCCTGCACGACCGCCTGCAATGCGATGTCGAACAAAGGCGCATTGAAGACGCTGGTCCCCGCGATGCCTGCATAGACAGGAAGGTAGAGCGCCAGCGAGCCACAAGCCGCGATCGCCGCGGCATGGAGGCCGCCGAGGCGCGCGCGGCGCATCGCCACGGTGTAGCCGGCCCACGCGATGCCCGCGAGCAGAAACATCGCGTCCCCTATGGCCTGTGCCGTGCCTGCGGCGCCACCGCGTCCCAGGACAATGCCGAAAGCACCGACCGCAATCGTCGCAAGACCGACCCATTTCCTCGCAGGAAACGGCTCTTTCAGGATCATCGCGGCCAGAAGCGCGACCATCAGCGGCATCACGCCGGGAAACAACGCACCACCGTGGGAGGCAGGTGCGAACAGCAAACCGGCGTTCACCAGCGGCACCATCGGTGCCCCGCATCCGGCGACGATTGCGATCACTCCGGTCCATCCGAGGCGATCCACCGCAATGCCTCGCCTCATCAGATACGGCAGTAGCAGAATGCCCGCGACGGTGAAGCGGATGGCGGCAACGTCCCATGGTGTCAGCCTCGTTCGGACGCCCAGACGAGAGACCACGATGAAGGATGCCCAGATGCACACCGCGGCAAGACCGTAGATCGCGCCCCGCGTGTAGGATGATCGCATTGAGCTGTTCATGGTCCGGAGCACGCCAGATGACGTGATGAAGCATCGCCAACCTGCGTCCCGACGGCCATCCGGTCTTTGCTGTCACTTGCCGCTGTTGCGCCACGTTCTAACCGTGGCCATTTATCGCAGCTCGGCTTCGAGGTGCTGCCGTCGGCGGCAAACTTTGTCTTCGCGCGCCACCCGGCCCGTTCCGGCGCCGCACTGGCTGCGGCGCTTCGGGAGCAGGGTGTGCTGGTTCGGCATTTCGACAAGCCTCGGATCGCCGATTATCTGCGGATTACCGTTGGCGCGAGCAGCGACACGAACCGACTGATGGCGGCTCTGATCCGTTGCCTGGGTTCTGGTTCTTCAGGTTGATGCCCACTCGCCCGGTGACAGCGGAACCGGACGCGCGCCTTCACAACCTATTGGGCCGGCCGGACTTTGCTTGTTCAGTCGCACGGGATTTGGGTAAGCTCGGCAGCGTCTAAGCTGGGGCAGGCAAGCCATGCCGACGACCCGTGCCGTGACACAGCCAAAGATTGCGCGCCGTTCGGCGGCGATAATGGCGGCCGGCGTTCACCCCATCGCCGAATACGTCGGCCGCGTCGATGACGCCAGGCATGGCTGGTCGTTCTGGCCAAACCCGGCAGATGTCAATCAAATGTGGGAGGAAACGATGTGGCTGCGGCTATTCGTCTCGGCCCTGCTGCTTGCCGTGCCAATGTCAGGCAAGTCAGCAGACATACCGAAGGAGGGAACCGAGACGCTAACTGATACCTGGGTACTGACCTACATCAGCAGAATGAAAATTGGTGATCGCTTCCGGTCAATCTATGAGCAGAACGGCATCGCCAGGAGTGATAACGGCAATCCCATTTTCAACAACCTGGGCCTACGCTGTCTGGGAACCACGGAGATCACCGCTGGCAAATACTCTGGTGAAGGGACCTGCACGTATACGGACAAGGACGGCGACCAGATCATGTCGACGTATGAAGTAAAGACCCAAAATGCCGGAACCGGCGCCTACGTGTCTGGGACTGGAAAGTTCACAGGTATCTCGGGGACCGGGGAGTGGACTGTCACTGCCCGTCCCACGTCGGCCGATGATAAGGTCATCCGAGGCGTCGTCTCGGAGAAGGTCCACTGGAGTCTTCCGTAGTTGCACAACCAGGTGGCGAAGCCAATTCTGGCGATGGTGACCCCGGATAAAAATAGCGGGGAATAATTTCTTAACTGCGGATCAAAGTCCCATGACTGTCGATCTTACCGCTGCCGAGTTCCACGACGAAGCCAAAGGCCGCAAGTGGCTGGAAGGTTCCCGCTGGCCGAATGGCCCATACTGCCCACACTGCGGCTCAGTGGAAGTCCTGCGGATGGAGGGGGTTTGGTATCTTCAAGCGCGGCATGGTCGGCATTTACCAGCATTGCGGCGAACAGCATATACAGCGTTATCTTGATGTATTCACTTTCCGTTGGAACAATCGCAGCAAGCTCGGGATCGAGGATCAGGAGCGTGCTCGCATCGCGGACTACGGCATGAATGAAAAGCGCCTGACCTACCGGCGGACTGAAGCGGGCCAGAACGCCGCGCCAGTTGGCACGGGCCGTCCTGCGACGGAGGGCACGCCAAGGATCGCGCCAACGTTATGGCGTCGGAACGCAGGAAGCAAGTGATGAACCTTTAACGATAGGTTCAGAAAAGGGGAGAGAGAATGATGCAGAGCTACGTTCTTGGGGCGACAGACGGCGAACGCATGTTTAATTCCAGCGGCGAGGTTGTTATCAAAGTCGATCCGACCAGAAGCTCGAATGACCTATCTCTTGGCACCCAACTGGTGCCGCCAGGGTTTGGTATTCCGCGCCATGTGCATGACTACTGGGATGAGGTGATTTATGTGTTGGACGGCGGTGGCATCGTCACGCTGAGCGATGCACAGGTGCCGCTCCAAAAGGGCGCGACGATCTTTGTCCCTAAGGGGGTCTGGCATGGGTTTGAAAACCCTGACACGGAATTGTTCATCCTGTGGCTGGCCCCCTCGCCGGGGCAGGCGGAATTTTTCCGCGCGATTTCCAGCCGTCCTGGCGAACCAGCCAAGAATCTTTCGCGGGAGCAAGTGATGGCGATCCGCCAGCAGGTCCAAGCCGACCACCTGAAGCGGGTTCAATCGGAGTCTTGATGTGTCGGCTGCGGTGGTGCCCGTTGCATCAGGACGCCACCGCGCCCTAACCAGAATCTTGCTTTGGCAATCAGCTTGCGATTTCGGAACGGGGCGATGCACTATTTTGAGGAAGCATCCGTCGTCAGACTGACTTGCGGTGTTTGTTTCCTAGAAGCCGAAGTCGGGTCGTCCCTTCGTCTTGGCGTCGTCAGCAACCGCCATGGCGGCAGCGTGGCCAGGCTGGTGAAGGACATCCTCAGCCGCGCCTTCGAGCATCCCGCCTCGGCCTGGCCGGCGGTGCCGCTGCAACTCCCGGCAGAGTCCGCCACCGGCCCGCCATGATCCCGGCGCTCAACCGCCGCCGCGTCGCGCACGCGGCCGGTCACGGCCAGCCCCGCTGCTCCGCATCGTCGCTGCCGGCGACTACAGCTCCAGCCGACGGCACCTCTCCCCAGACATTGCTGGTCGCGGCCGACACCTGACGCGCCCGTCTCCGGCGTCAGTAGGTCTTGAGGTACTCCAGAAGCGCCATGCGATCGGCCTCGGTCAGGTCCGTGCCGTAGAGGTGACCACCATTCCCGTCGCCGGTCCGCGTGGTGTCGACGACACAGTCCTGCGGTTCGCAAGCTGTATCGACGGCAAAGCCGAGTTTCACCGGGTCATACTCGCGCTTGCCGAGTGCAAACGTCTTGGGCCGCTGCTCCGGGGGAAGCAGCAGGTGGTACAGCGTCGGGACCGATTCGTTGTGCAGATAGGGTGCCGCGGCCCAGATCCCGTACAGGGGCCTCGCAGCATAGGGACCGTAGGGCGCTTTAGTATCGAGCAGCGTGTCGCGCCACGCGACGGCTCCATGTTGGTCGAGATCCTCCATCGTCCGCTGCTGCGCCGGGCCGATTCCGTCCGCCGCGAAGGCCTTCTGCTTGATGCTGTCCACCGCGACTTGAACGGTTTTGGCAAAAGAGTTGCCGGTGAAAGGCGCGCCGGCCGTCACGCCGGCGCAATCCTTCAGGAGTTGCGAGTTCTCGACGGTGTACGACGTCGGTGGGATTACGAGCGCACCAGTCTCAGGGACGGGGCAGGAGATCCTGAGCGCTGCCGTGGGGTCTGTCCCAACTTCCTCCAGCGGCATTCCGTGCAGCTTGATGAGGCCGGTCGGTGTCCGTTGATCATCACCGTACTCGTGGCACCCGGCACACTGGCCCTGGAATATGCGTTCGCCCGCCGCCGCCAGATCGGGCTTGATCTCGCCGAAGATCGACGTGGGCCATCGCGGCGGATCGATGTAGTAGGCCAGCCACTCGAGTTCGTGCAGCCCCCTCGCCGGGATGGAGCTTTCGAAGACAGAACCGGTCCTCCTGGGATCGAGCACGACGGTAGCCCCTGCGCCGAGGGTCTCGGTGAAATTGCGCTCCAACACGGTGTTGGTGTCGATGGTCCATTCCACCCAGTCGTAATCCTTGAAGCCCCATACGGGCGGGAAACGCTGGGGTTGCTCGCGGTAGGCCTCGACTGGCTCCGGCGGCCGAGCTTTGCGCGACCAGAGCGGCGGGAACTTCACCGCCGCGTCGAGCTTGACCATGTTCGCCTCGTTGACCTGAAAACTCCCGCCCGCGTCTGCCTTGCGTAGGCGCGTGAAGATGAAGTTGCGGGTACCGTCGAATGCGTCCAGGCGACCGAAGCCGGATGTCGGATGCTTGGGGTCCCGCCGGTCCTTGGCGACGTTAATGACGGCGAGCAGTTCGAGCCGCGCGTCCAGCCTGTCGCGGCGCAGCAGCAGGTTCGCGCCGTAATAGACGAGCGTCGCCGGGCGAACGAACGGCGCAGCGACCCCGTAGCGCCCGTAATCTTGCCGTCCCAGGCGCTTGAGCGCCCGCCACCGCTTGCCTGGATCACTTATCGCCACCGTCAGCGCGTCGACGGCGTCCGAGTAGAAAAGCTGCAAATTGAACATGTTGGGGGCACCATCGACCCGCACGGCTTTGCCGTCGTGGTGCAGCTCGCCGACATGGCAGGCCGCGCAGGTGACCCCGGCGAAGTCCATTCCGAACGTGAATGGGTTGGATGACACTGCCAGGCCCACAGGCAATCCATCGTCGCGTCCCGGGTCGGGCAAAAGGCCGTAGCGCTCAAGGTTCTCGACGAATGGCTTGGTGGCACCGGAGTCGGCGACGTCGACCGCGGTCAGCAGGATCCAGGGCGCGATCTCCGAGCCTTGCGAGAGGTGGTAGAATTTTTCCTTCTGCCCGGGCGTCAGGCCGTTGCGATAGTCCGCGACAATCGACGGATCAGGACGGCTGTATTTAACGTCCAAAGTATTGTCGAGCAGACCGCTGATCATCGGAATGGCGTACAAAATGGCAGCAAGCAGGTAGAGGCCAGCGAGGGTCCCCAGCACGTAGGTCAGAAGGCGAACGAGCCTCATTGCGGTCTCCTCCTGGAATGGCACGAGGCCGTCATTGACAGATAAACACCTTCAGCGCGCCCAACAGCGCCTTCGGATTGTACTGGCCCTGAAAAACCGGCGGCGGCGCAGGGCCGCGCTTGAGCAGAAGGTGAACAGCCTCCCACGCCGTGCGGGCGGAGTACTCGATGGTGAAGGCTATATCCCGCGGAACCTCCACGTACTGGCCGATCAGACCGAGATTGGTCGACCCCTCCGGAACCACCGGGGGCCTGTCGGTACGGCTGCGCGGCAGCCAGATGTTGTTCACGTAGGGCATGTCGCAGGGGATGCAGATCGATGACCGCATGATCGTATTCAGCTGCCGGTCGAACCGCAGTTGCCGCAGCACCTCCTGCAGGATCTCCGCGCCTGTGCATTCATCCATGCGTTTCGGCACAAAATCGCCGTTGCGTTCCGGATACAAGCCGTAGCCCCACCAGACGTACGTACCGGGCGGCTGGCCGATGACTTCCGGCTGGAGGAAGATCGTCAGCGACAGTAGCCAGCCCGAGTCTTTCAAGGTCACGAGCCCACCGCTTCCTGGCTCGCTGCCGGTCAGCGCGGACAGCTGGTCGAGGAATTCAGTTCCCGTCGTGGTAACCGTGAAGGTCACCCAGCGCGAGTCGGGCACCCGGGCTTCGCCGAAGAACACGTCGGGATTGCCGAAACCCGTGCGCCCCTGCGCCAGGCGTTGCCACAGCGCCCAGGTCCGTCCGCTGCGCCGCGGCGGTGGCGCCTCGGTCATCGATCCTACCGAGACATCGGCGGCCTGCGATCCGGTAGTGACCAGCACGAGATCCTCCGGCCCGACCGCAACCGAGGCCGACGCACCGTCCCGCTCATAGTCGAGCCGGTTGACGGTTATGCGGCCTGGCGACGGCGCAAATCCGATGTCCCGGACAAGGGCGCTGGTCAGGAAGTTCACGCCGCGCGGGCGCAGCCAAGCGACCATCGGTTCGATGAACGATTGGTACTGGTTGAAGGGCGTGCGCAAGACGTGCTTCATGTCTGACAGGTCTGGGAACAAGGCCAGGGCCCGGTTCATGTAGCGCCGAAACTCCGTCGCGCTGTGCCGCGGCAGCGACCCCATGATTGTCGACCAGAGCAACCAGAATTCGGTCGTAAAGAACCGCGGGGAGAAGAACTCCTCGATGCGCCGCCCGTCCAGCATCGATTCGGGCGTCAGCGCAAGCCGCGCGAGGTTGAGGCCGTCGCGCAGGCTCAGGCCGAAATGCGGGCTATGCTCAACGTGGCCATTGCGATCGATGATGTGCGCCCGGTCATTGAATGGGTGGCGCGCATTGAAGGTGAAGAATTCGTCCTTGACGGAGATATTCGGATCGCTTGCAGAGGGGATCGCCTGAAGCGGGTCGAATGTACAGCGGAATTCCGAGTCAAAGACGGAACCGGGCAGGCTGTAGCCGGTCTCCGCGCTGCCGCCCAGCGAGAACCCGCCACCCATCTGCTGATCCGCTTCGTAGATGGTGATGTCCTGGCCGGACACCCCCGCGTTCCGGATGAGATACGCAGCCGCCGCCAGTCCGCCAAACCCGCCACCGACGATATGCGCCTTCATCTGCCCCTTCCCTGGATTCCGGGTTTGAAAGGCCTCCCAACCGGAGTGCGTTCAAGCAAGCAGCGAATCGTGACTTTAGCAGAAAGAGGGCGCTCCGTATTTCGTTGCAGGCTCAGTGAATCAGAAGGAATAATTTCCTTGACGCGGACTCCGCTCCTGTGCTCATGTCACTCGCATGTCAGCCGCCGAGACCGCCCCCAAACCCAACCGCTTCAGCGGCCTCCTCGCCCTCGTGCGCCAGCTCATCGACTACGGCAGACACCTCGCCACCACGCTCCGCGGCAACCCGCACCCGCTCGGGGCCGGCGACTTCGCGGAAATCCTCGCGCGCATCACCCGCGGCCTGCTCCGTGCCGAGGCCCTCGAAGCCAGGCTGATCCGCAGCGCCGCCCGGCCGGCCGGTTGCGGCCGGCCCCGTCGTCGCGATTCATCGCTCGCTGCCGGCAGCTACAGCTCCAGCCGATAAAACCGCGCCGCGGCGCCGCTGAACAGGTCGGTCTTTTCCGCCGCACTCGCCCCGCGCGCCAGGATCTTGCAGGCGTTCCAGAACGGCGCGTAGGCGTACGAACCCTTGTCCACCGGAAAGTTGCTCTCGAACATGCCGCGCGCGGCGCCGAACGCCTCGACGCACGTCTCAACATACGGCTTCCATGCCGCGGCCAGCGCCTCCGACGACGGCGGATCGGCCTTCTCGTGAAAGTCAAATCCGTTGATCCGCATCGCCATGCCGCCCAACTTGACGAACACGTTGGGGCACTTCGCCAGCGCGCGGATCGATGCTGACCAGTGGGAAAAAACCTCGTCGCGCTTCCCGCCATAGACACCGATGCCGAGCGGCCCGCCGACATGGTTCAGCACGATCCGCGTGTCGGGAAACGCCTGCGCCAGCGCCGTCAGTTCGTCGATCTGCGGATGATACAGCCACGCGTCGAACGACAGGTTCAGCGGCGCCAGCCGTGAAAAACCCTCGCGGAACGTCGCATCGGCCATCAGCCCGGGCGGCGGCGCATAGGCCGGATTCATCAGCGTCGGATCGCCATCCCACGCGGTGATATGACGGATGCCGCGGAACCGCCCGCCGCCGGCGCGTATATGCGCCTCCAGCACCGCCTGCACGCGTGCGCCCGGCCGCAGATCGGCGTGCCCGACGATCCCCGCACAGACCTTGGTCGGCCCATAACCGCCCGACGCGCTCATCGCCGCCACGCCGTTGACAAACTCGGTCTCGCCGACCGGCTTCATCTCCTCCGGCCCGCTCGCGCGATGCATCGAGCGGCATTGCACGAACACGGTGGCGACGATGTTGTGCCCCGCGTTCGTATCGGCCAGCAGGTCATCCAGCATGTAGCGCCAGTCTGGCCGCTCCCACAGGTGATGATGCGGATCGACGATCGGCAGATCGGGCTCCAGGATCGCCTCGGTGCGCCGCGCGAGCCAGTCATCGCGGACCGGCAGATACGGACTGCTGGCAGGCTGCGTCGTCGTGCTCATGGATGCTACTTCCCCAATGCCGAGGGGATGCTAGAGCGGATCGCGTGCGACCGTGAAGGGCATGGCGCACCACCGCTTTCGCCGACGATGCGGGCAACACGGCGCTATTTTCGACGACGGAGCCCAGGAAGAGCGCCGGTTGCCTTTCAGCCCCGCATTTTTCACCGGGCACGCCGCTGTTTCGCGTGGACAGGCGATAGCCGGAATGCTGGACTACCCTGGTCGGGCGACGCCGCGGACGCCAAGCGGCGAGCCCGCCAGGGGAGATTTCACAATGTTCCAACATCTGCTGTCGCGGGTCCTGTTGTTGTTGGCCTTGGGAAGCGTAACGCCGGCTTTGGCTCAGGAGTCTCAGCTCGACGTCGTACTGAAGCGCGACAAACTCATTGTCGGCACGTACAGTACGTCGCCACCACTCGCCTATGTCGACGAGAAGGGCGATCTGGTCGGCTTCGAGATCGACCTGGCGCACGAGCTTGCCAAGGACCTGCTTGGCGATCCCAAGAAGGTCGAGTTCGTGGTGTTGCAATCGGATGGGCGCTTTCCGGCTGCACTATCGGGCAAGATCGACCTGGGTCTGTGCTCCACCACGATCACCGGCGACCGTGCGGCGCGCATTGCTTTCACCCGCCCCTATATCGACACGGGCAACAGCGTGATCGTACGCAAGGACGCCGGCATCAAGACAATTCAGGAGCTCAATGACTCCAAGTTCACCTATGCGATCCTGAATGTTCCGCCAGCGATCGAGCGCGCGAAGATCGTGCTGCCCAATGTGAAACAGCTGCTGCTGGACAGCCCGTCGGCCCTTTTCCTTGCGGTGAAGACCGGCCGCGCCACCGCGTTCAACATCGACAAACCGATCGCCGACTACTACGAGCACGAGAATTCCGATCTGATGCGGCTCGACGTCAGCGGCACGCCGTTCGCCTACGTGCAGCAGGACTCGATCTTCCTCAAGCCGGGCGATTTCAAGTGGTGGCTGTTCCTCGACACCTGGGTGGGTGAGCTGCGCTCCGGCTCACGCTACACCCAATATGTCGCGTGGTATCAGAAGTGGCTGCACAAGGATCCTCCGCCGCAGCGCTTCTACGATTTCAACAAGTACTGACGTGCCGTTCGATCCGCATTTCATCGCCCGCCTGATCCCGGCGCTTGTCGAGGGCGCCGAGGTCACGGTGGAACTTGCGGTCCTTACCATGGCGATCTGTCTGGTATGGGGATTGGTCGTCGCGCTGGCATACGGTATGCGCGGCCCACTCGGCTGGATCGCCGGCATCTATATCCAGGTGGTGCGCAACACGCCGCTGCTGGTCCAGTTGTACATCGTCTATTTCGGTCTCTCGATGATTGGCATGGGCCTGTCAGGATTCGCCTCCGGCCTGCTCGCGCTTTGTATTCAGAACGGCGGCTACGTCGCCGAAATCTATCGTGGTGGATTGCAGGCGGTGAGTCCGCGCCAGCACGAAGCCGGCCGTGCGCTCGGCATGCGGCGCTGGACCCTGTACACCACGGTCATTTTGCCACAGGTCGTCGCGCGTATCATCCCACCGCTGACGAATCAGGCCATCAGCATCACCAAGGACACGTCGCAGGTCGCAGCCATCGCCGTAATGGAAATGATGAAGGTAGCACAGGTCTGGGTGGAATCATCCGCCAATACCTACGACGTCTTCCTCGGCGTGGCGATCATCTACCTCGCATTGACGTCGGTCATCAATTTGGCGGGCAAGCTGTTCGAGCGCAAGCTTGCATTCGTGCAATGAAGGAATTCGCGCCCCTGCTGCACGGCTACTGGTACCTGCTCCGCGGCGCGGGCATGACCGTGTTGATGGCCGGCGTCGCGGTGCTTCCCGCCACGCTTTGCGGCATCGTGATCGCACTCGCGCAGGTGTTCGGCAACCGCTTCGCACGCGGCGCGGTCGTGGCGTATCTGTTCGTAATCCGCGGCATACCGCTGCTGGTGCTGCTGACCTTTGTCTACTACCTGCTGCCGCTCACCGGCATCGATTTGCCGCCGTTCTGGGGTGTCGTGCTGGTGCTCGCGTTCTACTACGCGGCGTTCATGAGTGAGGTGTTTCGTGCCGGCATCCTGTCCCTGCCGCGCGCCCAATGGGATGCCGCGCGCAGCCTCGGCATGACGCGGCAACTGATGATGCGGATCGTGATCTTCCCACAGGCGCTGCGGCTCGCGGCGCCACCGTTTGTCAGCCTCTGCGTCAGCCTGGTGAAGGCGACCTCGCTGGTGTCGATCGTCGGGCTGTGGGAGCTCACGATGGCAAGCCGCGAGATCGTCGAACGGACCCTGGCGCCATTCCAGATCTTCATCGGCGCCGCCTGTGTCTATTTCTGCATCTGCTACACACTGGCACTGTATGGAAAATACCTTGAGCGACGTGCCCTCGTTGGACATTGAACCAGCACGGGCGCAGCAGCGTCCGATGCTGGAGATCGCCGGCGTCAGCAAGCGCTTCGGCACGTTGGAAGTGTTGCGCGATGTCTCGCTTTCGGTTCGCAGCGGAGAAGTTGTCGTGGTGATCGGCCCCAGCGGTTCGGGAAAGACCACGCTGCTGCGCTGTATCAACATGCTCGAGGACTACGAACAGGGAACCGTGGTCGTGGACGGCGAGCCGGTCGGCTACAGGTTCGAAAGCACTACCGGCCGCCGCCAGCGCATGTCGGAGCGCGACATCGCAGCCTCGCGCGAGAAGATCGGCATCGTGTTCCAAAGCTACAACCTGTTCCCGCACATGACCGCGTTGCAGAACATCGTCGCCGCACCGGT
>DATMND010000428.1:0-2710 GCA_035569235.1 Acetobacteraceae bacterium | reverse complement strand
TGATGCCGCGGATCGCCGCCGGCATGTCCTTGGGCCCGATCGCGATCAGCGCGACGGCTGCGATCAAGGCAATTTCGGACCAGGCGAAATCGAACATGGCGCTAGGTAGCAGCGATCGGTGATCAGTGGCCAGTGATCAGGATGGGCTGCCTTCTGACGCAGCCGCCGCCGGTGCCTGCGGCTGAAGCGCCGGTTGCGGGGGCTCCAGCAGCAGGTCCTCGCGGCGCGGCAGCTCACGCAGGTCCTTCAGGCCGAACTGGGCGAGGAACTGCGGTGTCGTGCCCCAGAGCGTCGGCCGGCCAGGGGTCTCCTTGCGGCCCTTCGGCGCGATCAGGGTCGCCTCCAACAACGCGTCGAGCGTCTGCTGCGACAGGCTGGTGCCGCGGATCTCCTCGACCTCCGCACGGGTGACCGGCTGGTGGTAGGCGATGATCGCCAGCGTCTCCATCGCCACGCGCGGCAGCCGACGCGGAATCTCGATCACCTTGCGCAACCGCGGCGCCAGGTCCGGTGCGGTGCGGAACTGCACACCGCCGCCAACCTCCACCAACTCGACGCCACGCCCGGCATAGCGTTCGCGCAGGGCGGCGATCACCGCATCGGCATCCACGTTCTCGGGCAGCAGCTGCGACAAGGCGCGTGCGCCTACCGGACCGGCGCTGGCAAACACCAGGGCTTCGGCAAGGCGCAGGGACCCTTCGTCTGGAGGGGTTGGGGGGGCTGGCGATTCGTCTGTCATGCTCCCTCCTCTACCCCGTCCGCGGCGCGGCGCACCAGGATCGGGCCGAAATCCCACTCCTGCCGCAACCGCGCCCCGCCGCTGCGCGCCAGTTCGAGGCCGGCCAGCAGCGTGCTGGCCAGCGCGGCGCGGTGCTCCAGCGGGCCGCCCAGCGTGTCCGGCAGGAAGTGGTCGAGGCTCGTCCAGTCGGGAACGCTGCCAAGCAATGCGGCGAGCCGTTGCAGCGCATCCTTGACGCTCCACAGACTGAGCGTGCGCGGCTGATAGCGCTTGGTGGACGCGCCGCGCCGCACCCCCAGCAGATAGGCGCGTACCAACGAGGCCAGATCCAACGCCAGGCGCGAGCGATCGATCTCGGTGTGATCCTCGGGCGCGCCACATCCGAACACGTCGTGACCGAGCTGTGGCCGGGCTGTGAGCCAGACGGCACCGGCCCTGATCGCCTGCAGATCGCGCAGTCGCGCGGCGAGGATATCGGCTGCGACTTCACCCTCTTCGGCGGCCTCGCTGCCTTCCGGCAGCAGCAGGCGCGACTTCAGCCAGGTGAGCCAGGCCGCCATCACCAGCCAGTCCGCCGCCAGTTCCAGCCGGATGCGGCGCGCACCCTCGATCACCGCGAGATACTGCTCGACCAGCGACAGGATCGAGATCTTCGCCAGATCGACCTTCTGCGTCCGCGCCAGGTCCAGCAGCAGGTCAAGCGGGCCCTCGAATCCCTCAAGCTGTAAGAGCAGGCTATCGGGCTCGCGTGTGTCAGTTGCGTCCATTGGGCCTTACCACCCTATCGCGCCTATCACCATAAGGCATTGAAATCAAAAGATATACAATTGGGTTATGAGGGTGGGACTCGTTGCGTGACGGATCAAGGATACCGCGAACAGCAGCGGCGCGGCTACCATGCGGCGTCCGATGCGCCGCCAACCTAAGCGTTCGGCTGTTCACCGAACGCGAGCACGAAAAATTCGATCCACCGCGCCTGGATGCATCGTCGCGTTCAGGTCCCCGAATCACGACAGGATACCACCGGAATCCGCCGCCACGAAACGGCGTTTGCGCCCATGCGTACGGGCATTATAGTGTTGATGTCTACACAAAGGCGAAATCCATGCCGCTGAACATTCGCAGCGAGGAAGAACTGCAACTTCTCGACGGGGCTCAGCCCCTCAAAGAGAGGCTTCGGCCGCTGCAGGATCGAGTGATGGCGCGGCCGGCGACTGGCCAGGAGGCCGACAAGGCGTTCTATGATGCACTCAGCCGAGACCCATTATGTTCGTTGATGCGTCCAGCGCATCGGCTTCCGGTTCACCGGTGAGGATGGCGACCATCGCCGATGCGAGCGGACGATTTCGCCAAGACCGATATGCAGACCGCGATAGCGCTCGGCTGATGGATGGGCCTGCGGACCGGTCTGCATCTCCCGAACATGCGCGCAAGAAACGGTCCATCGCCTTCCGGACTGACATCGGATCAATAACGTATACCAAGCGCCCGAAAGGTTGAGTTTCCGGGCAGGCGCAGCGTCACCGCAAAACCGTCATGGCCGTCCCCGGACCTGATCCGGGGATCAGACCCGGCCATCTCCTCCCGCACCGGCGCCGCGACGGATGTCCGGGTCAAGGCCCGGCCATGACGTCTGTGTGGCCAGTGCCGTGCGTCAACATTTAGGACGCTTGGTATTATATTTCCGGCCGCTCTCCAAACACGCGCGTGAATATTCGATCCACCGCGTTCAGGTGCATCTTCGCATCCATTGCAACATCCAGTTCGGCTGCTGAGACGCTGCGGGACACCTCCTGATCCGCCAGCAGATTGTCACGGAAGCTCCGACCTTCCGGCGTGCCAAGTTTCTGCCACGTCGCCATCGCGTTGCGCTGCACGATGGCATAGGCGTCCTCGCGCGAAATACCGGCCCGTGCCAGCGCCAACAGCACCTCGCCCGAATGCACCACGCCGCCGAGGCTTTCCAGGTTC
>DATMND010000427.1:0-6565 GCA_035569235.1 Acetobacteraceae bacterium | reverse complement strand
TCGGCTTGATGTTGAAATTGCCGTTCGCCATGCCGTTGCGCAGATTGTACGGCGACTGGTGCGCGGCCTGGATCACCATCCTGCCGTCCGGTCCGACATCGGCCCATGCGGCGCGCGGCTCCATCGTGTTGGCGGTGACGCGCGAGACGGTGAATTCCAGCCGCGCCACATGCGCCGCCGACCGCAGCGCAGCGTCGGTCGCCGCTTGATCGCCGCGCTTCCACAGGAAGCCGATATTGTCGGGAACGTCGTCCCACACTTTGGGCGACTTCGGTTCCAGCGCTGCGACCGCATCGGTGACCAGCGGCAGTTCGCGGTAATCCACCGTCACCGCCTCGGCTGCGTCCTTTCCGGCATCGAGCGTCTCGGACAGGACCACCGCCACCGGCTCGCCGACGAAGCGCACGCGGTCCGCAGCCAGCAGTGGCCGATCGGTCTTCGGCGCCGGGCCACCGTCAGGGCGCGGAAAGCCGATGCCGCCGGGGATCGGCGCCACATCGGTCAGATCGGCGGCAGTGAATACCGCGACCACGCCCGGCATGGCGCGCGCCGCACCGACATCGATGCCGCCGATCGCCGCATGCGCATGGTGCGCGCGGACCAGCACCGCGTGTAGCATCCCGGTGGGCTGCGGATCGGCGCTGTAATTGCCTTTGCCGGTCAGCAGCCGAACATCCTCGCGCCGGCGCACCGACCTGCTCTGCAATGTTGCCATCAATTCTTCTCCCTCGGCGGCGAGACCAGATCGTCCGGCGGCAACGGCGCACCGCGCAACACGGTCTGCATGTTGGTAAAGGCGTGGCGCGCGATGTAGGCCACCAGGTCGATGACGCTTCCCGCGGTATGCGGCGTGACCACGACCTGATCGAGCCGGAACAACGGATTGTCCCGATCCGCCGGCTCCATCGCAAACACGTCAAGTCCTGCACCGTGCAGCTTGCCACTCACCAGCGCGTCATACAACGCCGGCTCGTCGACGATGCCGCCGCGCGCGGCATTGATGATCACCGCACCGGTCTTCATGCGCGCGATCGTCTCGGCGCCGATCAGTCCCTTGGTGGCCGGTGTCAGCGGCACATGCACCGAAAGAATGTCGCTGCGGGCGATCAGCTCGTCGAATGGCACTTGCGTGGCGCGCAGCGCCTTCTCTGTCGCCATGTCGGCGCGACGAATGTCGCTGTAGATGATCTGAACCTCGAAGCCGGCGAGCCGGTGCGCCACCATGCGCGCGACATTGCCGAAACCCAGCAGCCCGACGGTCTTGCCGGAGATCTGGTAGCACTGTGCACGCAGTTGCGGACGCAGCCACACGCCGTCGCGCAGTTTGCGGTCCGCCAGCGCCAACCGGCGGTAGGTGGCGAGCATCAGCATCAGCACATGCTCGGACACCGCGCCGGCATTGGCGCCGAAGGTGATCGCCACCGGCACGCCCGCCGCACGCGCCGCATCGAGGTCGAACTTATCGACGCCGATGCCCCACTTGTGCAGCAGCTTCAACCGCGGCGCGGTGTGGATCATCGCGGCGTCCACCGGGATGCTGGTCAGGATGAAGTCGGCATCGGCCACCAGCGCCAGATGCTCGCGCCGGTCGCCGGTTTCGGCGAAGTCAATCGAGAAGCCGGCGGGCAACTTGGAGCGGATCTCGTCACGTACCCTGGCGTCCATGACGTCGAGGAATGCAACCCTGTAGGCCATGCGACACTCCAACATCAATTTGTCATCGCCCGCTCATCTTCGTCATCCCCGCGAAAGCGGGGACCCAGGCTGGGTCTCCGCTTTCGCGGGGATGACAACTTACGGGGTCATCTTGAGGCCGGCCCGCTCACCGGGCAACAATGGCCGGCAATCCCGGGAGGAAGCCATGGCAGACGAACTGCACGACATCCTGCGCAACCGCGTGAAGGAGAAGCTGGCGCGCGACGAGGTGGTGGCGTCGATGACGGTGCGGCTGTGCCGCTCGATCGAGATCGCGCGCATCGCGGCGACGGCGGGCTTTGACACGATCTATGTCGATGTCGAGCACAACACGCTGTCGATCGACGCCGTCTGCCAGATCTGCATCGCGGCGATGGCGCATGGCATTACGCCGCTGGTGCGCGTGCCGGCCAACACGCCGGAGTTCATCTGCCGGCTGCTCGATGGTGGCGCGATGGGCGTTATCGCGCCGCATGTGCGCTCGGCCGAGGAGGCGCGTGAAATCGTGCGCTATGCCAAGTTTACGCCGCAGGGCGAGCGCGGCGCCGGGGGTGCGCTGCCGCACTATCACTATCGCAGTTTTCCATCCGCGGTGGTGAACCAGGCGATGAACGACGCCACCATGGTCGTGGTGATGATGGAAACGGTCGCCGCGCTGGAGCACGTGGAGGAAATCGCCGCCGTCGATGGTGTGGACATGATGCTGATCGGCACCAACGACCTGTGCAACGAGATGGGCATCACCGGGCAGTTCGAGCACGCCAACGTGCGAGACGCGTATCTGCGCACGATCGCCGCCTGCCGGAAGCACGGCAAGCACGTGGGCGTCGGCGGCCTGGCGTCGCGCCCGGATTTGATGGCCGAATACGTACGCCAGGGTGCGCGCTATGTGTCCACCGGCACCGATCTGTCATTTCTGCTCGCGGCGTCAGCGGACAAGGCGAAGTTCGTACGCGAGATCAAGGCTTAGCTGCGAGGGTGTTGCCCACCGCGTAGATCGAGCACGCCCAGCCTCGGCGCCTGCAATGTTCCAAGGCGGCGGCTTCGGCGTCCTCCCGCGTGCGCTGAGCGATAATGCGGCCATAGTGCCCTTTGCCATCCGTGGCAAATGCCTTCTCGTAGGTCAGCGAGGTGACGTAATTCGCGAAGTCTCGCTCGCCTCGTGCATCCAGACCCGGCGGACCAGACAGCGCCGCGGGTGGAGGGACATCGACAATCGGTTGTATCGGCAGATGTAGTTCGTCGAGGAACGCCGCAACGCGCGGCCACCACGGCGCGAATGCGGCAGAGAAGGCCAGCAGATGGCCATCACCGTCGAATGGCGGTGCCGCATCGAATTGCGCCGGCGCGCCGCTCGCAGTGTAGGCGTCGAACATCTGCCGCGCGAGAGCCGGCGCGAAATAACCATCGTTGCGTGCGAATATCCACAGGCTGGGCATGTGCGTGAGAGTGCCGAAATCGTGCATCGTCGCGAGCAGGCGTTCCGGCTGGCAGACAAAGCCCTCGCGCGGCGAGCCAATCCCTCCGGCGAAGTCGATGATGCCGATGACGCCCGGCAGTGCGTTCGTTGCGGCGGCAAGTGCCGCGAAGCCTCCGGCCGAATGACCGACCAGAACGGCGCGGTCCGGTTCCACCCATGGTTCGCGCTGCAAACTCGCCAATGCCGCCAGAATGTCCGCGGCCCAGGCATGCCCCGCCCGTCCGTAGTCTCGGTCGCTGCACGCGCCGAGAACCATGAGGTCCGGCAATCCGGACGAGAATCCAAAGCCACGCCTGTTAACAACCACGGCGGCGTAGCCATGCTGCGCGAATACGATCGCCGGCCCGGAGTAGGCCTCGGGCGTTTCCCGCACGGCATCCTCACCATCGCGCGGTAAGCCATGATTGATCATGGCAAGCGGAAAGCGCCCGGGCCGGTCCGGGCGCGTGACCAGGGCCTCCAGACTCGCGCGAGTGCCATCCGGCAGCGTCACGTCAAGGCGGAGAGGCTCGCGGATGATGCCGGGCAATTGCGTCATGGTCGCATGTGCGAACTGGACCGAGAGCAGAACCAAGGCGGCGGCCCACTGCCACCGCTTCATGACCGCAGCGCCGCGAAGTCCTGCACGCACGCTTGCACCAGCGCTTCGATCGAGCTGAACACACGTGCGCCCGCTGCCTTCAGGCGCCGCGTCTTCGAGGCGAACGAGCCGGCCTCGCCGAACACCAGGGCGCCGGCGTGGCCCATCGACACGCCCTCCTTCGCCTCGCGCCCGGCGATCAGCGCATAGAGCGGCTTGCACACGCCGAGCCGCACGAGCGCGTCGGCGCATTCCTCCTCCTCGCTGCCGCCGACCTCGCCGACCAGCACGATGCCGTGCGTGCGGTCGTCGGCCAAGAACACCGGCAGCAGATCGGCGAAGCGCAGGCCTTTCACCGAATCGCCGCCGACGCCGACCCAGATGCTCTGCCCCAGGCCTTCATGTGCCAGGCGGTAGCCGACCTCGTAGGACAGCGTGCCGCTTTTGGACATGATCGCCAGCGGCCCGGGACGCAGACAGACATCCGGCAGGAAGCCGAGCTTGAGCTCGCCGGGGATTGCCAGGCCGGGCGAGGAGGCACCGATCCATGTCGCGCCGGCACGGCGAACCGCGCGGCCGATCTTTACCGCGTCGTGCAGCGGCACGCCCTCCGCCACCGTGACGATGAGCCTGATGCCGGCGGCCAGTGCTTCCTCCACAGCGACCAAAGTCTCCAGCGGCGGCGCCATCGCCACCGAGGCGACCGCGCCGGTCGCCAGCACGGCGTCGCGGCAGGTAGCGAAGACCGGCACGCCGGCGGCCTCCGTCGCTTCGGTCCGCGTTGAGGTGCCGCCGACGATATTGGTGCCGTAGGCGCGCATCAGGGCCGCATGCGTGCGTCCCATGCGGCCGGTAATGCCCTGCACGATTACCGGGGTGCTGCGGGAGAGCGTGCCGATCACGTGCCCACCTCGTCTCTGCCATCGGCGCCACGAGAAGGCGTGGATGGCCGGGCCAAGCCCGGCCATGACGATGAGGAGACGATCGCGTCGATGCGTCCCAACGCTTCGTCCAGGTCCTCGGTGACCATCATACCTGGCTGGCGCTCCGCCAAAATGCGCAGTGCATCGGCGGCGCCGCGTCCCACCAGCCGCGCCACCACGGGGACGCGCAGCCCCGGAGTCTGCTCCATCGCGGCCGCGAGCAGGCCGGCGAACTCGGCCAGATCCGTGATGCCGGCGAAGATGTTGACCAGCACCGCCCGCAGCGACGGCCGCGCCGTGATCCACTCCAGCACGCGCATCAGCCGCGCCGGACTGCCGCGCATCTGACTGGTCCGGATGTCGCAGAAGTTCAGCGGCTTGCTGCCACGCGCGGTCAGTTCGTCAATCAGCATCATCGACAGACCGGCGCCGGTGGTGACCAGGCCGATCTCGCCCGCCGGATCGAGATCCACATAGTCGAACCCTTCCAACAACTTGCGGTTGGCATCGGCGTAGATCGCCGGCCGAGCCGCGATCATCGCCGCGATGCGCGGCTGGCGCTCCACCGCGCCGAGATCCACCACCAGCTTCGCGTCGCCCGCCACGCATCCCGAAGCGGACACGAACAGCGGATTGATTTCGGCCAGCGCCAGTTCGCGCTCGATGAGCATGTTCGCCAGCTTCCGGCCAACCGCCGCAATAGGGCCGCGCCACGCGTCGGGTTCATTGGCAGTCAGTTCGGCCAGCGCCTCCTTTGCAGCGCCAGGATGCGCTGCGCACAGACGACCATGTGCCGCGCCGGATTGCTCGATATCGACGCCGCCCTGCCTGGAGTAGATCACCCGCAGCCCATAGCTCGCCGCATCGACCATGATGGCGAGGTAACGCTCTTCGCCGGTGATTACCTGTTCGATCAGGCAGGCCTCGACCTGATGTCCCTTGAGGCGGGCGCCGAGCAGCCGCCCCACCGCCGCCGCAACGTCCGCCGGCGACGAACACCGCACGACACCACCGAGCTTGCCACGACCGCCCACGGGCACCTGCGCCTTCACCATCCACGGTCCGATCCCCGGCAACTCCACCTGGGTGTCGGTCACGAGCACCCCTTCCGGAACCGCCACGCCATGCTCCGCGAGCAGTGCCTTGCCGTCGGCCTCGATCAGCAGCACGTCAGTAAGTCCCGAGGCCGAGGATGCCCTGCGCGAAATCGATGTCCGAAACGATCTTGCGGCCCATCAGGTCGCGCAGCGTCTCCGATGTGCCGCCACCGATCGAGCCGTAGCGCGCGCCGCGATACAGCCGCGACACGGCAGCCTCATCGGTGAAGCCGAAGCCGCCGTGCAGCTGCACTGCCTCCGACGTGACGCGCAGCGACATCTCGTTGCAGAACACCTTTGCTGCGGCCGCCATGAACGGATCGGGGAACGGGTCGGCGGTCAGGCAGGCGCGGTAGAGCAGGCCGCGGCCAGCCTCGATGTCCTTGAACATGTCGGCCAGTTTCCATCGGATGCCCTGGTGGTCGGCGATCGGCTTGCCGAACACCTTGCGTTCCCGCACGTAGTTCACCGCCTCGTCGAACGCGCCTTCCGCCAGGCCGAGCGAGATCGACGGGTTTAGGCAGCGCTGCGTGTTGAACGCGGTGAGCAGTTTGCGGAATCCGTCGTCGCGGATGACCAGGTTCTCCAGCGGCAGCTCGCAGTCGTTGAACTGGATTTCGTGCAGGTTCTCCCCGCCCATCGTGTGGTAGGTGCCGGTGACCTCGAAGCCGGGCGTGCCGGCTTCCAGCAGGATGCAGCCGATGCCCTCGCGGCCGGGCTTGCTGTCGATGCGGGAGAACACGATGAACATGCCGGCCTCGGGGGCGCGGCTGATCAGCGTCTTGGTGCC
>DATMND010000426.1:0-18381 GCA_035569235.1 Acetobacteraceae bacterium | reverse complement strand
CTTCGCGCGAAGCGCATGTCGGCTTTCTCGGTGGCTCTCTGTGGTCCTCGGTGTTCTCTGTGTGAAACCTTCCTATCCACGCGGATTGCACCACCACCCTCCTCCTGCCAAAGTCGCCGCAACGGCTACTGATCAGTAAGGAGGATCGTCCGATGGACCTGCGCTTCACGCCGGAAGAGCTGGCGTTTCGCGACGAGATACGCGCATTCATCCGCGACAACCTGCCGGGCGATATCCGCGAGCGGATGCGTCTCGGCTACAGCGCGCGCAAGGAGGATACTGTTGCCTGGCAGCGCATCCTGAACAAGCGCGGCTGGGCGGCAATTTCCTGGCCGAAGGAGTGGGGCGGCCCGGGCTGGTCGTCGGTGCAGCGCATGATCTTCCTGGAGGAGAACCAGGTCGCGCCGGCACCGGAACTGTCGTCATTCAACATCACCATGATCGGCCCGGTGCTGCTCCAGTTCGGCACAGACGAACAGAAGAAGCGGTTCCTTCCGCGCGCGGCAAACCTGGACGACTGGTGGTGCCAGGGCTTCTCGGAACCGGGCGCGGGATCCGACCTCGCCTCCCTGAAGACCGCGGCGAAGCGCGACGGCGACCACTACGTGGTGAACGGCCAGAAGATCTGGACCTCCACCGCGCATCACGCCGACTGGTGTTTTGTCCTCGTGCGCACCAACCCGAATGCGACGAAGCGCCAGGAGGGTATTTCATTCCTGTTGGTCGATATGAAGACGCCGGGGATAACGGTGCGGCCGATCATCTCGATCGATGGCGCCCATCACCTGAACGAAGTGTTCTTCGACGATGTGCGCGTGCCGGTGGAGAACCGGGTCTACGAGGAGAACCGCGGTTGGGACGTGGCCAAGTTCCTGCTCGGCAACGAGCGCACCGGCATCGCGCGCCTCGGCAAATCGAAGGAGCGAGTGCGGGCATCCAAGGAGATGGCTCGCAACGTCCGCGAGAACGGCAAGCCGCTGATCGAGGATGCAGCATTCCGCCAGCGCATCGCGCAGCTCGAAGTGGATATGAAGGCGCTGGAGATCACCCAGTACCGGGTCGTGTCGGCACACGACAAATCGCGCGATGGGCGGCCCGATCCCTTGTCGTCCGTGTTGAAGGTGAAGGGCACCGAACTGCTGCAGGCGACGACGGAACTGGCGATGGATGTCGGCGGCCCCATGTCGATGCCGATCTGGGCCGAGGAGCTTGCGGCGCTGTCAAATGATCCGGATGTCGGGCCGGAGTGGGCGACGCAGGCCACGGGCAGTTATCTGTTCCTGCGCGCCGCGTCGATCTATGGCGGGACGAACGAGATCCAAAAGAACATTCTTACGAAGGCGGTGTTGAGGCTCTGATCGCACCCGCGGCCTCCCCACCGTCATGGCCGGGCTTGACCCGGCCATCTGTGCTTCGACGCCTGGGGGTGGATGGCCGGGTCAAGCCCGGCCATGACGATAGGGAGAACGCACGATGGACTTCACCCTCTCTGATGAACAACGCCTGCTGAAGGACAGCGTCGATCGGCTGATGGCTGATCGGTACGCGTTCGATCAGCGCAAGAACCACTTCAAGGAACCGGGCGGCTGGAGCACTGCGCTCTGGTCGCAGTACGCCGAGCTTGGACTGCTCGGTCTGCCGTTCGCCGAGGAGTACGGCGGGTTCGGCGGCGGTGCGGTCGAGATCATGCTGGTGATGGAGGCGTTTGGCCGAGCGCTGATGCTGGAGCCGTACCTGGCAACGGTGGTACTGGGGGGCACAGCGCTGCGTCTCGGCGGGACCGAGGCGCAACGGACACGCATCCTGCCGGCGATCGCCGATGGCACCATGAAGCTCGCGTTCGCACATGGCGAGCGGCAGGCTCGCTATGACGTGACCGACGTGATGACGTCGGCGAAGCGCAGCGGACAGGGCTGGGTGCTGGATGGCGCCAAGAGCGTGGTCACGCATGGCGATTGTGCCGACACGGTGGTGGTGAGCGCGCGCACGTCCGGCGAGCGCGACGATGCGGATGGCATCACGCTGTTCCTGGTGGAAGCTGCGGCGCCCGGAGTGGCGCGCCGTGGCTACACGATGCGCGACGAGCAGCGGGCGGCCGAGATATCGCTGTCTGGCGTGCAGGTCGGCCAGGACGCCGTGTTGGGCGAGGTCGGCAAGGGATTGCCGTTGATCGAGCGCGTGATCGAGGCCGGCATTGCGGCGACCTCGGCGGAATCGGTCGGCGCAATGGAAGCGCTGCATGCGATGACCCTGGAATACAGCCGGACGCGCGAGCAGTTCGGCAAGCCGATCGGGACATATCAGGTGGTGCAGCATCGGTTGGCGGAGATGCTGATGTCGCTCGAGCAGGGCCGTTCCATGGCGATGCTGGCTGCGATGATGGTCGATGAAGCGGATGCGAATGAGCGGGCGCACAACATCGCCATGGCGAAGGTCGGCATCGGCCAGGCGGGGCGGTTCGTGTCGCAGAACGCGGTGCAGCTGCACGGCGGGATCGGGATGACCGAGGAACTCGCCGTCGGCCACTACTTCCGCCGCTGCATGGTGATCGAGCGGCTGTTCGGCGACACCGCACACTATTTGGCTAAGTTGGCCGAGAGCGTCGAATGAGCCGGGCGATCAGCGTCGCGGGTGTCTCGCTGGAACTGGAAGAGCGCGGCGAGGGGCGGCCACTGCTGTTCCTGCATCCCGGCGAAGGGCTTGAGCCGCGACGCGAGTGGTTCGATCTGTTGGCGCGGTGCTATCGCGTGATAGCGCCGCTGCATCCGGGATGGGGCAACTCTGCTGTGCCGAACTGGCTGAGCACGGTCGATGATCTTGCGTATCTGTATCTCGATCTCGCCGCGACGCTGATGGTCGAGAATGCGGTTCTTGTGGGCGCCTGTTTCGGCGGCTGGGTCGCCGCCGAGATGGCGGTGCGTGACACGCGGCAGTTCGCGAAGCTGGTGCTGGTCGATCCGCTCGGCATCAAGGTTGGCGGCGTGCTGGATCGCGACATCGCCGACATGCACGCGATCCCGCGCGAAGAGTACATGCGGCTGGCCTGGGCCGATGCGGCGAAGGGCGAACGCGACCTGACGGAGTTGCCGGAGATCGAACTCGCGGCCATCGCGCGCGGACGCGAGGCGTTCGCGCTGTTCGGCTGGAAGCCCTACATGCACAATCCGCGCCTGAAGCGCTGGCTGCATCGCATCGACGTGCCGACGCTGCTGCTGTGGGGCGAGCGCGACGGCATCGTCAGCACATCGTATGGCGAAGCCTGGCGCGCCGAGATTCCGGGAGCGCGCATGGAAGTCATCCCGGATGCCGGTCATTTTCCGCATTGGGAACGGCCGCAAGACTTCGCCGAGCGGCTCGTGCATTTCGTCGACAGCAACTGAGGAGCGCGCCATGCGCTGCTGGTATTTCTCCGAGATGGCCTATCACCCGGCGTGGGAGGCGGGCCTGCAACGCGGCACGCTGCGCGTGGTGCTGCCGTCAAGCAACTTCGATCCGCCGACCGCGCACGGGTTGCTGAACCGCTACCTCGACGAGTTCGCACTGTGCGACGAGGTGGGGCTCGACATCATGGTGAACGAGCACCACAGCACGGTGACCTGCATGACGGTGTCGGCGCCGATGGCGCTGGCGATCATTGCCCGTGAAACCCGCCGCGCGAGACTGTTGTCGCTTGGCACACCGATCGCCAACCGTCCTGATCCGGTGCGCGTCGCCGAAGAGATGGCATGGCTGGATGTGCTGTCGGGCGGACGGCTGGAGATGGGCCTGGTGAAGGGCGCGCCGTACGAGATCCAGCCGGCGAACAGCAATCCGGCGACCTTGATGCGCCGCTATTGGGAGGCGCACGACCTGATCCTGAAGGCGATGTCCACACATGACGGCCCGTTCAACTGGGAGGGCGAGTTCTTCCAGTACCGCAGCGTCAACATCTGGCCGAAGCCGGTGCAAAAACCGACGCCGCGGGTGTGGATGACCGGCATGAGCGAGGGCACCGGCACACTGGCCGCGGAACGTGGCCATGTGGTGGGAACGCTGCTGTCGGGCGGCACCGCGAAGCCGATGTACGACGCATATCGCAAGCGGGCGCGCGAACTCGGCTGGGAGGCGGGACCGGACCGCATGGCCTATGCCGCGGTCGTTGGCGTCGGCGCCACGCGCGCGGAAGGCCTGCGCCGCGCCGACCAGATCGCCGACTATGTGCGCACCGCGCCGGTGGTGGCGGAGCAGTTCACCAATCCTCCAGGCTACAACTCGATCGCTGCCAATGTGGCGATCATGAAGGCCGGGCCGCGCGCGCATCGCATCGTCAAGGACCGGCAGGGCAACACGATCGACCACCGGAAGGCGACGGTGCAGCAGTTCATGGACACCGACACGGTGTTCGCGGGCACGCCGGATGACGTGTTCAACCAGATCAGGCTGTTCAACGACCGGATGGGCGGTATCGGCCATCTGCTGTTCTTCGGTCAAGGAGGGTTCCTGGACCACAACGATGCCGTGGAGAACATCCGGTTGTTCGGGCGGGAGGTCGCACCACGACTGCAGGAGCTGGACGCGCAAACGGTCGCGGCAGCGGATTAGCGGAGGCGACGATGGGGGGCGAGGCATTCAAGACGGCGCGCGATTTCCTGTTCGCGCACCGCACGGACTACCGCACCGCGCATGCGCAATTCCGCTGGCCGGAGCTGGACACTTTCAATTACGCCCTCGATTGGTTCGACGCGGAACTGGCACGCGGCGACAGCGCCGACCGGCTTGCGCTGAAGATCGTCGGCGATGGCGCCGCCACTGCGACGTTCGGCGAACTCGCCGAACGATCCAACCGCATCGCCAACGGGCTGCGCGCACTTGGGGTGAAGCGCGGCGAACGCATCCTGCTGATGCTCGGCAATGTCGTGCCGCTATGGGAGGTGATGCTGGCGGCGATGAAGCTCGGTGCGGTGGTCATCCCGGCGAGCACGCTGTTGACGCCGAACGATTTGAAGGACCGGTTCGATCGAGGCCGTGTCCGGCACCTTGTTGCAAACGCGGAGGACGCAGCAAAATTTGCAGGTCTTGACCCGACCGTAACCCGCGTCGCGCTGGGCGATGCATTGGCCGGTTGGCATGGCTACGATGCCCTGCTGCGAGGCGATGCACGCTTCGCAGCCGATGGCGAAACACGCGCCACCGATCCGATGCTGCTGTATTTCACCTCCGGCACCACCTCGCGCCCCAAGCTGGTGGAGCACAGCCATCAAAGCTATCCGGTTGGGCATTTGATATCGATGTACTGGCTTGGCCTGCAGCCAGGCGACATGCACCTGAACATCTCCTCGCCTGGGTGGGCGAAGCACGCCTATAGCTGCTTCTTTGCGCCCTGGAACGCCGGCGCCACCGTGTTCATCGCCAACCAGCCGCGGTTTAATGCGCGCGGCATGCTGGACGCGATCGCGCAGAACAACGTCACGACGATCTGCGCGCCGCCTACCGTGTGGCGCATGTTCGTCCAGGAGGACATGAAGGCCTGGAAGACGTCGCTGCGCGAGGTCTGTTCCGCCGGCGAGCCACTGAACCCCGAGATCATCGAGCACGTGCAGAAGGTCTGGGACCGCACTGTGCGAGAGGCCTATGGCCAGACCGAGACCACCGTGCAGATCGCCTGCTTCCCGGGCGAGGTGGTGAAGCCGGGCTCGATGGGCCAGGAGGCGCCAGGCTACCGCATCCGGCTGCTCGATCTCGATGACAAGGCCGTGGAGGAGGGCGAGGTGTGCATTGCGCTCGATCCCGCGCCTGTCGGATTGATGCGCGGCTACCAGAACGACGATGGCTCATTCGCCCCGCTTGGCACGACAGCCTATCGTACCGGCGACGTGGCGGCGCGCAGCACGGACGGCTACTACACCTATATCGGCCGCGCGGATGACGTGTTCAAAGCCGCGGACTACCGCATCAGTCCGTTCGAGTTGGAAAGCGCGCTGATCGAGCATCCCTCGGTGGTGGAAGCCGCGGTGGTGCCGGCGCCCGATGCGATCCGGATGGCCGTGCCGAAGGCCTATGTCACGTTGACGGCAAGCAGCACACCGGACCGCGCGACCGCCCTATCGATCTTCCAGCATCTGCGCGAGACGCTGGCGCCGTTCAAGCGCGTACGCCGGTTGGAGTTCGCAAGTCTGCCGAAGAACACTGCCGGCAAGATCCGCCGTGTCGAGTTGCGCCAGCAGGAGGAGGTGCGAGCGAAGCAGGGCGAGCGCGGTGCCAACGAATTCCGCGAGGAGGATTTTCCCGAGCTGCGCGGCCCATGACCTGGTCCATCGTCGCGCACGACCCAGCAACCGGCGTCTTCGCGGTTGCCGTCGCCACAAGGGCCTTCGCGGTCGGGGCGTCCTGCCCGTTCGTCCGCTCGGGCGTCGGCGCGGTCTCCACCCAGTCGTTCACCAACCGCTATCTTGGGCCAGCGATCCTCGATGCGCTTGCCCGCGGCCTGCCGCCCGATGCCGCCATCGAAGGCGCCTTGGCCGGCGATGCGGGTCGCGGCATCCGCCAGGTGCATGCGGTGGACCGATACGGCCGCACCGCCGCCTGGACCGGGCAGAACTGCGTCGAATGGTGCGGCAGCGTTGCGGCCCTCGGGATCAGCGTCGCGGGGAACATGCTGGCCGGCGAGCCGACTGTTGCGGCCACACTCGCCACTTGGCAGGCCAATCCGGACCTCGCCATGCCGGAACGGCTGATGACGGCGATGGAAGCTGGCGAGGCCGCCGGCGGGGACCGGCGCGGGCGGCAATCGGCGGCGATGGTGCTGACCACGACAGAGGATTTCCCCGATCTCGACCTGCGCGTGGACGACAGCGCCGATCCGCTGCCCGAGATGCGCCGGCTGCTCGGCATCTGGCGGCGCGAGCGTGCGCCAAGCCTGGCGACCCAGCCTTCGCGCGCCAATCCGTCGGGTTTCATAGACCTCGACGCGATCGAGGCCGGCTGGGTCGCTCGCGGCCTCGATCTTCGGTTCCGCGGCTAGCCCAGCGGGTCCCCCTCTGGCACATTGGACCTTGCGTGACCGGCGGCCGGGAGTCGCCTAATCATGGCGCGCGCACCTTTTGTAGATGGGAGACATCACATGCTGACCCGCCGGGCCACCGCCCAACTTCTCGCCACCACCGCCATAGCCACCGCACTTGGCAGCGTTCCCGCATTCGCTGCCGACAAGGTGGTGAAGATCGGCATCGACCTGTCGCTCACGGGCGCCGACTCGCAGGGTGCGGCCCGCGTCAGGAATGGCATCGTCATGGCATTCGACGACGCCAACCAGGGGAATGCAGTCCCGGGCTACAAGTTCGATCTGCTGGTGCTGGATGACGGGACGGCGACCGCCGGCCAGTACGATCCGGCGCAGGCGGCGACCAATGCCCGCAAGATGGTCGCCGACAAGGACGTTGTCGCCTCGATCGGCCCGCAGATGAGCGGCGCTGGCAAGGCCATGACGCCGATCCTGAGCCAGGGCGGCCTTGCGACAATTACGCCCTCATCCACCAACCCGGACATCACCAGCCCGAAGTTCGCCGAGCAATATCGTCCGGCCGGGAAGCCGATCTACTTCCGCACCGTGACGACCGATGCGTTCCAGGGCCCGAACATGGCGAACTTCCTTGCCGAAACGCTGAAGGTGAAGTCGGTCTTTGTGCTGGACGACAGTGGCGCGTTCGGTGTCGGCGTGGCGGACTCGTTCCAGAAGCAGGCCGAGGCGAAGGGGATCAAGATCGTCGGCCGCGACCGGCTGGACCCGAAGGCCGCCGACTACACGGCGATCCTGACCAAGATCAAGTCGCTGGAGCCGCAGGCGCTCTACTACGGCGGGGTGACGCAGGCAGGGGTGAAGCTCGCCAAGCAGTCGTACGACATCATTCCGAACGTCATCAAGGCCGGCCCGGATGGCATGGTAAGTTCAGACCTGCTGAGCGGCGCCGGTTTCCCGGCGGTCGAGGGTTGGTATACGTCGATCGCCGCACCGCATCTGACCGAGGATACCAAGGCCGCGGACTTCGTCGCAGCCTTCAAGCGCCGGTTCAATGACTCGCCGGAGGACTACACGATCACCGCTTACGACGCGTCGCTGGTGATCATCGACAGCGTCAAGCGTGTCGCCGCCTCGGGCAAACCGGTGACGCGCGAGTCTGTGCGCGACGCGATCCAGACCGCCAAGGTGCCGACGATCCAGGGCACAGTGTCGTTCGACGAGAACGGTGACCTGGCCGACCGCACCGTCAGCGTGTTTCAGGTCAGGAAGGACGCGACCAAGTCGCTGACCGACGTGTCCGCGCAATACAAATATCTGGACGTGGCGCCGCAGTCCTGAGGCAGCCCGGGGTCCGGAGCGTCGCCGCTCTGGTCCCCGGACCGTACTACCGGTACAGGATTTGCTACGAATTCCATCGCTCGATCAACGATGCGAACAGGGAGACTTTGCACGATGACGCGTCGCACAATGCTGCACCGGCGAGCCGCTGGCACGACGCCGTGACGACATTCGATCTGCTGCTGCAGCAGACGATCAACGGGCTGAGTCTTGGCGCGATGTACGCGCTGCTCGCGCTCGGGTTCACGTTGGTCTACGGCATCCTCGAACTGATCAACTTCTCGCACTTCAACGTCTTCATGGTCGGCTCGTTCGTCGCCCTGTTCGTGCTCCAGGGCTTCGGACTGTCCGGTCAGGAGGTGATCCTGACCGGCCTGCCGCTTGCCGGCGTCCTGTTGGCGACGTTCCTGATCACCATGGCGTTCTGCGGCGGTCTCGGCGTCGTGGTCGAGCGGATAACCCTGCGCCCCTTGCGCAACGTGAAGGGGCCAGCCGCGATGATCACCTCGATCGGCGTCTCCTACATTCTGTTCAACGTGATCCTGCTGACCGTCGGCGCGGATTCGAAGAACTTCCCCAATCCGTTGCCGACGATCCGCTGGCAGATCGGCGGGGCCACGCTGGACTTTCGCGTCGTGCTGATCTGGGCGATCGCGCTGCTGCTGATGGGGATCCTGTATATGTTCGTGCAGCGCTCCCGCATGGGCAAGGCAATGCGGGCGACGGCACAGGACGCAGAGGCCGCGCGCATGATGGGCGTCGAGGTGGACAAGGTCATCATGATGGCCTTCTTCCTCGGCTCCGCGCTCGCCGGCGCCGGCGGGCTGATCTTCGGGCTCTATTACAACTTCACCAGCTTCATCATCGGCTTCACCGCGGGTCTGCGTGCGTTCACCGCGGCTGTGCTCGGCGGCATCGGCAACGTGCCGGGTGCCATGGTCGGCGGCGTGCTGATCGGACTGATCGAGGCGATGGGCGGGCAGTTCATCGCCACCGCGTGGACCGACGTGATCATCTTCTCGATCCTGGTGCTGGTGCTGGTGTTCAAGCCGGCCGGTCTGTTCGGGCGGATCGCGCCCAATAAGTCATGAGAGGGCGCCGCGCATGAACGCCACCGCTTCCGCCGCCGTCTCGGTGCTGGCGCGACCGTTCGCGCGCATCCCCGAAGCGAAGCGGCGTCGGCTTGGGCTGCTGCTGCTGACCGCGGCCGCACTGGCATTCCCGTTCCTGCACGACAACGACGCCGATGTGGACAGCATGGCCAACGCCGCCGCCTATGCCACGCTGGCGCTGGGGCTGAACATCGTGGTCGGCTTCGCGGGTCTGCTCGACCTGGGCTATGCCGCATTCTTCGCCATCGGTGCCTATACCTACGGCATCCTGACCGCGTTCCAGTTGCAACCGGAGTGGAGCGCGTTCTGGGAGCCGTTCCACTTCCTGGGCCTGGTCGCCAAGATGCCCGCCGAAACCGGCGACGGCAGCGTGGTGCACTTCACCTTGTCGTTCTGGCTCGGCCTGCCGTTGGCCGCGGGCCTGGCGGCGTTCTTCGGCATCCTGTTCGGCGCGCCAACGCTGCGGCTGCGCGGCGACTACCTGGCGATCGTGACGCTGGGTTTTGGCGAGATCGTGCCGATCGTGGTGCGCAACTGGTCGGACCTAACGAATGGCGCCGCGGGGTTGAACGGCGTCGCCGCACCGCGCCTGTTCGGCTGGAGCTTCGGCGTCGATGCGCGGCCATATTACTACGTCGCGATCGGGATGGTGGCGCTGCTGGTGTTCGTCAGCATCCGATTGCGCGATTCCCGAATCGGCCGCGCCTGGATGGCGATCCGCGAGGACGAGATCGCGGCGGGCACGATGGGCGTCGACCGTACCAAATTCAAACTGCTGGCGTTTGCGATCGGCGCCGCGTTCGGCGGCATGACCGGCGTGTTCTATGTCGCAAAGCTGCAGACCGCGACGCCCGAGATGTTTGGGTTCCCGGTGTCGGTGATGATCCTGGTCATGATCGTGTTCGGCGGCATCGGCAGCGTGTGGGGCGTCGTGCTGGGCGCATTCATCCTGCAACTGCTGCAATCCTGGTGGCTGCAGGACCTGTCCGAATGGCTGCATGCGCTGGGGCGGCTTGTGGACAGCAGCATGTTGCAGCACATCGACCTGGTGCCGTCGATCGAGTTGATCTTCGGTCTGATCCTGGTCTGCATGATGCTGTTCCGTCGGCAGGGGCTGATCCCCGCGACGCGTCCGCAACCGCCGCTGACGTTCGACCAACAGCATGCCGAAATCAGGCGCGGCGGATTTACCGACCTCAAGCTTGCCGGCCTGGGCGGCGACGTGCGCACCGGAGCGGCGGCGCTCGAGGTGAAGGGCCTGACAGTGCGGTTCGGCGGCCTGACCGCATTGGATGGGATCGACCTGGTGGTGCCGACCGGCGGTGTGGTCGCGGTGATCGGACCGAATGGCTCCGGCAAGTCGACGCTGTTCAATGCGATCACCGGCCTTGTGCCCGCGGAGGAGGGTTCGATCCGGTTCCACGGCGAGGAGATCCTGGGGCTGCCGGACTACCAGATACTGGCGAAAGGCATTGCGCGCACGTTCCAGAACCTGCGGCTGTTTGCCAACCTGACGGTGATGGAGAATGCGCTGATCGGCCAGCACGCACGGCTGCGCACCGGCACGCTCGCCGCGATATTCCGGCCGCCAGGGACCAAGGCCGAGGAGATCCGGGCGCGCGAATGGGCGATGGAGGTCTTCGCCATTTTCGGCAACCGGTTGGTGCCGCGCGCGGCACAGATGGTCAGCGGACTGTCGTACGCCAACCGTCGTCGGATAGAGATCGCGCGGGCGCTGGCCTCGCGACCGCGCATACTGCTGTTGGATGAGCCGACGGCGGGGATGAATCCGGCCGAGACTTTGGAACTTGCGGAGCAGATCAAAAGCCTGAACGGGCTCGGGCTGACGGTGCTGCTGATCGAGCACAAGCTGGACGTGGTCACCACGTTGGCCGACACGGTTTATGTGCTGGACCATGGCGAGGTGATCGCGCACGGGAAGCCGGACGAGGTGCGGCGCGACGAGGAGGTGCTGCGCGCGTATCTGGGACGCAATGCGCAGGCGTCGATGGCGGGTGTGGGGACGGCCCATGTTGCTTGATGGCCGGGTTGATCCCCGGGTCAAGCCTGGGGACGGCCATGACGGAGACGATTACAAATGTTGTTAGAATTCAAGGACGTCGACACCTACTACGGCGACCTGCACGTCCTGAAACAGGTGAACTATTCGATTGGCGAAGGCGAGATCGTTTCCCTGCTCGGCGGCAACGCGTCCGGCAAGTCCACCACGATGAAGACCATCATGGGCGTGGTGCGCCCGACGCGTGGCACCGTGATCTATCAGGGCGAAGCGATCGAACGCATGCCGACGGCCGAACGCGTGCGGCGCGGCATCGCGCCGGTGTTGGAGGCGCGCCGGCTGTTCCCGCGCATGACCGTGTTCGAGAACCTGGAGATGGGCGCCTATCTGCGCAAGCGCGGCCCTGAGTTCGACCAGGACCTGGAGCGTGTCTATACGCTGTTTCCACGCGTGAAGGAGCGGCGCAGTCAGATTTCCGGCACGCTGTCGGGCGGCGAGCAGCAGATGGTGGCGATGGGGCGCGCGCTGATGGCGCGGCCGAAGCTGCTGTGCATGGACGAGCCGTCGATGGGTCTGTCGCCAAATCTGGTCGAGCAGGTGTTCGATATCATCCAGGAAATCAATCGGCAGGGTACGACGATATTCATGGTGGAGCAGAACGCGAACATGGCGCTGTCGATCGCGCATCGGGCCTATGTGCTCCAGACCGGGCAGGTGGTGCTGTCCGGCACCGCGGCGGAACTGCGGAAGAACCCGCTGATCCGCGAGGCGTATCTCGGCGAGATGCAGGTGACCGTGTAGGGCGAGGGGGCCTGTGCAGCAACAGGAGTGGCACAACTTCATATTGTACGGGGTGTTTGTGGCAATTGATCCGCGACGATGCGGCCGCCGCCGATCGTGATGTCGCGAGCCGCCCACAGGCGTGACGCCGTTCACAGCGGACGGGGCGAAAGTTATGCTGCCATGATGCATCGGTATGGTGGGGCTCATGGGCATTATGTCGGTGCTGTCGCCATTTGCGATTCTTCGCCAGCTTCGCAGCGGCAAGGAATCCTCAACATTTGAACGGCTCGGCCGGTCGCGCCACGTCGCCGACCTGCGGCTGATCTTCTCGGTGACTGTCATTCTGATGATTGCTGGTGCCCTTGTCGTGCTGGCGTTCTCGCTCGAGTACGAGCGTGTCACCACGTGGACGGCCGAGCAGGACCATCACGGCTTCTGGCTGTGGGTGCGGCTGATCATCGCGGCGATCGTGTTCAGCGGGCCGTTCATCGGCGCGATCTGCATCCTCGGCGGCGGCGTGCTCGCCTGGACGTATCAGACCGGCAGCGCACGGCTGGGCGTGGTCGATCTGTTCGCCTGCGAGATCGCCACGCTGTGCCGCGTCGGCGCGGTGGTCGATATGGTGCAGCGCTACGTCGATCTGTTCGAGACCGGACCGCACGCGGCGCTGCCGCACGCGATCGATGGCGAGGCGCCGACCGACGGCAGCCGGTTCAACTCGTAGGAGAGCTATTTCCCGGTGTTCGAGACGTCGGTGAAGGATCTCCAGGCGCTGGAGGCCGACGTGGTCAAGCATGTTACGGCGTTCTACACCTACATGAAGGTGATGCGCGACACGCTGCGCAAGCTGGCCGACATCAGGCCGGCAGCCGATGGCGGACGCCACGACGACTGGCATCGCGCGATCTGCAGCGTGATCTACATGCAGTTCCTCGCGCTTGAGAGTGCGCGCCTGGCGATCAAGGACCTGGTCGAGTTCGAGCCGACGCAGGCCGAGGACATGATCACCGTGCTGCTCAGTGAGCTTCCCGCCTATGGGTTTTTGCGCGACCAGTTCCAGGGCGATCTGCGGCAGCGCCGGCTGCAGGCGCGCGACCAGGACTATCGCCGCGAGGTCCCCGCGCTGTACCGGCTCGCTATGGCCGGGATCGGGCCGCAATGGGAGGCGGCGAAAGACCTCGCGGCGGAGATGATGAAGCGGTTCGATCTGGTCCTGGCGGACACGCCGACGGAACGGATCAGCACGGCGGCCCCGGCGGTGGTCGCCTCGGCTTGCGCTGCGGTGCGGGTGTAGCCTCCGCCGCGTCACGGCGAGGGCTATCCAGAGTCCCCATCGGTCAGGCCTAGCCACGACGCAGGAGAAGAATTCAAACGCAGATGCTCGCGGATTCACGCGGATTGGGCCGCGTACCTTTAGCGCGTCAGCGCCACTGATCAGCTACATGGCCCGTTGGCACAGGCGGACCGTGCGGCACACCATTCATCTGCGTGCATCCGCGTGCATTTGCCTGCATCTGCGTTAAGATTCTTTTCTTTAGGGCGGACCGGTGGCGGGTGCCGGCAAACGCGGCGGTGCCGCGGGCCATCCGGGGTCCGCACGGCCGGAGTGCTCGGCGGAGAAGCAGGCGAACAGCCGCTCGTGCAGGTTCGTGAGGAAGCGGGCGAGGTTGCCGCCATACATCATGATGGCGTGGTTGATTTCGTCCCAGAACGCCCGGCCGAGGTGGCCGGGCGCGATGCCGAGGTCTCGGCAGATATCGACGATGACGCCGCCGACCGGTCGGCGGCGCACCTCGGCGGCAATTTCCTCCTCCGTGGGCAGGCGCGCGAGGCGCGGGTCTTTGGCGGGGTCCGCCAGAGGAGGGTCGGGCAGTGGGTCCGGCGGCGCGACCTGCTGTGTGGGCCGTGGCCCGCGTGCGGCGGGCAGGCGGATCGGCGCCGGCATGAGGTCCTGGCCGCGGGCGGCGCGCCGGCAGAGCCTGGCTTCGAGGGCCGCGGCGCGGCGCAGGCCATTGGTGATGCGGGCGAGGATGGCGGCGAGGTCGGCGGTGCCGAACGGACTGGCGAACAGGGCGAAGTGGGGCGGCAGCGCGCTGCTGAACCGTGCCGGCGAGTTGCTTGCCGTAGTCAATCAGTTTGCGGACAAGGCTGAGGACGCGGCCGAGGGCAGCGGGCATGGCGGTGTTGGCCCGGGGCGAATCGGGGTCCGAGGTAGGGGTGGGGAGCTGGGCGGAGGTGGACATGAATGAAACAAGAACACAAAAGGAGCGGGTTTGTCAAGGAATAATTTCCTGCATGATGGCCTGCGGCGCAGCCAGGGACGGTGATGAACCAGGCCGGCTAAGCAGCGGCTTCATACAGAACGCGGCCGCCGTCTGTGCTATACAGGCTGAATAATGCCACACATGGAAACCACGATGCTCCCCGAACCCCAATGTCTGATCGGGACATGGCGGCGGTTTGGCCCGGTCGGGCCGGTGTATGAAATCATCGGCCTCGGGAAGGAACTGCCCGACCATGACCGCTGGATGCGCATCCGCGTGGTCGAAACCGGTGAGGAGGTTGACCACCGCTTCACCAACATTCTGGACGATCCTCGGGAGCGCTGATATTCGTTATCGCCTTTGGTCTCGCGCGGGGCTGCGCGAATCGTGCTATGCTACGCATACGGTTCACACTGGGAAGCCGGTGACCGATCAGGGAAATTGAGGCCGGCGCGGAAAATGTGTCTGGCCCTTTCTTGTCAGGCGGGAGTCCCACCGACGATGAGTTTTACCTTGAATGGTAAACCGATCCTGCCCAACGAGATCGGCGACACTCTCATGAAGGCAGCTGTCGTCAGCGTGGCCAATCAAATGCGGGAACGACTGAGTTCGATCCGCCACCCCGACACCGGGGAATTCCCCACTGTCGTAGTGATAGGCGACTCACTCGAAATCTTGAGCTGTCGTGTTGAAGGATCACCCGAACTGCTCGCGCTAATTAAGGCGCGGTTTAGTGGCGAAGAGTTGGAGGCTATGACACTGGTTGAGAAAACGCCCGAAGGCCCTCCACGTGCGTTTCTTAGCTACGCATGGGACGATCGGCCATTGGCCCAGAAGATCGCGGAAGGTTTGCAAAGCAATGGGATAGAGACTTGGTGGGCAGAATGGGAGATTCAAGCTGGTGACAGTCTGGTTCAGAAGATCAATGAGGGTCTCGAAAGCTGTACTCATTTCATCGTGCTGCTAACGCCGAATTCCATTAGTCGCCCCTGGGTCAACCAAGAGATGGATGCTGGGCTAATTCGGAAAATTCGTGCACAGAGCAAATTCATCGCCCTCCGTTACAATCTACCTGCTACATCCCTACCACAACTGCTATCCGGCATGCTCTCACCAGAGGTGGACGCGGTAGCTTCCGATCTTCGCTAATTGATCAACGACATTCATGGCGTTAGCCGCAAGCCGGCTCTCGGACCCGCTCCACCTGCCGCGCGGCAGCCAACTAGCGGCTATACAGCGGCGGCAACAGCAGTGGCAGGCGTCTTCGTAGCGAAGACAACACACGCTACGTTTGCAGACCCTCAGCTGGCCATAGATGAATTGTCAGAGGCAACAGGCCTTTCTACGGAGGACGTGCTCGACGCCCTTCATGAGCTTCATGGGATGGTGGATATCCGCCATGGCCATGCCTGTCCGCAGGACGAACTCTATGCAACTTTCGACAAGCATTGGATGGAGTGGGACCCCGCCGCAGATGCGCTTCGTCTTGCTGCTGACTTGCTAAACGACGATAGCTTTCCACATGAGCCTGCCGCTGTCGCCGCGCGATACCAGTGGTCGCCTCGCCGCCTCAATCCGGCTATAGCTTATCTCGCAAACAGAAATGTCATCCGGTCACTGAAGGCAATGGGTTCAGCACCTTTCACAGCAGTTTATATTTCCCCTACGGATGCAACCCGCCGCTTTGTCCGTAGCCGAAGCTGAGTTCCTGCATAGGGGAGCTACCGGAGAGACGACAGCGTCGCCTCAAAGAACGGTGGGAGCATAGTCCGTGGCGACTAAAGGTGCCTTTAGCATGCCCCAATCCTCTAGCCTTGCTTGTGTGGCTGCCGGAATATCCATCAGTGCGTCTGATTATCTGGAAAAAACTGTTGGATAAGGTCACCTAGCCGTTCCGCCCAATCAGCATCGACGCATTTGAACGCTGTCATAGTCCATGGCCACTCGCACACCCTGGGCTGCGCCAAGAGTGCGTAAAGCTCGCGGAGCTTATCGTATCCCTTCACCAGGATGGCACTGTGGCCCAGTGGTTGGGCTGTGTCCTCCCAGATGGCCCACACCATATCAACGCTTCTAATCAGATCATACATGTCATCGGGAGCCGAGGGAGTGTCTTTCTTTTGGCCAAAGACGGGGTGCGAGTTTGCCAGATTGATAAGCTGCGGCATGACCCGCGCGAACGGCCCGTCTGCTTCCTTGGTCATTACCAGCCTCACAGGACCAGGACTTGGTACGACGTTGCCACGATTTCTAAGCGGTCACAAGCGACTAGGACGCAGCTTCGGTCGTTGGTCTTGCCCCGACCCTATCACCAGATCCGAGATCACTCGAGTTCCTCGGCGAGACTGACTACTTCCGGGCGCGTTTGCGCTCCCTCGTCGTTTGAACATAGGATTTGCATGCCAACACGAAGGCGATCCACGCGGACGAGCTGGTGGCTAGAACGGCCTGACGGCGCGGTGTACAGGGCTCTCTGGCCGTCGGCAACAAGCTCCCGTCCTGTTTCAGTGCGAATTCGGAAGAACCGTATACCACGCGAGGACCCGATGATCGTTGATCCAACTTCGCTCGATACTAACTTCCCGTCCTTTGTGTTGCTCTGCACCCTCGGCGGTGCAAGAAAGGGCACATACATTCTGTCCCGACTCAGAGGAATGCGGAATCGGTTTTCGGGTCTTGCAAGCGCTTCTTCGACAAACTCCTTCATTGGCTTTTCCGACCCATCACCTTGTCGGATGCGTGTCGTGCCTGGGAGGCCGGACGGCTCCCGAGTGCCCACATAGATCGAATTGTACACGTCTCCGTTTCGGTGTGAGTTGCGATCGCGCCGCCAGCCTTCACCGAGGGTGAAAATCCTGACCGCGTCGGTAACCCGATCGAGTACCTCCTCTTCCGTGAGAACACTCAGCCACGCAACGCTGCCTGTTATCGGAGGAACCAAAGCTATGTCGGCACGTTTCGCCGTCTCCTCGCAGCCGCTTTGAAACCCTTTACGCGCAACTATCATGGCCCAGTACAGCCACTCGTGGTCGTTTGAGCGCAGTGACGCCAACAGACCCTCGTAGTCGCCAATGTGTTCCAGTGTCTGCCTATGGTCGGAGTCCTTACCGCTTGTGAGGAGTCTGATCTTTTGCGGCAGTTCCAGCTCGACGAGAACGTCGATTTCGCGCGATTGCGGGTCGGCAAATGTATCGGTTGTCGAGATCTCGCCGTGAAACTCGGCGGTTTGGACGTTGTGGTGAACCTCACCCTTGATAGAATGCGGAAAGCTTTCTTTAGTGGCGTAGCTCGCACACCAAGCGAGGGCGTCTCGGATAGTTTCGAAAAGGTGTCGTTCGAAAGGATTGCGAAACGCGCCCTGGCGGTAATTTTTCATTTCGACAATCCCTCAAAGTGTTATGGCACTGTAACATATCGGCAGCGGGAGTGGGGTCACTATACGATATACGATGTGCCCGGGCTCGAAACTCTCTACGAAATGCACTTCATTCAGCATCCAGCCGATCCCCCGCCCGAGGCCGCCGCCGTTTGCCGGCCTGCGCCAGAATCGCTCGCGCCGTTCCCGGCCTGGCCGCGCAGCCCGCGCGGCAAACACGCGCTCCGCCTCCGCCTGCGCCCCAACATGCGCCGCCAGCACGGTGGCGATGTACTGGTTGAGGCTGACACCGGCCCGCGCGGCCTGTGCGGTGCCAATTGCCTTCAGCTCCTCGGTCAGGCGAAGCGGGACTGTGGTCATGGTCGCGCTCTCCGTAGCACCGCCGCCGGGCGCTCCGCCGCTATACCAAATTGCGCCGCGCCTGCGCGCATGTCGTCGATGTTGCGGCGCCAGGGCGATCCCTTGAATCTGCCGCAACATCGTTCTGGGCA
>DATMND010000425.1:0-3786 GCA_035569235.1 Acetobacteraceae bacterium | reverse complement strand
CTGCCGGTGTTCGTGGGCTGGGCGTTGACTTTGATCCTGGTGCTCCTGACCGGCGTCATTTTCCGCGCCGGTTCGCTGGACGTCGCCTGGAACATTTTTCAGGGCCTTGCGGTGACGCCCAATCTGGAGCGGGGCAAGCATCTGCTGTCGCTCTTGATCGTGCCGGCGATTGCGGTGGCGCTGCCGGCCAGCCAGGACGTCATCGCCTTTTCGACGCGCCGGCCGCGGCCCTGGCTGTTCGCGCTCACCGGCTTTACCCTGCTGATCATCCTGCTCGACCTCGGAGAACGCAACGTTGTCGGATTCGGCTACTTCAACTTCTGAATCCATGACCGAATGGAGCCGCTGCCTGCGCGCCTGCCTCGGCACGCTCGGCATTTGCGCGGGGCTTTTGTTCGCCTTCCTGCTTTCGGTGGATCCTTATGACAGCGGCCGGTTCGGCGTGTTCGGCATCGACGGCATGGTCGATCGCAACACCATCACCGCGAATGCGAGCCGCGCGCGCGATCGGAATTTCGATTCCCCGATCATCGGCAACTCGACCGCCTTGCTGCTCAATCCGAACCCGTTGTCGGAGGCTACCGGCCGGCGCTTCGTGCAGCTTTCCGTGGTCGGCGGCAGTCCGCGCGAGGAAATGACGGTACTGGATTTCTTCCTGCGCCATCATCCGCGCGTCGGCGCGCTGGTGGTCGTGACCGATCCCTGGTGGTGTGAGCACTATCAGCGCGAGGAGCCGCGTCCGTTTCCTTACTGGCTCTATGGCGGCAGCTCGCTGGTCCATGCCGGTTACCTGTTCTCCGGCGCCGGGATCGAGCACGCGGTGCAGCGGGTCTCGATCGGTCTTGGCATACGCCAGCGCAGCGATCCCTCCGGCACCTTCAACTCCGAGGACGTCTGGCCGGTGGGCCAGTTCTTCGAGAAGAACATGCCGGCCGATCCGCCTCCGGCGGCGGACGCGGCGAGCCGCGATGTTTTCCCCGAAGTGGCGAAGCTCGACGCCGTGGTCAAAAACTTGCCGCCTGACGTTCCCGTTGTGATCCTCGTGCCACCGACCTTTGCGCCGACGGTCCCGCAACCGGGCAGCGCCGTAGCCGCGGAACGCCTGGCGTGCAACGCGGCTTTGCGAAAGATCGTCGCCGGCCGTCCGCACAGCAATTTCATCAACTACCGCGTCGACAATGCACTGACGCGCGATCGCGGCAATTTCGTCGACTACATCCACTACCGCCCGCTGATCGCGGCGAAGATATCGGAAGGGATCGCGGCGAGCATCCGCCAGGGCGAGGCGGCGAGAATCGATTTCTAGTGTCTGCATTGCCCGCTTCGGGTAAGCGACCAACACACAGTTGACAGCGACTTCTGCCATTGACCGGCGCCGAAAATTTAAGGACTGTTGAGGACCCTGGACGGGGGTTACCATGTCCGACACTGGCGTAGTGAAGGTAAGGGGCTATTGCAGCCTTTGCATCGCTCGTTGCGGCTCGGTTGCCACGGTCGAGAATGGCCGTTTCACGCGGCTTGATCCGGATCCATCGCACCCGACGGGTCAGGCGCTTTGCGCCAAGGGCCGCGCCGCTCCCGAAATCGTCTATCACGGGGATCGCCTGACCCAGCCACTGCGGCGCACGCGCCCGAAGGGGGATGCCGATCCCGGTTGGGTACCGATCTCCTGGGACGAAGCGCTGGACGCGACAGCGAACGCCATGCGCGACATCGCGGCACGATATGGGCCGCATGCCGTCGCATTCAGCCAGTCCTCAGCGTCAACGACGGCTATTGCGGACTCCAGCGTCTTTGTGCGCCGATTGATGAATGCGTTTGGCACGCCGAACCAGGTCGTCCCGCTGGATTTGTGCGGTTGGGGCCGGGGATACGCCACGCGCTTTGTCTATGGAGTTGCAAGCGTCGGTACGGGCAGCGCCGGGGGCGCCATGCCGGACATTTCACACACCGCCTGCCTGGTGTTGTGGGGTTACAATCCCTCGCACTCGCGCCTGACCCACGCCACGGCCGTCATCGAAGCGCTCAAGCGCGGAATGAAACTGATCGTCATCGATCCGCGTCATGTTGGCCTCGCCAACAAGGCTGATATCTGGCTGCGCGTGCGACCCGGCACGGACGGCGCACTGGCGCTGGGCCTCGCCAATGTGATGATCCGGAACGGCTGGTATGATCGTGGCTTCGTCCGCGACTGGAGCAATGGTCCTCATCTGGTCCGATGCGACAACGGCAAGCTGCTGCGCGCCAGCGAGCTGGCGGCAGCCGGCGACGCCGGCCACTATGTCGCCTGGGACGAAGGCACCGGACGTCCCATCGCATACGATCCTGCCACGGGCCGCTATGACGGCCCCAGCGATCGTCTTGCCCTGAGCGGCGAGTACCGGGTGGCCGGCATCGACGGCGTGATCGATTGCCGGCCCGTCTTCGATCAGTACACGGAATTGTGCCGCGCCTGGTCGCCGGAAATGGTGGAGGCGACGTGCTGGATTCCGAGAATGCAGTTGGAGGAAACGGCTCGTGCAATCTGGCACGCCCGCCCGGTTTCCTACTATGCCTGGAGCGGGCATGAGCAACACGCCAACACGACCCAGACGGCGCGCGCCATGGCGTTGCTGTATGCGTTGACGGGTAGCTTCGACGCTCCCGGCGGCAACGTTCTGTTGCCCGCGATTCCAAGTGCTCCGATTGCCGGCGAGGATCTCCCCGGCGCAAAAAACATGGTGCCGGCCATCGGGGCCGCTGAACGCCCGCTGGGACCGGCGCGATGGAACAGCGTGGCCGTGCTGGATTTCTATCGGGCCGTGCTCGAAGGAACGCCCTATCCCGTGCGCGGACTGATCGGCTTCGGCCACAACATGCTGCTCGCACAATCCGACCCGACTCGCGGGCGCGCGGCTCTTGCAGCGCTGGATTTTTATGCCCATGCCGATTTGTTCATGAATCCGACGGCTGCCATGGCCGATATCATTCTGCCCATTGCGTCCTGCTTCGAGCGCGAGGCACTGAAGATCGGTTTCGAGATCAGCGCTGAAGCGCAGTCGCTGGTTCAGTTTCGCCAGGCGGTGGTGCCACCGCGCGGCGCGGCGCGTTCGGATACGGACATCGTCTTCGATCTCGCCCGGCGCCTGGGTTTGGCGGAACAGTTCTTCGGCGGAAGTGTCGAGGCCGCCTATCGCCACCAACTCCAACCCAGCGGCATCACCCTGGAGCAGCTTCGCGCCGAGCCCGGGGGCTTACGAGTGCCGCTCGTTACGAAGCACGCGAAGCATGGCAAGCCGGACAAGAACGGTGATCCGCACGGCTTTTCCACGCGCTCGCGCAAAGTCGAATTCTGGTCGGAGCTGCTGCTCGAGCGCGGATATCCGCCGCTGCCCGCCTTCGTAGAACCGAAAATCAGTCCGCTGTCGCAGCCCGAGCTGATCGACCGCTACCCTCTGGTGCTGACCTGCGCCAAGCCAACTTTGTTCTGCCAGAGCCAGCATCGCGCTTTGCCAAGCTTGCGCAAGGGCGCACCGCATCCGGAAATAGAGATGCACTCCGCGGCCGCCGGGGAGCGTGGCATCGCGGCAGGCGACTGGGTATCTTTGGAGACGCCCTTTGGCGGCATGCGCGCGCGTGCCCGCCTGAACGATCAGCTCGATCCCCGCGTCGTCATCGGAGAGCATGGCTGGTGGCAGGGTTGTGACGAACTTGCCGCGACCCGCTACGATCCCTTCAGCCCCGAAGGGGCGAACTTCAACGCAACCGTAGACCCCACGGTCCGCGATCCCATCAGCGGCACGCCCG
>DATMND010000424.1:0-14044 GCA_035569235.1 Acetobacteraceae bacterium | reverse complement strand
CCTACGGATTCCTGATCTCCGAGAAGGAGACGATTCCCCCCTCAGGACATCCCCGCGCCTGGCGCAGCGCGCAATCTTCCCTTCCCGCCGGTTATCGACCCAGAGGATCTGCCGTTGCGTTCGCAACGTCACATGCCGAACTCAATCGCAACCTTGCGTATCCGCCTCGCGCGAACTTTGGCGCATGCATTGCCGCGATGTCCTTGTTGCGGACAAATCCGTCAGAAGGTCGTCGTGCAGAATGAGTGACGCAGTAGGATTAGGCTCACGAGTCTTATTTCGAGGAGCCCACTCATGGCCACATCGCGTACAGCGGTATCCCTGGAGTCGCACCTTGGGCATGACCTTGGCGTATATCACCAAGAGGGAGATAGTCCAACTAATATACCAGCGCGGGCATCGCCACCAGGACAACGACTTCGGTCGGAAAGCCGGCCACCCCCGTACCTGTTCTTTCTGCCGCGTTGGGCAACCCATTGCCTCGGCCCTGCTCACAAATCCGTCACACGGCCATCCGTTCAAAGCTGCCTCACATCCTGAGTTTCCAGAGCCTCCCCGGCCCTAGCCAGGACCATCTGCTTTGGTTGACACTGTAGAATGTTTGTTATAATAACCTATTGACAGAGAGAGACACTAACATCATACTACTGGCATGAACGCCTGCATCAAACCTGAGCTCCCCGACCTCAGCCTCCAACTCCCCCGCGACGCCTACTGGCAGTGCATTCACACGCTCCACACCTCCCTCCCGCCGCCGGTCACCGACACACCCGACGACCTCGCCCACCGCGACAACGCCGCCATCGCCCAGGTCGCCGGGCTGCTGCCCGCCAACGCCGCGGAGGCCCACCTCGCCGCCCAGTTTGTCGCCGCCAACGCCCAGGCGATGGAGTGCCTGCGGCTGTCTCGCGACCCCGTGATGCCGCTCGTGCGGGTGCTGCAATGCTCCGCGCAGTCGGCCAGCATGATGCGCCAGTCGCAGAGCGCGCTGCGGATGCTGCTGGGCCTGCAGGCGGCGCGGCAGAAGATCGAGGCGAACGCCGCCGCCCTCGAACGGGCCGCCTGGACCGAGCATTGCGCCGCGGGGCTGATGGCCCAGGCGCTCACCGGCGCCCCGCTCGCGCCCGAGGACCTGCCGCCGCCTCCGCCACCTCCCGCGCCGGAGCCGGAGCCGCAGGCCGAACCGGTGCCCGACCCGGCGGCCGAGGCCGAGGCGTATGCGCAGAACTATCCTCGGCGTGCCGCGCTGATCCGCCAGCTCGGTCGGCTGCCCGACAACCCGTCGTTCGGCCCGCCCGAGGATTATCTGGTGCGAGCGCTGGTCGCCGGCCGCACCCCCGCCCTGCTGGCGCTCGATGCGGCGGGCGGCGCGGGGGTAGGGCCGTAGCCCCCACCGTCATGACCGGCCCCATCGTCATGGCCGGCGAAGCATGCCCCGGCGGAGGCCGGGGGCCGGCCACCCACGTCTTCTGCTGCATCCGCAAAGAGAAGCCGTGGGTGGCCGGCCTTCGCCGGCCATGACAATGGAGGGTGAGCCACGCGGACGATGAAGGTGGAACCGCGCGTGAGACGGTCGTTGGTTGTGCCCCTCCGCGGCCCTTCGCGGCTCTCCGCTGTCCTCCGCGTAGAAATATCAGGCCGCGCCACAAGCACGGACGCGCCATCCTTGGTAGCCCCGCTTCGGCACGCCGGACGGCGCTGCTCACACCAGCCCGTCTCACCAAACGATCCAGCATCTCCGCACACGTCTCGTGAGACTCGATCGACCAACCCCAACAACACGGAGCCAGCCATGCACCCCCTGCCGCGTGACGGGCCGGTTCGCTCAGACGTAGTGTTCCGCCAGCGGAGCGAAGCCGTTAAAGCGCTGGCTGGCATAGGTCGTCACATAGGCCCCCGCAGACAGCAGCTCCACACGGTCGCCCGACGCAAGCGCCGACGGCAGGCGATAGTTGGACCGCTCATACATGATGTCGGCGCCGTCGCAGGTCGGGCCGGCGATCGCCACCGGACCCGTGGCACCTCCGTCATGCGGCGTGACGATGCGATACTTGATCGCCTCGCCTTCCGTCTCCGCCAGCCCGCCGAAGCGGCCGATGTCGAGATACACCCAGCGCACCGGATCATTCGGATCGCGCCGGCTCACCAGCACCACCTCGGCGCTCACCAGGCCCGCATCGCCGACGATGAAGCGGCCCGGCTCAATCAGCATCTCCGGCAGGGCGTTGCCGAAATGCTCGGTCATCGTCGTCATGATGGCATCGCCGAACTGGTCGATCTCCGGCACCGGATCGCGGTACCGCGTCGGAAACCCGCCGCCGAGGTTCATCATGCGCAGGTTCACGCCGGCCTCGGTCAGGTCGGTGAACAGCATCGCGACCTTGCCGATCGCCACCTCGTAGGCGCGGGTGGTCGTCTGCTGGCTGCCGACGTGGAACGACAGCCCGTACGGATCGAGCCCCATGTCGCCCGCGCGCAGCATCAGCGCGCGGGCATTCTCCACGGTGGTGCCGAACTTGCGCGACAGTGGCCAGTCCGCGCCCTCGTTCTCGACCAGGATGCGGCAATAGACCCGGGCACCTGGCGCGTTCACCGCCAGCTTCTCCAGCTCCTCGGCCGAATCGAAGGCGAACAGATTTACCCCGCGCTGGAATGCGTCGCGGATTGCCGATGCCTTCTTGATGGTGTTGCCGTAGCTGATCGCCTCGGGGCGCGCGCCGGCGTCCAGGCAACCGGCCACCTCTTCGAAGCTTGCTGCGTCGAAGCTCGAACCGAGGCGGACCAGCCGCTCCAGCACCGGGCGGGCCGGGTTGGCCTTCACCGCGTAATAGATGCGGGCCAGCGGCAGGGCGCGCTGAAGTGTGCGGAAATTCGCTTCCACACGATCCACATCGAGCACCAGGCACGGCGTGGCCGGCTGGTGCTCAGCAAGGAAACGGGCGACCTTGGGGGTCATCGCACCGAGCCTCCCTTGGCTGGACGCCCGCCTGAACCAGGCGACGGGCGTGAGTTGACGAAACGGTCGAACGAACCAGCGACCAAAGCGGATTGCCAGAACGCTTGACGTCGTTGCGTAACCACAAGAGGGCCAGAGGCACGTGCGTTGCTGCGTGGGGGCCAGTTAAGACCCCTCCGCCCTCGACGCAAGACCGAATCTCGATAAGTTGGCAAGAATCTGCCGCCGCGGGCCGTGTGCACTGCATCCCGGCGCGGCGGTTGGGCGTTCTTCCTGCCTGCCTGCATCGGGCCGCTACGGGGGCAGGCAACCGACGAGGAGAGACATTGGACGCACCGCCCCCCTCGCCGAGGGCCGCGATACAGACGGATGCCGCGCCGCACCGCGGCCGCGTCAGGGTGTCGTGGCGCCGGTCCAGGACGGTAACCATCGGCACGCTCCGCGAGAGCACCACCGATCGCGTGTCACTGGCCGCTGCGGGCTGTGGCTTTTACGCAACACTCGCGCTGTTCCCTGCGATCAGCATGCTGATCTCGGTCTATGGGCTGGTCTTCAATGTCCAGGCGGTGGAGCAGCAGCTTCAGGTCCTGCGCGATCTGCTGCCGGCGCCGGCCTTTGCGTTGATCGACGAACGCGTGCGCCAGCTTGTCGGCCAGGCCACGGACACGCTGAGCACCGGGCTGATCATCAGCCTCGTGATCACCTTCTGGAGCGCCGCGACGGGAACCAAGTCAGTGCTGTCGGCGCTGAATGTGGCCTACGACACCACGGAGCGGCGCGGCATCGTGGGCTTTCAGCTCATCGCGCTGCTGATGACGCTGTGCGCGGTGGCCGCGGCCGCCCTGGGGATCGCGGTGCTGGTGTTCCTGCCGACCGTGATCTCGTTCGTGGGTCTGTCCCAATACAGCGCGGCGCTGATCAACTGGCTGAGCACGCTGTTTCTGGTCGTGCTGGTCGGCGGGACGATCGCGCTGCTCTATCGGTTCGGGCCATCGCGCCGCCCGCCGCCCAACCAGCACATATTCCCGGGCGCCTTCCTGGCCACCGCGCTTTGGCTGATCGCCTCGGTGGGGCTTTCGTTCTACGTCTCCCACATCGCGAGCTTCGGCGTCACCTACGGGTCGCTCGGCGCAGTGGTCGCAATCATGCTGTGGTTCTACATCTCCGCCTATGCGGTCCTGCTCGGTGCGGAGCTGAACGCACAGCTCGAGCAGACCGCGGACATCGCCGCCCGCTGACCCCGCCGCAGTTCAAGCAGCTAGGAAGCGCCAGGAATGGCCCACTGGGACGATGGCTACGTCACCGACGTGGCCTACACCAGCAACTTCTACCGCGAGATCACACCATCCTGGCTCGGCATGACCAGCCTTCTGCTCGGCCACCGCCCGCCGGATCTCGCCCGACCGTTCCGCTACGCCGATCTTGGCTGCGGCAACGGCTTTACCGCCCTCGCCGTGGCGGCCACCTGCCCGCACGCGGAGATCTGGGGATTCGACTTCAATCCGGCACATATCGAGTTCGCCAGCGCACTGGCCGGCCGCGCCGGCCTGACCAACGCGCAGTTCGTCGAGACCTCGTTCGCGGCCCTGGCCGCGTTGCCGGACAACGCGCTCCCGGAATTCGACTTCATGGTCTCGCATGGCGTGCTGAGCTGGATCTCGCCGGCCAACCGCCACCATCTGATGTCGGTTATCGCCCGACGGCTGAAGCCGGGCGGCCTCGTCTATCTCGCCTACAATGTTATTACCGGCTGGACGGCGATGGTGCCGGTGCAGGTGCTGATGCGCATGCTGTCCGCCGCTAGCCCCGAACGGACCGATCTTGCCGTTCCCGGCGTGCTGGATTTCATCGACCGGCTGAAGCAGGGCGGCGCGCTGTTCTTTCAGGCCAATCCGTCGCTTGAGCCACGCTTGGAAGACATCAGAAAGCAGGACGCACGCTACATCGCGCACGAGTATCTCAACCAGGACTGGCATCCGCTGATGTTCGCCGACATCGCCGGCGAGATGGCGGAGGCGAAATGCCGCTTTATCGGCAGCGCAACGCTGGCGGAGAACATCGACGCGGTGGCGGTGCCGGCCAATGTGGCGCCGATCCTGGCGGAGACGCGGGATCTCTATCTCCGCGAGACGCTGCGCGACCTTGGTTGCGCCCAGGGCTTTCGGCGGGATGTGTACCGCAAGGGCGTCGCGCCGATGCCGCTCGCCGAACAACAGGGGCTGACGGAATCGCTGGCGCTGGTCGGGCTTGGGATGGCAGTGCCGGAAGGTGGGCCGACCTTTGCAACGCCTATCGGCAATGTGGCTGGGCGGCCGGAGGTTTACCAGCCATTGCTTGCGATGATGGAGGAGGGCCCGCTAAGCATCCGGACGGCGCGAGAAACTCCCGCCTTCGCTGCCCGTCCGCTGGTGGAACTGATGCAGGCGTTCGCCCTGCTGGTGTCCGCAGGCTACGCCCATCCGATGCTGCCGGAGGGCGGTACGGCGGCGGGGCGAGAGGCCGCCCGCCGCCTGAACCAGGCGATCGCACGCGCGAACGCGGACGCCGCCGAACTGCCCCGGCTGGCGGCTCCGGCAATCGGCTCGGCGGTAGGCGTGGACATGCTGGAGACGCTGGTCGTCGGCGAACTGCTGGCCGGACGGGCGGGCGATGTCGATCCGCTGGCGGCCGAGGTGTTGGTGGTGCTCGCCCGCAGTGGTCGCAACGTGCAGCGGGATGGCAATCCGGTGACCGATCCCATCACAGCACGCCAGATCATCGCGGATGCCATCCGCACCATGATCGAGAAGCGGTTCCCGGTGCTGCGAAGGTTAGGCGTACTGGAGGGGTGACGCCGGTCGGTGATCACGCCGCGTAGAGGGTATCGGGAAACCAATTGCCTCGCTTGGGGCAGGCTCTTCGTCGGCATGACGGCGGTGGCATCTGTCTGAAGGCGTTGCGACTTGCCGACGTTCCCGCCGCGCTCCTACCGGATCAGCCCAGTCAGCGGACTGGACGGATCGGCGCCCAGTCGCCGAGGCATCCGGCCCGCGAGATAGGCAAGCCGTCCCGCCTCGATCGCCAGCTTCATTGCGCCCGCCATCCTGATCGGGTCCTTGGCATGCGCGATCGCCGAATTCAGCAGCACCGCATCGCAGCCAAGCTCCATCGCGATCGCCGCATCCGACGCCGTGCCGACGCCGGCATCCACCAGGAACGGTACCTTGGTCTGCTCGCGCAGCATCCAGATCATCGCGGCGTTCTGAATGCCCAGCCCCGAGCCGATCGGTGCTCCGAGCGGCATGATCGCCACGCAGCCCATGTCCTCCAGCCGCTTGCACGCCACGGGGTCGTCCGCGGTGTAGACCATCACCTCGAACCCGTCCTTGATCAGTGCCTCGGCTGCCTCGAAGGTGCCCGGCATGTCGGGATACAGCGTGGGAGGCGGGCCCAGCACTTCCAGCTTCACCAGGTTCCAGCCGCCCGCCTCGCGCGCCAGCCGCAGCGTGCGCACTGCCTCGTCGCCGGTGTGGCAACCGGCGGTGTTCGGCAAATACGTGTATTTCTTCGGGTCCACGTGGTCCTGCAGCATCGGGGCCTTGGGATCCGACAGGTTCACCCGGCGCACCGCCACGGTGACGATTTCCGCGCCGCTCGCCGCGATGGCGGCGCCGGTCTCCTCCAGGTCCTTGTAGCGGCCGGTGCCGACAATCAGGCGGGAGCGGAAGTGGCGGCCGGCAACCACCCAGGTGTCGTCGGCGGGCAATGTTGCGTCCATGTCAGCCTCCCCCGATGAAATGCACGATTTCCAGCGCGTCGCCGCTCTCGAGCCACGTGTCGGCGTAGCGCGACCGCGGCACGATTTCCGCGTTCCGCTCTACGGCAACCTTGCGTGTCTCCAGCCCAAGCGTGGCAAGCAGGCCGGCGACGGTCATCGGTCCGTCGAAGGCGCGGTGCTCGCCATTGAGGGTCATGGCCACGGCGGTCTGCATGCCGCAAGTATGGTCATCCGGGAGCGGCCCGGCAAGGAATGGCAGCCCTGATGCCTACGCTCCTGTTCGGGCTCTTATGCGGGCTGGATTTCCCACCGCGATGGCACCTGCCGGAACGTCACGGGTGACAACACTGCCCGCTCCGATCACCGCGTCGTCGCCGATCACCACACCGGGCAGGATGATCGCGCCACCTCCGATCCAGACATTGCGACCGATGTGGATAGGGCGTCCGAACTCCGCGCCCGCGCGGCGCTGCGATTCGTCCCGGGGATGATCGGCCGCGTATATCTGAACGGCCGGGCCGATCTGTGTCCCCGCACCGATCGTCACCGCGACCACGTCCAGGACCACGCAATTGAAGTTGAGAAATGCGCCCGGGCCGAGCCGTATGTTGTAGCCATAGTCGCAGTGGAAGGGCGGCCGGATGACTGCTCGGTCACCGACCTCGGCCAGGCGTTCCCGAAGCAGACGGTCCCTCTCCGCGGGAGAGCAGGCGAGTGCCTCGCTGTATCGTAGCATCCACGCTTCCGCCGCCGCGCGGTCCGCCTGAAGTTCGGCATCGTTGGGGTCGTAAAACTGCCCGGTCAGCATCTTCTGCTTCTCGGTAAGCTGCGTGCTCATTCGATCGTTTCCGCTGCTTCCATGCGCTGGCGCCCCCGATCACCGATTGGACCGGCGCGGCCGGCTATGCTACGCGCGCTCTCATGTCGCAAATGACATCCCCGCCGCTGGTCACCGTGCTGAACGGTCCGAACATGAACATGCTCGGCCTGCGTCAGCCCCATCTCTACGGCGGTGCGACGCTGGACGATGTGGAGCAGCTCTGTGCCGAAACGGCGGAGCAGCTGGGCCTCGCCATCGACTTTCGCCAGACCAATGGCGAGGGAGAGCTGGTCTCCTGGGTGCAGGAATGCCGCGGGCGTGCACAGGGCATCGTGATCAATCCTGCCGGCTATACCACCACCTCGATCGCCCTGATGGATGCTTTGCTGGCCAGCGAATTGCCGGTGATCGAGCTGCATGTGACGAACATCCACCGTCGCGAGGAATTCCGCCAGCACTCCTACGTCTCCAAGGTGGCGGTCGGAGTGATCTGCGGCCTCGGTATTCGTGGTTACGCGCTGGCACTGACCGCGATGGCCGATCTATTGCTCGAGGAGCGCGCATGATGGCCGGATCAAGTCCGGCCATGACGACCGGGACGAGCCCGGTGGCAGGCTCCGAAGGCCGGGCTTGCGCCCGGAACCACGTATGACCCGAATTCCGTTCGATCCCGATGCGATCCGCGCGCTTGCCGCCGTGCTGACCGAGACCGGCCTGACCGAAATCGAGATCGCCGAGAAGGACAGCCGGATCCGCGTCGTGCGCGCCGCGCCGCAGATCGCGCCCGGTTTCGTGGCGCCGACGGTGGCGCATGCCGTGCCGGCGTCGCCGCCCGGGCCGTCCGAGGCCGAACCTGCCACCCACCCGGGGGCCATACTCAGTCCAATGGTTGGTGTCGTCTATCTGTTTCCCGAGCCGGGCGCGCCGCCTTTCGTGACTGTCGGCCAGAGCGTGGGCGCCGGACAGACGCTGCTGCTGATCGAGGCGATGAAGACGTTCAACCAGATCAGGGCGCCGAAGGCTGGTATCGTCACGCGCATCCTGGTGCCCAACAGTACGCCGGTCGAATACGGCGAGGCCCTGCTGATCCTGGAATGATGCGTTGTTCCAAAAGATTCTCATCGCCAACCGTGGCGAGATCGCGCTTCGCATCCAGCGCGCCTGCCGCGAGCTAGGCATTCCGACCGTCGCGGTGCACTCCACCGCGGACGCCGAGGCGATGCATGTTCGCCTGGCCGATGAAAGCGTCTGCATCGGGCCGCCGCCGGCGAAGGACAGCTACCTGAACATCCCGGCAATTTTGTCGGCTGCCGCGATCACCGGCGCAGAGGCGATCCATCCCGGCTATGGATTTCTCGCCGAGAACGCTGGCTTCGCCGAGATGGTGGAGGCGCATGGACTGACCTTCATCGGCCCGTCGCCCGCGCATATCCGCATGATGGGCGACAAGGTGACCGCAAAGGCCGCGATGGCGCGGCTCGGCGTGCCGCTGGTTCCCGGCTCCGATGGCCTGGTTGCGGATGTCGCGACAGCGCGTGCGGTTGCAGAACGCATTGGTTACCCGTTGCTGATCAAGGCAGCCGCGGGGGGCGGTGGCCGCGGCATGAAGGTTGCCGGAGATGCCGCCTCGCTTGAGGAGGCGTTTCGCATCGCGCGTACCGAGGCGCGCGCGGCATTTGCCAACGACGCGGTCTACCTGGAGAAGTATCTCGACCATCCGCGGCACATCGAGTTGCAGGTTTTTGCCGATGCGCACGGCAATGTCGTTCATTTCGGCGAACGCGACTGCAGCCTGCAGCGGCGCCATCAGAAACTGCTAGAGGAGGCTGGATCACCCGCGTTGAATGCGGCCGAACGGAATGCGCTCGGCGCCACCGTCACCGATGCCCTGTCGAGCATCGGCTATCGCAACGCCGGCACACTCGAGTTCCTGTATCAGGACGGCCGCTTCTCCTTCATCGAGATGAACACGCGCCTTCAAGTGGAGCATCCGGTTACCGAGATGGTCTGCGGCATCGACCTCGTGCGCGAGCAGATCCGCATCGCGGCGGGTGCGCCGCTCGGCTATACGCAGCGCGACATCCGTTTTTCCGGCCATGCCATCGAGTGCCGGATCACTGCCGAGGACCCCGTGAGCTTTACGCCGTCGCCGGGCCGGGTCACGGCATTCCATGCACCGGGCGGGTTGGGTGTCCGCATCGATTCAGCGTTATATGCCGGGTATGTCGTCCCGACCCAGTATGACAGCCTGGTTGCCAAGCTGATCGTGCACGCGCCCACCCGCCTCGACGCCGTCAACCGAATGCGCCGTGCCCTGGACGAATTTGCGATCGTCGGCATTCAGACGACGATTCCGCTGCATCAGCGGATCGTCGATGATCCGCGATTCCAGGCGGGCGACTATACGATCCATTGGCTGGAACGCTTCGTCGCCCCCTGAATGTGTTGCTGTCGTGGCGTCAGAATGCCATCCAGGCGAACAGGAACAGCGTGTTGTTGGCGCTGGCGTTGCGTCCGAAGCCGTCATAGTTGCTGTTGCCGCCGTTGAACTGCGTATAGGCGACATACTGCACGCCAAGTTTCAGATTGGCCCAGGGCGACCACACTGAGTCGGCTTTGCCGAACGGCACCCAGTCGGCTTCGATGGTAAACGAATTGCTGTTCGGCTTGTTATTCGCGCTGCCAACCAGTTCAGCGGGCTGGAACACGACCGGATTGGCTGGTCCCCACGTGTTCTGCCACGCCAGCGTGAGCCCGTAGGTGTTCCGGTACCAGTACGAGCCGGTGATCCGAATCTGATTTAGGCTCGCCGTCGGCGCGAAAGTCGTGCCGTTGGCAATGTTGAATATGGCCGTGGTGCCCTCAAGGTTCTGATGTTCGTGCGTGAAGATGCTTTCGACCGTGAAGATGTTGGTGCCATCGCCGAGATACTGGTAACCGGCGTCGATGGCGTAGTCCTGAAAGTGGTCCCTGCCATTCGCGCCGCTGCTGTCGAACGTGTCCGTCGTCGGATTGACATTGGATTGCAGGTACAGCGCGCCGACATGCGCGGACTGCTGATTCCAGTTCCACTCATAGGCCGCGCGCAGATAGGGCATCACGCCCTGGGTGCTGCCTGGACCGAGGCCGTTGCCGAGCCTGGCCAATGACCAGGTGCTGAGCGTCGTGTAGCCGCCGGCTTCCAGGTACAGGCTGTGGTCGTACCAGGCGTAAGCCGTGTAGCCGATCGTGTTGGCCGCGAAGGCTCCGTCCAGAATTGGCGTTGCGGCGGGTGTCGGAGCCAGCCCGGATGAGACGAACGGGAAGCCCCAGGCGAAGGTGGAGTTGTATGGATCCTGCACCGTCGGATTGTTGTTGATCGTGGTGCCGACCCGCAGTTCATTGCCGCCCAGATCGAACGTCGTGGTGTACGGACGCAGATCGGTGTTATCGAGGTTAGAGGCATTGGGGATGTCGGAATAGGTGATCTGGACGAAGCCGCCGGTGTGGTCGCCGAGTCTACCGGCGAGGAAGACGCTGATCTGGTCGAGCGCGAAGTTGTTGTTGTTATCGAAATGCGGTGTGATCTGATCGTCGGGCACGTTGCTGCCGGTGTGGGTGAACGACGTCAGAACCATCGCGGACAGCGGTATCGAGGCAGCCAACCCTTCGCCGCCGGATTGCGTGTAGCCGCCGATCTTGAAGGCGCGCCCCAGCGGTGTGAGCTGAGGGCCGTAGGCGCCAATGTGGCAGGCGGTGCACGGCTGTCCGGTCTGTGAGGCAAAGTTCGGCACGGCAAAAGCAGAGCGAGAAGGCAGCAGGAGCGCGACTGCCGCCAGAATCGCTATTCCTATTGTCACCGAAAGTTTGATTCTCATATGGATCGCCTCCCGAAGGATATCCATTTCGTAGTAAGTGAACGACCCTAGTGGGTTTGCCATCGCAATGTAAACAGGGTGTGGCTTAAAAATCCAAGGAGCGTTGCTTTCGTACCACTGGGGCGTCTTCAGGATGAACCGCCTTGCTGTCGCGATGTCCCATGCTGTCATGGCCGGGCTTGTCCACCCACGTGCTTTTTTACAGATGGCGACAGCGAGTCGTGGCTAACCCGGGCTCTGATCCTCGGATGAAGTCCAGGGACGGTCGTGGCGAAAAGCGTGAGGGATTCGCGTAGGAGTTTCCGGTTGCGATGAATATGCTCTGACAGCTTTGATCAGAATTTGACGGATTATTAACGCAGTGCATCCATCAGATCCCGGGCAGACGGTGGGAAAGACTCGCTACTCGCCTCAGGCGGTGATGCGGATTCGCTGAACGACGTTCATGTCGCTTAGGCCCAACAGCGCACGATCATTGCTGCGACCAGAAAGCCGGCTGGACGACAGCGAGACAGCGAAGGTTGTCCTCCATGCCACCTCTCGCCTACCAATCGCGGGCAACCTGCGGCCGTCCGACGATCCTTCCACGGTGTCCTCGGTAAGAAAGTCCGTCCACTTGATCCTGGACACGCCTCACGCTTCATCGTCATGGCCGGCGAAGCGTGCCCCGGCGAAGGCCGGCATGACGATTTAGGCGCGACCGTTACGTCAGCAGTCAGTGGCGAGGACCAAGTCGGAAACTACCGTCCCACGAAGTTCGGCTTCCGCTTCTCTCTGAATGCGGCAACGCCTTCGCGGTGATCCTCGGTCTGGTCCAGCTGCGGCTGCACGAAAGCCTCGTAATCCAGGAAGTCCTCATAGCTAGGCCCGCTTGCCATGTGGAATAGCTTCTTCGCCATGCCGAACGCGAACGTCGGGCCGCCGGCGAGGTCCGCCGCCAGTTCCTCGGCCTTCGCCATCAGCTCGCCGTCCGGCACGACGTAGTTCACCAGGCCCAATGACAGCGCTTCCTGCGCCTCGACGAAGCGCGCGGTGAACACCAACTCCTTCGCGCGCGCCAGTCCGATGCGACGCGTGAGGAACCAGATCGCGCCGCCATCGGGCGCCAGGCCGATGCGCCGGAAGATCTGCGAGAACCGCGCGGTTTCCGATGCAACGATCAGGTCGCAGGCGAGTGCTATGCTCCAGCCGATGCCGACGGTGGGGCCGCGCACCGCGGCGATGACCGGCTTTTCCGTCGCGTGCAGCGTGCGCAGGAAGCTGTGGCTGCCACCCTGAATTTTCTCGCGTTCGGCGCGGAGCCCGCCGCGCTGCATCCGTCCGACATCGGCGCCGGTGCAGAAGGCGCGGCCTTCGCCGGTGACGATGATGGCGCGCACCTGCTCGTCGAACCGCAGCCGCTCTGCGTACTCGCGCAGCTGCTGACGCATCTCGATGGTCAGCGCATTCAGCTTCTCCGGTCGGTTCAGCACCACCTTCGCCACTGGCCCCTCGATGATCAGATCGACCGACATCGCCGCATTCCTCTGCACCATTCGCGCCATCCAAGCGTGTTGACGCCATGCGGGCAAGGCTGCACCGTGACGCCAACTGCAAAGACCCAGGGGGAGCCAGGCATGGCGCGTCCGTTCGAAGGCATCCGCATCATCGACATCACCCACGTGTTGGCCGGACCCTTCGCCGCCTACCAGCTTGGACTGATGGGAGCCGACGTGATCAAGGTGGAACACCCCGACGACCCGGATCAGAGCCGCGATTCGGGCAGCGACAACGTGCTGAACCACGCCAACATGGGCACCGGGTTTCTGACCCAGGCTTCCAACAAGCGCGCCATCACGCTGAACCTGAAATCCGCACAGGGGCGCGAGATCCTCAAGAAGCTGGTCGCTACAGCCGATGTTCTGGTGGAGAATTACCGTCCCGGCGCTTTCGAGGCGCTCGGCCTGGGATACGAAGAACTTCGGAAAATCAACCCGAAGCTGATCTATGCGTCATTCTCCGCGTTTGGTCAGGATGGCCCGCGGCGCGAGCAGACGGCCTACGACCACGTGATCCAGTCCACGTCCGGCATCATGGCGATGACCGGTACGCCATCGGCCAACCCGATCAAGATCGGCGCCCCGGCGATCGACTACGCGACCGGAACGATGGGCGCCTACGCACTGTCCGCGGCGCTGTTCCAGCGTGAGCGCACCGGCGCGGGTCAGCGCGTCGATATGGCGATGCTGGACGTGGCGATCATCCTGATGGCCTCGCACGTGACGGGCTACATGCGCAACGGAGCGCATCCAAAGCCGTCGGGCAACCGCACCGGACACGCCACCAGCATGGCCTACCAGACCAGGGACGGGATCGTGATGCTGGGCGCCTCCAACCTGCGCCAGCAGAAGCGGCTGTGGACCGTTGTCGAACACCCCGAGATGATCAAGCGCACCAACGACGAACGCCACGCGGATCATGACCGGGAGGAGAAGTTGCTGGCCGAGATCATGCTGACGCGTAGCGCGGCGGATTGGGAAGAGTATCTTCAGGCGCGACACGTTCCGGCAACGCGGGTGCGCACCATGGGCGAGGCGTTGGCCGATCCGCAGATCGCCTCGCGTGGGGTGCTGCATCGGCACGAATCCGCGCCCGGCATCGACGGTTCGTTCACG
>DATMND010000423.1:0-2810 GCA_035569235.1 Acetobacteraceae bacterium | reverse complement strand
GCGTGCGGCCGGCTCGCCGGAGCCACGCCCTCCATTCCCCCAAGTCGTTGGAAAAACTGAACGATCGTGAAGCCGAAGCCGATCAGTGCCACGCCCGTGCGCAGATAGGCCATCAGCGTGCGTTCGACGGCCAAGCGGGTACGGATCCAGCCGAAATGGCTATCCGATGTGACGTGCACATCGAAACGCGCGGTCGGTTGCTCGCTCGTGTCCGCCATCCGTCACCGTGTGTGAGCAGCGTCTCGCGCGGCAGCGATACGCCTGCGCCACCGCACGTACGGAATCGACGCAATCGTCCCGACCAGCAGGTAGAGCAGCAGTGCAGGCGCAACGACTTTAGTGCCCGCGGGCGTCACGGAGGCAACTACAAGCGCTACACCCGGGTGGCGCATTGGCGTGGCCAGCGCCAGCACCACACGGTCGGCGGGGTCTGGACCGCCCAGCAGGTGACCCACCGCCAGACCAACCGCCACAAATGCGACGATCGCGAGCAGCGTGCCATCGCCGATCAGCGACATCATGGCTGGCCACATCTTGACGAGTATCGGTACGCTGGCGACTGCGAGCAGCAACATTCCCACTTTGCCTGCCAGGGGACTCGCACTCGCCGCGAAGGTCGGTCTGAGGTGGTTGATGATCAAACCCAGCGCGAAGGGCACGAGAACCGTCAAGGCAACGACACGCGCAATCTTGAGCGGATCAATGTCCGCGTGATGTGAGAATGCCAGGCCGAGCAAAACGACCGACGCCGGCGCCAGCACAATGCTCAGCAACGATGTGGCGCCCAGCAGGCCGTCGATGTATTCCCATTCCCGTTCCCCGGCGACCTTCGCTTGTTTCAGAGGGAGGAAAGGCGGGACGGGCGACACCGCCACGGTGAGGAGGGCGATTGCGATTGCCGGGCGCAGTGTAAACAGGCCGACCAATGTCGCCGCGAAGATCGGCATGAGCACATTCATCGCCAGCAATGAGCGTAGCAGCAACGAGGGGTTCCTGAAGAGGGAGGTCGCGTCGCGCCAGGTCGCTCGTAGGGCGAAACTGAGCACGATCAGCATGATGCTCAGCAGAATCGCGACGCGAATGAGTTGTTCGACGGTCATGGCCTAAGGCGCAGCCAGCTGTCAATTACAGCAGGGGACCGCGGCGGTTCTGGAGGTTGATCACGGAGGAGCACGGAAATCCGTCCTAACAAGCCGACCGCTTCCGGCGGCCAAGGTCCGACCAGAAACCGCCCATGCAGGGAATGCACGGTACGCTTCCGTGCATGGGCCGCTTGGCCGCAGGTGCGAAGGGCGCGCGTCCGGTGCACGCCCTTCGCTTCGGCCGTCCCGCAAGGTGGTCGCTCAATGGGGCGGCTTCGACACCTTCGCCATCACCTCGTCCAGGTTGAAGGAAGCCGGTTTCTGGCGCGGCGGGAAGTCTATGAACCCCTTGATCTGCCCCGCCACCAAGGCCTGCACGGCATACAGCTGGGGGACATGATCGACCATCCAGTCCCAGTAAGTGTTCGAGTTGTAGTCGGCACGCTCGAACGGATCGCGGCGCAGGTTGAATATGTGCGGCACCCGAAGCTTGACGAGCGGGTTCGCCCATACGTTCATCTGAAACCCGGTCTGCATGGCGAACACCAGTTTCCAGTCGCCGTGGCGAACCGCCATGAGCTCACCATCGTCGCTGAAGTAGAAGATGGCGGGTCGCGGGCTGTCCTTCACCTCGCCGGTCAGGTACGGCACCATGTTGTAGCCGTCGAGATGCACCTTGAAGGTTTTGTTCCCCACCGTGTAGCCCTGGAGGAGCTTTTCCTTGACGTCCGGATCACCGGCGGCGGCCAGCAGGGTCGGCAACATGTCGATGTGGGAGAACAGGCCATTGAGCACCGAGCCGGCCTTAATCTTGCCCGGCCAGCGGATGAAGCTCGGTACGCGCCAGCCGCCCTCCCAGTTGGTGTCCTTCTGGCTGCGGAACGGGGTGTTGGCACCGTCCGGCCAGGTGTCGTTCTCCGGGCCGTTGTCGGTGGAATACATGACGATGGTGTTATCCGCGATGCCCAGTTCGTCGAGCTTGTCGAGCATCTGGCCGATCTGCTCGTCGTGGACGACCATTCGGTCGCTGTAGGGGTCCTGTCCGCTCTTGCCGAGATTCTTGGCGGCAACATGGGTGCGGAAGTGCATCGCCGTCGAGTTGTACCAGAGGAAGAATGGTTTGTCGGCCTTGGCCTGCTTCTCCATCCAGGTGAGCGCGGCGCCCGTGATCTCCTCATCGATGGTTTCCATGCGTTTCTTGGTCAGCGGCCCGGTATCCTTGATCTCCTGGCCGCCTTTGCCGTCCGCCCAGCAGTGCAGCACGCCGCGCGGCCCGAACGCTTTCTTGAAGGCCGGATCCTTGGGGTAGTCGGGCAGTTCCGGCTCTTCCTCGGCATTCAGGTGATAGAGATTGCCGAAGAATTCATCGAACCCGTGCATGGTCGGCAGGAATTCATCGCGGTCGCCCAAGTGGTTCTTGCCGAACTGGCCGGTGGCATAGCCGAGTGGCTTGAGCAATTCGGCGATAGTCGGGTCTTCCTTCTGCAGTCCCACGGTGGCCCCGGGCATGCCGACTTTGGTCAGTCCCGTGCGGATCGGATTCTGGCCACAGATGAAGCTCGCGCGGCCGGCCGTGCAGCTCTGCTGTGCGTAGTAGTCGGTGAAGCAAACGCCTTCGTTGGCGACGCGGTCGATATTCGGCGTCCGGTAGCCCATCTGCCCGCGACTGTTGAAACTGATGTTCCACCAGCCGATGTCATCACCCCAGAGGACCAGGATATTGGGTTT
>DATMND010000422.1:0-86378 GCA_035569235.1 Acetobacteraceae bacterium | reverse complement strand
TTCGGCCGGATCGAAAGCCAGCCCGGCATAGCTGTCGTCGTACGCAGTCTCCGCCATGATGGCGAGCTCGGTCTGTCCGATCGGCAGGATGCGCTGATCCTCCAGCCGCGTGAGCGCGCTGGCGAACGGCATGTGCGTGTGCAGCACCGCCGCCGCACCCGGCAGCAGGCGATGCATCGGCGCATGGATGCAGTAGCAGGACTGCTCGATCTCTCCCTCGCCGGCCAGCAGCGCGCCGTCGTAGCCCACCTCCATGAAGCAACTCGCCGTAACCTCTGACCAGTGCAGGCCAAACGGGATCTGGTAGTAGCGGTCATCGCGGCCGGGCACGCGCAAGGTCAGATGGTTGAAGATGCCCTCGTGGAAGCCGTGCATCACCGCCAGCCGATGTGCCGCCGCCAGGTCCACCCGCGCCCGCCACTGGGCATCCGCGAGCGCCAGATCCTTCGTTTCGAGCAATTCCAACGGCATGTGTCACAGTCTCCCGGTCCGGTTCGCCGGCCATGCTACAGGTTGCCAACCGCCAGGTTAAGCCTTCTCCATCCGGACAGCGGCGGCTTGCATTGCCCTGAAATTCCGGTATCCCCGCCGCCCTACGGTAACCGAGGGGGAGTCGCAGCGTGACCGCCGATGGCCAACCTGTGCTGATCGAGATCGCCGGGCTGACCAAGCGGTTCGGCGGCTTCACCGCGGTGGACAGCGTCTCGTTCAGCGTGGCGCGCGGCGAGGTGCTGGGCTTCCTGGGACCGAACGGCGCGGGCAAATCCACCACCATGCGCATGTTGGCCGGCTTCATGATCCCGACCGCTGGCACCGCCCGCATCTGCGGCCACGACGTGCAGACCGACGGGGTCGCGGCGCGGCGGGTGCTGGGGTTCCTGCCGGAAGGCGCGCCGACCTATCCGGAAATGACCGTCACCGGCTTCCTGACGTTCTGCGCCAAGGTGCGCGGCTACTCGGGCAACGATCTGGCACAGCGTGTCGGCCATGCGGTTGAGCTGACGCGACTCCAGGGCGTGCTGCTGCAGCCGGTGGAGACGCTGTCCAAGGGGTTCAAGCGCCGGGTGGGCCTGGCACAGGCGCTGCTGCACGATCCACCGGTGCTGGTGCTGGATGAGCCGACCGACGGGCTCGATCCCAACCAGAAGCACGAGGTGCGCACACTGATCGCACAGATGGCGCCCGAGAAGGCGATCGTGATCTCGACGCACATCCTGGAGGAGGTCGATGCGGTGTGCTCGCGTGCGATCATCATCGCCGCCGGCCGCGTGGTGGCGGACGCGACGCCGGCGGACCTGCAGCGCCGGCACCCGTCGGGCAAGCTGGACGACGTGTTCCGGCAACTGACGATGGAAGCCGCCTGAGCATGCGCAACGTGCTGATCATCGCCGAACGCGAACTCGCCGCCTATTTCGCCACGCCCGTCGCTTCCGTGTTCATCGTCATCTTCCTCGTGCTGCAGGGCGCGCTGACGTTCAACCTCGGCGGCTTCTTCGATCGCGGCCAGGCCGACCTCAATCCGTTCTTCACCTTCATCCCCTGGGTCTTCCTGCTGCTCGTCCCCGCAATCACCATGCGCCTTTGGGCCGAGGAACGTCGGCTCGGCACGATCGAGCTGCTGCTGACACTGCCGATCACCCAGACCCAGGCAGTGTTGGGAAAATTCCTTGCCGCCTGGGTGTTCTGCGCCATCGCGCTGCTGCTGACATTCCCGTTCGTCATCACCGTCAACATTCTCGGCCGGCCGGACAACGGCGTGATCGCGTCGGGCTACGTCGGCTCGCTGCTGGTCGCCGGAGCGTTCCTCTCGGTTGGATCGGCACTGTCGGCGCTCACCAAGAACCAGGTGATCGCATTTGTGCTTGCCGTCGCGGTGTGCTTCGTGTTCGCCGTCGCATCCTATCCGGTGGTGACGGACTTCCTGTCGCGCAACACGCCGGCGCTCGCCGAGATCGCACGACGGATCGCTGTGATCGACCGGTTTCAGGACTTCACCCGTGGCGTGGTCAGCCTGCGCGATCTGATCTTCTTCGCCACCTTCATCGGGTTCTGGCTGTTCCTGAACACTGTCATTGTCGAACAGCGGAAGGCGGACTGAAGCGATGCGCCGGCGGATCTGGTTCTCCATCATCGGCGTCATCGCGGTTGCCGCCATCGTCATCGGCATCAACATGTTCGCCGATGCGAGGCTGGCAAACCAGCACGTCGATTTGACGCAGAACCACATCTACACATTGTCGCCCGGCACGCGGCAGATCCTGTCGGGCCTGAAGGAGCCCGTGACTCTGCGCCTGTTCTACTCCCGCCGCCTCGGCAGCACCGTGCCGGTTTACGGCGCCTACGCCGACCACGTTCGGGAAATGCTCGGCGAATACGCCGCGGTGTCCGGTGGCAAGATCAGGCTCGAATTCTACGATCCGGAGCCGTTCAGCGACACCGAGGACCGCGCGCTCGCCTACGGTCTGCAAGGCGTGCCGCTCGATCAGGGCGGCGTCCAGGTGTATTTCGGCTTGGCCGCCAGCAATCTGGAAGACGACGAGCGCACCATCGCCTTCTTCCAGCCGGAGCGCGAACGCTTTCTTGAATACGACCTCACCAAGCTGATCTACGACCTGTCAAATCCAAAGCGCCCGGTGATCGGCGTGATGTCGTCACTGCCGCTCGATGGCGATCCGCGCGCGATGATGATGGCGATGCGCGGACAGCCGGCCGCCGGCGGTCAGCCCTATGCATCGGCGATGCTGCTGCGTCAGACAAATCAGGTGAAAACCGTCGCGACCGATGCACAGGTGATCGACCCGGACATCCAGGTGCTGCTTGTGGCCGAGGCGCAGAACCTGTCGGACGCGACGCTCTATGCGATCGATCAGTTCGTCATGCGCGGCGGACGGCTGATGGCGATGGTCGATCCGTGGAGCGAGGCGATGGCAGCCACCCCCTCGCCCACCGGCATGCCGCCCACCGATACCGGCTCCAATTTGAAGAAGCTGTTCGATGCGTGGGGCATCGTGTTCGACCCGACCAAGGTGGTCGGCGATCTCACCGGCGCATGGCGGGTGCGGGCCAGCCCCGACGATCGGGTGCAGGCGGTGGACTACGTCGCCTGGTTCAACATCCGCGATGGCATCAACCACAACGATCCGGCGACGGCCGATCTGCAGCAGATCACGGTGGCGTCCGCGGGCGCGCTCGGCAAGGCCCCGGATGCCTCGATTGAGTTCACGCCGCTGCTGAGCAGCAGCGCACGCTCGGGCGAGATTCCGGTGGACCAGGTGAAGATGCCGAACCCTGGCAAGGTCCTTGCCGACTTCAAGCCGGAGGGCGGCCCGCGTGTGCTTGCGGCACGGATTCACGGCGCGCTGAAGTCGGCGTTCACCGGCCCGCCGGAGCTGGCGAAGGATCAGAAGCGGCCGGAGAATTTTCCTGACTACAAGGCACAGACCGACGGTGCGGCGAACCTTGTTGTGGTGTCCGACAGCGACATCCTGGCCGACCGGTTCTGGGTGCGCACCTCGGATTTCTTCGGACAGCAGACCGCCATGCCGTTCAGCGACAACGGCCCATTTGTTGCCAACCTGATCGGCACGCTGGCCGGCGGCGACGCGCTGATCGGACTGCGCTCGCGCGGCGACACCAATCATCCGTTCATCCTGGTGAACGAGATGCAGAGCGACGCCGAAGCGAAGTTCCGCCAGACCGAGCAATCGTTGCAGAAGCACCTTGACGACACCGAGAAGCAACTCCGCACGCTGCGCCAGGGGCCCAGCGGTGAAGGCAATGAGCAGACCAGCGCTCAGGCCGTCATCACGCCGGAACAGCGTGCCGCGATCGACGCCGCACGCACCGACATCGTGAATACGCGGCAGCAGCTGCGAGCCGTGCAGTACGATTTGAACCGCAACATCTCCCGGCTGGAAACCTGGCTACGCGTGTTCAACATCGTGCTGGTGCCGGCGTTGCTGGCCGTCCTGGCGATCACACTCGGGATCGTGCGCCGCCGCCGTCGCGCGAGGGCACGGGCATGAGACCGCGCACGCTCCTTGCGCTCGTGGTCGTTGGCATCCTTGCGGTCGCCGGCGGCTGGTATTTCGGCACGGCGGAAAAGCCCAGCGGACAACAGACCTACAGTGCCGGCAGGCTGATGTTTCCTGACCTGGCGTCTCGGCTGCAGGACGCTGCGCGCATCGAGATTACACATCAGGACAAGACCACGGCGCTCACCAAACATGGCGATGCGTGGGGCCTGGTGGATCGCGGCGGCTATCCGGTGCAGTCCAGCAAGCTGCGGGGCATGCTGACGGCGCTGACGGAACTAAGGCTTGTGGAACCGCGCACCACCGACCCCACGCAGTTCACCCGGCTCGGCCTGGAAGACCCGACCGGCAAGGACGGCACATCTGACCTGCTCCGCGTGCTCGATGCATCCGGCAAGCCGATTGTCGTGCTGATCGTCGGGCATCGCCGCGTGCGGACGCAGGGCAACGTGCCGGAGCAGGTCTACGTCCGGCGGCCGGACGACAACCAGACCTGGCTGGCCGAGGGCAGTCTTCAGGTGGATGCCGATCCGCAGCAATGGCTCGACCGCGATATCATGAACATCGACCACATGCGCATTGCGACAGTGGCCGTGACGCACGGTGACGAGACACTGGAATTCGCGCGTGACGGCCAGAAGCTGGTGCTGAAGTCGCCCACCGACCATCCGCCGCTCGACGATTACAAAGTGGACGATATCGACCGCGGGCTGGAACTGCTGACGTTTCAGGACGTACAGGCCGACAAGGATCCCGTGGGTGACAAGGTCGGTCAGTCGGTTTACACCACCGCTGACGGACTTGCGGTGACGGCGACCGTATTCAAAGGCGAGAAGGATATCTGGGCGCGCTTCGCGGCAGCGCCTGCCCCTGGGCGCGACTCGGCGGACAAGGCCAAGGACGAGGCGGACAAGCTGAACGCGCGGTTGTCCGGCTGGACTTATCAGCTTGGTTCCTGGAAGCAGAAGGCTTTGGTACCGTCGCTGGACGAACTAAAGGCGCCAACACCCGAAAAGCCGCCCGGATCAAATCCTGGGGCGGGGGCAATCGTCACGCCACCGGGTGCCGCCCCCCCCGTCGAAGAAACGAAATGAGCGATCGCGAGTATCCCGCTCGGCCCATCGTCGGGATCGGGATCGTGGTCATCAAGGGCAATACCGTCCTGCTGGTTCGCCGCGGCAAGGCGCCGAACATCGGCGCATGGACGCTGCCGGGCGGCGCGCAGGAATTAGGCGAGACCACCGAAGATGCGGCGCGTCGCGAACTGCTCGAGGAAACCGGCATCAAGGTCGGCGACCTGCATTTCGCCGCGACCGTGGACAACATCCGTCACGACGAGGCGGGACGAGTGCGCTTCCACTACACGATCATCGATTTCGCCGCGCGGTGGGTGTCAGGCGAGCCGGTTGCCGACACCGACGTGACCGAGGCGGTGTGGGCGCCGCTGGATGCGTTGGATGACTACGGCCTGTGGAGCGAGGCGCACCGGGTGATCGCGATCGCGCAGCGGTTGGTGGAATGATCGTGCGGTACAGTACACCCCGCTAGGATTCGTCGCGAAATAAGTGCTCCAGATCGCGCATCGGCCTCACCTCCATCGTCATGGCTGGGCTGATCCCCGGATCAGGTCCGAGGACCGCCATTGCGATGAAGCATCAGCACGCACTTTGCCGCCATATCGCCATTATCACGCCTACGTGATATTTCGCTTGCAATATCACTAATCCGTGAGTTAGCTAGGGGTAGTTCCTTCCCAGACTTCGAACGGGAGCATCCGCCTCCCGCGGGCTTGGAACTTCACAGCTACTGAAAGGGACAGTCCATGACCAATTCAATTTGTGCACCAAAGCGACTTCTCTGCACCGACACTGCCGAACTGCCTCACCCCGAGCCGTTGCGCACTCCATTCGTTTCCGACGCTGACGGCGCCACCCATTTGCCGCCTCCCGGATCATCGCTGCCAAATGTTGCGGATAGCGGTCGCATCAGCTTCGGTGCGGGATTCCGCCTCCGCCCCGGCAAATAGACCGGCATTTCCGAAGTCCACGACTGCATCATCGGGGGAACCCATTTTCCCCCGATGATCCGCACCAGACTTTGAAGGCGTGACCGCCATGAAGCGGACTGAACCGCTGTTGCAATTTCATCGCTTGATCGAGCAGGCCCGTGCGCCGCAGCGCGCGGATCGTGCCGCCGCCGGAACGCTTCCCACCCGTGCATACCGTTACTGCGACGCGGTTACCAGCGCGGCTGGCTACGGCTGGTGGGTTTTCCCACCCATGGACCTGCAATTGATCTGGGATGGGCACGATCTATTTTGGCATTTCGACGGAGCGCCTGATTGGATACCCCTGTCGCCATCCGCCCAGTTTCCGGATTTTTCCGGGGCATTCGACAACGTGGCACCCGAGACGTTGCGGGGCTGCGCGCCTCCGTTCCTGACCGCTCTGCCGGAGCCCGGCGCCCTGCAGATCTGGACTGGCCTCATGGCTCGCACTGCCGAAGACTGGAGCCTGCTGATACGCGCGCCGGCCAACCTCCCGACCCCAGGCGGCTACAGTCTCTACGAAGGAATCGTTGAGACTGATCGCTGGTTCGGTCCCTTGTTCACCAACCTTCGCCTTACCCAGACACACAAGCCGGTGCGGCTCAGGGCCGACTTCCCATTGGTCCAGGTGCAGCCACTGCCCCGCGAGGCCTATGCGGAACAGACCCTCAGCTCCACATCCATCGTGCCCAACATGGCCGCCATGAGCGACGATGACTGGGACGCATACCAGGAGACCATTGTCACGCCGAGCCAGGATCCTGACCGTGACTTCGGCGCATATGCGGTGGCCGCCCGAAGACGCCGCCACGCCGTTTGTCCGTTCAGCAGGATCAACGCCGACAGTTGATCGAATTCCGTAGCATGCGTCAGGGCACCCGCCCGGACCGTTCGGGAATACCTGCCAGTCGAAGTCCCTCGGCATACCGATCCCGGTCCTCCGCCCGCAATAAAGGCGAGCGCACCATCGCTTCCTGAACCGAAAATTGCGGCTCCAACACCAACAACTCCCGACGCAGCTCGGCGGTTTCACTGGCCGACCTAAGATTTCCAAGAGCTGCAAGCAATCCTTTATAGGTCGAAGAAAAACCGGGATGCGCATTACGGGCTCGCCTGCCCAGTTGCGCCGCGGTCTCGTAGTCGCCGGTCAGCAGGAACGGCATCATCGACGCCATGTCGAAGAAAAATCCATGCGGATCATGCGGCGAGAGACGCCGCGCGTGCTGAATGTGACGAATAGCGTCCGTATGCAATCCCAGATAACTATGGGCCAGACCGGAATAACACCAGGCAAGAGCAAGATTGGGGTTCAGCGCGATCGCACGCTCATGCAGGCTGATCGCCTCCTCGGCCTCTCTATGCAGAAACGCGCGAACATGTCCCGCAACGGTGAAGCCGCGTGCGTCACCGGGATCAAGGACGACCGCGCGTCTTGCGAGTTGGTCGGCACGCTGGATTGCATCGGCTGCGTCCGTCGCCCAGCCCTGACCAATCAACAGCAGATACCAGTGGGCCAGCCACGAATGGCACGCGGCGCTGGATGGATCCAATTCCAGGGACCGCTCCAGCAGCGAACCAGCCGCTCGGAAGCCGGCCTGGTCCAGGCGGTAAATCGCTGGGATGGCGCGCAGCATCAGATCATACGCGGTTGGGTTCACCTGTGGGCGTGAAGCCGCCCTCTCCGCTTCCCAAACAAGCAGTTCCGGCGCGACCTGTGCGGCCGTCTCGGATGCAATCTCGTCTTCCAGGTTGAGAATATCCGGCATGCTGCTGTCGAAGCGTCGTGCCCAGATTATCTCGCCGGAACCACGCATGTTCAGCAGCCGCGCCAGGATGCGAATCTCGTTTCCTTGCGCACGCAGAGTGCCCTCGACCAGGAAGTCCAGATCAAGCTGTTGCCATCGCGATGTCTGTCCCAGCGGCTCATTGGCGACGGTGGCAACAGACGCGGGCGCAACGCAGGTGATCCAGCGAAACCGGGAAAATGCGCCAGTGATTTCCTCGGCAAGTCCCAACGAAAGCCCGCTCTCGTCCGTTGGCCCGACGGTCTTGAATGGCATGACGCCCAGGCGGATAGCGTTTCTGCGTGCTCCCGCCGATTGCATTTGCTGCGAGCCCACGAGTCGGTTGGCGTCGGACAGCCCCTCGACGGGACGCGGCGCATTGAGCGGACGCATCAGAGGCGCAATATCACGAGCCTCCGACAATAGCTGTTCCGTTTCGATAGAAAAGCTATCGCCCTTCAGAAGTGCTCCCAACACGCGCACAAGGTCGGATGCCTGATAGGGCTTCATCAGAAACTCAACGCCTATGTCGCCGCCGTGCAAGTCATGCGTTGTTTCGCCAGCGGAGCCGGACGTCAGCAAGGCGCGCAGATCCGGCCGCATGCGACGCGCGTCGGAGGCCAACGATGTGCCACTCACGCCGCCAGGCAGCCGAACTTCGGTAAAGAGGACATGCACCGGCTCATCGGAAATCAGATATGCCAGTGCGCCCGACGCATTCGTCGCGGCGAGCGCACGATAGCCGGAGAGGTCCAGAATTTCGCAGATTGTTGCACGAACGTCGGCATCCGGTTCCACCACCAATACGGTCGGTCCGGTCCCGCACGGCGCCGGCCATTCCGCCGGCACAATCGGATCCGACTTCGGATCGCGGGCTCTGGGTAGAAACAGCGATACCGTCGTGCCGCGCCCCAACTGGCTCTCCAGGTCAACCCATCCGCCGGATTGACCGGCAAACCCATGTACCTGGGCGAGGCCGAGCCCACTCCCTTTGCCGATTGGCTTGGTCGTGAAGAATGGTTCAAAGACGCTTTCGAGCAGGTTCGGTGGGATGCCGGTTCCGGTGTCTTTGACATCGATCCGGACGTAGTCGCCGGATGATCTCGCCGACTCGCGCTCCTGTTTGAAGTCCACGGTCTGATTATGGCACGCTATCGTTATGCTTCCGCCGATCGGCATCGCGTCTCGTGCATTCAACACCAGATTCAGAACCGCTGAATCCAGTTGCCCCGGGTCCACGCGGCAGTTCCACAAATCATTGTCCGCCACCAGGTGGATCCGCACACCTTCCCCGGCCGCCTGTCCCAGCAACTCGTGCATCGCTGAAAGGGCGCCGTAAGCGGAAAGGGATTCGGGACGCAGCATCTGGTTCCGCGAAAAAGCGAGCAGTTGGCCCGCCATTCTGCTGCCGCGCTCGGCCGCGCGTTCGATCATCTCGGCGCGCCGAACTCCTTTGGTATCCCCGCGGGCTTCGGCGTCCAGCCGCAGAGCAGTGGCGTTGCCAATTACAACGGTAAGAAGATTGTTCAAATCGTGGGCCAACCCTCCTGTCAGTCGCGTCAGAGACTCCATCTTCTGCGCCTGATAGAGCGCTTCCGGCGGTTGGGCCGCTACTTGGCCGCTTCCGGCACACGCTTCGACCCCAGCCGTCACGGCAGCGGCTTCAATTGCCCTGAAGTCAGCACTTGACCCGGTGGCGCCGTCACCCTGCATTTCGCGAGCCCGAGTTGCCTATTTCGCTTGAACATAAATAAGGCAGTATGGCCACCATTTGAAGCACTATATCAACACGGGCCTGCAATTGTCAGGCGGCCGATCCGATTTTGGTTGATTTTCAGCGCTTTATGCCGCCGCCTTCCGTCATGGTCGGCGAAGGCGCGACGGTCGCGTCAATCGGAGCACTTATCCCTCGGCTGCTCGCTAGCTCCGCCGGTGCGACCGGTGGACCGGTTTGCGGGTGGACAGCGACAGCGAAATGCCCCCGCAGATCAGTCCCAGCGCGGCCGGCACCAGCCAGGCGGGGCGCAACATCAGCGGCATGGCTACATTGCTCCATAGCCACGCCGACAGATGCCGCTCGATGCTGCTGTGCAAGACGTTCATCAGGTCGTGATCGAGCATGAACAACGCCTGGCCGAGCGGCACCGATGGCGGACCGAGCATCGCCAGGGCGACCGCTCCGACCAGCAGCATTGCAGCCAGCACGGCAAGGATGCGTTGGGCCATCACATGAACAGCTTCTCGTTCGTCCGGTTGGTATACAATGAGGCCACGAATTCACCATAGCCATTGTAAATCTGCGTCGGCACCATCTCGTTGCTGCCGAGCAGCCGCTCGCGTGCCTGGCTCCATCGCGGATGCGCCACGGCCGGGTTCACGTTGGCCCAGAAGCCATATTCCGACGACTGAATCGCCTGCCAGAAATTGACCGGCCGCTTGTCCGTGAAGCTGATCTTCGCCAGCGCCTTGGCGGATTTGAAGCCGTATTTCCAAGGTGTTGTCAGGCGGATCGGTCCACCGTTCTGCGGCGGAAGCAGCTTGCCGTAGAGTCCCGTGGAAATGAATGCCAGGTCATTCGCCGCCTCGTCGATCGCCAGCCCCTCGATGTAGGGCCACGGATAGAACGGCGAGCGTAGGCCGGGCATCGTCTTGTCCTGCGCCGTCTCGAACACGACGTACTTCGCCGACCCCAGCGGTTCGGCGATCTTCAGTAGCTGACTGAGGGGGAATCCGGTCCACGGCACCGTCATCGCCCAGGCCTCGACGCAGCGGTGGCGATAGACGCGCTCCTCGAGTTGGACCTGCTTCAGCAGGTCATCGATGCCGATGGTGCGCGGCTCCTTGAGCTGACCCTCCAGGCTGATCGTCCACGGACGCTGCTTCAGCGTCTGAGCGTCCTCCCACAGGTTCTTGCCATCGCTGTATTCATAGTAATTGTTGTAGGTCGTCGCATATTTCTCCGGCGTGATGTCGCGGCCGGGCTCGTATTTGGGGTTGCGCGCAGGCGGGCCATCCTGCTGCGCCAGCGCAGTCGCGGCCAGGGCAAGTGAGCCGGCGCCTGCCAACACGGCGCGGCGACCCATCACCAGCGCCTCCGGCGTCACCAGGCTCTCAGGCAATTCCCATCCACGGCGTCGCAGGATGTGCATGTATCTCTCCACCAACCCAAGCAAAACTGATTTGGGGCTGTCCGTGCCCTTTGTCACCGTGACCCGGCCCCCGTGCATTGTCCGACGCGGCTGGATGCAGGACATTACAGCCGACCCGCGCTGTTGGCAGGAGATTTCATGCATCTCGCCCGTTTTCCCCGTGTCCGCCTGTTCCCCACCCCCACGCCGCTGGAGAAACTGGAGAACCTGACCAGCCACCTCGGCGGACCAGAAATCTGGATCAAGCGCGACGACTGCACGGTGGTCGCCTCAGGGGGCAACAAGGTCCGGAAGTTGGAGTTCCTCGTCGGTGAGGCGAAGGCGCAGGGCGCCGACCACTTGGTGACGCAGGGCGCCGTGCAGTCCAACCACGTGCGCCAGACCGCCGCCGTGGCGAGGCGGTTCGGCATGAAATGCACCGCATTGCTGGAACACCGGATCGACACCAACGACCGCGACTACCTGAACAGCGGCAACGTACTGCTCGATCGGCTGTTCGACACGGCGATCGAGTACCGGCCCGGCGGGACGGACATGAATGCCGCGATCGAGGCGAAGGGTGCGGCACTGCGGGAAGCGGGCGAGAAGCCGTATGTAATTCCGGGCGGCGGCTCCAACCGGGTCGGCGCGCTGGGCTATGTCTCGTGCGCGCAGGAATTGATGCAGCAGGTCGATGAGATGGGCCTGACGATCGACCGCGTGGTGACCGCCACCGGCAGCGCTGGGACGCAGGCAGGCCTGGTCGCGGGCCTCGAAGGCGCGAACGCCGGGGTTCCGGTGCTCGGGATTGGCGTCCGGCTGCCGAAGGACCCACAGGAGGCGAATGTGCACCGCCTGGCCGAAGCCACCGCCGACTATGTGGGCATGCGGGGCGGGATTGCGCGCTCAGCGGTCGCGGCGAACTGCGACTACGTCGGCCCTGGTTACGGCCAGCCGACGCCGGGCATGATCGAGGCGGTGCTGATGCTGGCGCGGCTGGAGGGCGTGCTGCTCGACCCGGTGTATTCCGGCAAGGCGATGGCCGGGCTGATCGATCTGATCCGCAAGCGCGAAATCCGCAAGGGCGAGACGGTGGTGTTCCTGCACACCGGCGGCGCGGTTGGGCTGTTCGGCTACGCCGGCGTGTTTGAACAGGCGAATGGAAGCTAGACCGGCGACAGCAAGGAAGGTTCCACACCGAGTCCACCGAGGAAGGCACACCGAGGGCCACCGAGGATACAATGGGTGCGCTTTTGCGCGAAGCGCCAGTAATTCTCCTCGGTGGCTCTTGCTGGACTCTCGGTGATCTCCGTGTGGAACCTTGCTTGCTTCCGTCGCGCAACCGGGAGGGAAATGACGATGCTCACCAGCCAGGACCGCATCCTGACCACGCATACCGGCAGCCTGCCGCGGCCGGCCGAACTGACCGCGCTCTATGTCCAACGTTCGCGCGGCGATCCCGTCGATCCCGCGCTGCTGGACACTGTTGGCAAAGCGGCGGTGCGCAATGTAGTTGCGAAGCAGATCGCCGCCGGCGTGGACTTAGGCAACAACGGCGAGCAACAGCGCGAGGCCTTTTTCCTCTATGTCCGCCATCGCATGAGCGGGTTCGGCGGCGGTTGGGCGCGCCGGGTGTTCGCCGATGTCGCGCACTACCCGGCATTCAGCGCCTGGAAGGCAGCGCATGACGCTGTCAATCAGTCGGTCAGCAACACCGGCGGCGTGCCCGAGGCCGTGGGCGAGGTGCTCTACCTGGACCGCGCCATGGTGGAAGCCGAATGCACGGATTTCCGCGCCGCCCTGGACGCCGCGCAGGGCGGTTTCGCAGAACCGTTCATGACCGCGCCCTCGCCCGGCATCATCGCCGCCGCGATGCGCAATGCCTGGTACGACACCGAGGATGCCTATCTGGACGCGCTCGGACGCGCGTTGCAGGTGGAGTACGAGACGATCGTGGCGCACGGCTTCCTGTTGCAGATCGACGCGCCGGACCTGGCGATGGAACGGCACCTCTCCTATCAGGACCGGCCGCTCGCCGAGTTCGTCGATTTCGTCGAGCGCGTGGTTGCAACGATCAACCGAGCGCTCACAAATATCCCGCGCGACCGCGTGCGCCTGCACGCCTGCTGGGGCAACTACGAGGGTCCGCACGACTGCGACGTCGCGCTGCCGGAGATCCTGCCGGCGATCAGGCAGGCCAAGGTGGGTGGCTTCGTGTTGCCCTTCGCCAATCCGCGACACGCGCACGAGTATCGCTGCCTGAAGGACCTGCCGCTCGCCGATGACCAGGTCATCGTCGCCGGCGTGGTCGATCCGCTGACCAATTTCGTCGAGCATCCCGAAGTGGTGGCAGACCGCATCGAGCAGGTGGTGCGCGTGGTGGGCGATCCGCGCCGTGTGCAGGCTGGCACCGACTGCGGTTTCGACACGTCAGCCGGGCGTGGGCGCGTCGCGGAAGATGTGGTCTGGGCGAAGCTGGCGGCGATGGCGGAAGGTGCGAGGATCGCGACCAAGCGGCTGTTTTGAATCCCGGCCGCTACGCCGCGTTCCGCAATCCTCCCTTCACGTGACGGGCGAACGCATCGAACAGACGCCGCGTCACCGGACCGACATCGCCGTTGCCGACCGGCCTGTCGTCGATCCGCACGATCGGCTTCACGAAGCTGGTCGCACTGGTGATGAACGCCTCGCGCGCGTCGCGCATGTCCTGTTCGCTGAATTGCGTCTCCGAGAACGCCACGTTCTCATCGCGTATCAGCGCCAGCAATGCGTCGCGCGTGCAACCAGGCAGGATAGCGTGGTCCAGATGCCGGGTGCGAAGCACACCATTTTTGTCCACGATCCAGAAGCTCGTTGCGGCGCCTTCCGTCACCATGCCGGTGGCATCCAACAGGATCGCCTCCAGCGCGCCCTTCTCCTTCGCGGCCTGGCGCGCCAGCACATTTGGCAGCAGCGCGATGGTCTTGATGTCGCAGCGCGCCCAGCGCTGGTCCGGATAGGTGACTGCGCTCGCCGTCCACGTCGCAATATCGGTCGGATACGGCGGAATGCGGCGGATTGTCACCACCACCGACGGCGGCACCGGCTTTGACGGAAAGGCGTGGTCGCGGCGCGCCACGCCGCGCGTGATCTGCATGTACAGCAGGCCCTCGCACACCCGATTGCGCCGCGCCACCTCATAGAGCACGTGGCGCAGCGCTGCCCGGCTCATCGGTTCCGGCAAGCTGATCGCTTGCAGCGAGCGCTCCAGCCGGTCGAGATGCAGGTCCTCGTCGATGAACCGTCCTTGGTAGAGGTGCACCACCTCGTAAATGCCGTCCGCGAATTGATAGCCGCGATCCTCGATATTCACCGCGGCTTCACGCTGGGGCAGATAGCGACCATTGACGTAGGCGATGCGGCTCATGCCATTCCGTCCCGACGAGAATACTGTTGCGCCGGCGAGCATACCGTCCTGCAACGTCGTCGCAACCGCTGCCGTCCGCCGCCCCGTCATGCCGACGGAGGTCGGCATCCACGTCTTACCTTGCTGCGATCGGCACAGACGTGGATGGCGGGCCTTCGCCCACCATGACGCGGCTAGACCTTCTCGTCGGAATTTACCCCAAGCTGCTTCAGCTTGCGGTGCAACGCGCTGCGCTCCATGCCGACAAACTGCGCAGTCCGGGAAATGTTGCCGCCGAAGCGCAGCAACTGCGCCTGTAGATATTGCGTCTCGAACAGATCGCGCGCCTCGCGCAGCGGCAAACCCATGATGTCGGCGGTCGGATCGATGTTGAGCAGCGCGGGCGCATTCGACCCGATCTCGGGCGGCAGCATGTCGGCGCGGATCGGATCATGGGACCCGCCAGGCGCCATGATCAGCAGCCAGTCCATCAGGTTGCGCAACTGCCGCACATTGCCCGGCCAGTCATACGCCTGCAGCGCGGTCAGCGCGTCGGCCGAAAGCTCGCGCACCTGCATTCCGGCGTTCTCGGCCGACCGCTCGATGAAGTGCAACGCAAGTTGCGGCACGTCCTCCCGCCGATCCTTCAACGCCGGCACCTTCAGCGGTACCACCGACAGCCGGTAATACAGGTCTTCGCGGAACCGGCCGGCGCTGATCTCCGATTGCAGGTCCTTGTTCGTCGTCGAAAGCACGCGCACATCCACCTTCACACGCGCCGACCCGCCGAGCCGTTCGAATGTCGAATCCTGCAACGCGCGGACGATCTTGCCCTGGGTTTCCAGCGGCATGTCGGAGACTTCGTCCAACAGCAGCGTGCCGCCGTGCGCGCGCTCTAGCACGCCCGCGCGGCGCGGGTGGGTGATCGGATCGCTGCCGGCCTCCAGTCCGAACAGTTCCTCCTCGAAGCGCGACGGATTGAGCGTTGCGCAGTTGAGCGCAATGAACGGCCCGTCCGCGCGGCGGGAGCGCGCATGGATCATCCGCGCCACCACCTCTTTGCCGGAACCGGCCGGGCCGCTGATCAGCACACGCGATCCGGTCGGCGCGACCCGCTCGACGCCCGCACGCAGCAAACTGATGGGCGGGCTCTCACCGATCAGGGTGCTTTCCGGACCGGCGCGCAGCCGTAGTTCCGCGTTCTCCCGCGCCAACGCGGCCGCTTCCAGCGCGCGGCGCACGACCAGCAGCAGACGGTCCGACTTGAACGGCTTCTCGATGAAGTCGTAAGCGCCCTGCAGGATCGCCGCGACCGCGGTTTCGATCGTCCCGTGGCCGGAGATCATGACCACCGGCACGTGCGGCTCCTCGCTGTGGAACGATTGCAGCAGCCCCAGCCCATCGAGCCGCGAGCCCTGCAACCAGACATCCAGGATGACCAGCGAAGGGCGGCGAAGGCGGAATGCGGCAATCGCGGCGTCCGAATCGCCGGCGGAGCGCGTGTCATAACCTTCATCGCGCAGAACGCCGTCGATCAGCAGACAAATATCGGGTTCGTCGTCGACGATCAGGATGTCATGCGCCATCCGACACCTTCGTTGGCAGAACGAGCACGGCCACTGCTCCCGGGCCATCGAGCCTGTCGTCCAATGTCAACCGTCCGCCATGATCTTCCATGATTTTCTTGACGATCGCGAGGCCGAGCCCGGTGCCCTTCGGCTTGTGTGTTACGTAGGGTTCCGTCAGCCGCGCACGATCCTCCTGCGGCAATCCGACGCCGTCATCGGTCACGATGATGCGAACCTCATTGTCGCCCGACTGCACTGAGAGGCTGATCGTGCCAGCAGGTTGGCCCGAGGCGTATTCACGCATGCTGACCGCATCGGCGGCATTCTGCAGCAGATTGGTCAGTGCCTGAAGCAGCATGCGCCGATCGCACGGCACCATCGGCCCTTTTTCCGGAATGTCTGTCCGCCATGAGATCTGTGGCCGCGCGGCCTTCTGCAACACCAGCGCCTCCCGCGCGACGCGGCCGACATCCTCGGGCTTGATCACCGGCTGCGGCATGCGTGCGAAGGCAGAGAATTCGTCCACCATGCGGCCGATGTCACCGACATGGCGAACGATCGTGTCGGCACATTGGGTGAAAGTCTCCGGATCGGAGGTGATTTCGCGTGCAAAGCGGCGTTTCAGTCGTTCGGCGGCAAGCTGGATCGGTGTCAGCGGGTTCTTGATCTCGTGTGCGATACGACGTGCGACATCAGCCCAGGCAGCCTTGCGTTGGGCCGATTGCAGCTCGGTGATGTCGTCGAAGGTGACGACGAATCCATCGGTGCGACCGCCCGACAGATCAGCGCCGATCCGCACCAGCAGCGTACGCCGTCGCGTCGGCGGCCCAAGCTGGATTTCAGCAGTCCGCGCCCGTTCCGGCGATGCCGCCGCCTCATGCAGCAGGTCGGCGAATTCTGGCACCGCCTCGGCAAGCTCGCGTCCGATCGCCGACAGCAGATCGATGCCGAGCAGTTCGTCCGCCGCACGATTGGGCAACTCTATCCGGCCGGACGCGTCCAACCCGATCACCCCGGCAGAGACGCCCGACAGCACCGTCTCGGTGAAACGCCGGCGCTCGTCGATCTGGCTGTAGGCATCCATAAGCTCGCCACGCTGCGCGGCAAGCTGGCCGGTCATCCGATTGAATGCACGCGACAGGCCGGCAACCTCGTCGCCGGTCTGCGCCTCCGCCACGCGAACGTGCAGGTCGCCGCCGCGCACGCGCTCGGCCGCGTGGATGAGCCGCCCGATCGGCCGCGCGATCTGGTTGGCGAGCACCAGGCCGATCAGCACCGCGGCCATCAACACCAGCAAGGCGACGATTGCGAAGATCCAGGCAAATGCGATCTGCAGCAACGAGCGATTCTGGTCGAGGCGCTGGTACTCGGCAACCGCCTGTTCGGTGCGCTCCATGTGTTCAAGAATCTGCGGATCGACTGGCCGTCCGATCATCAGCATTAGCGGCGGCGTCGAATCGAGCCGCACCACCGCCTGTACCCGCGTGCCGTCACCCGCGGCCAGTATGGCGACGTCGCCACCCTGCGCCTGCATGGTCATGGATGTCGGTGGCAATTCCACGCCCATGCCGGCGAACAATCCTGCCGCGGCGAGCACCTGCCCGGTCAGCGGATCGTAGATGATTGCCTCGGTCAGCCCGCGCAGCGTGGTCTGAACGCTCAGCACTTCGGCGAACACCGAGGGATCGGCTGACAGAAACTGGCCAGCGCGCGTCAGGTCGTTCGCCATCTCCAGCGCGACCGAACGGATGTTGTTGCGGTGCTCTTCAAGATAGCCGCGCGATACCTGCAGCGACTCGCTGACCGCCTGGCGCACCGGGTCGTTGAACCAGGCCTGGATGCCAAAATGGAAGAACGCGACGGCGAAGCAGGCCACCACAATGGCGGGCGCCACCGCCACGCCACCAAACAGCAGGACCAGCCGGACATGCAGGCGCGAACCGGCGGAACCGCGCCGGCGCTCGACCCAGACACGGGTCAGACGCGCCGCCAGTACTGCGCCGAGCAGCAGCACCGCCGATAGATTTCCAAGGACGAGGCCGACGCTCACGCCCGGCTTCAGGCCGAATGGTGAGCCCCGCGCGAGGAAGACGAACGTGGCTAGTCCGATACCGAACGCAAGCGTAGCCAGCACAAGGGTAAACGCCTTGCCGAGCATAACGTTGGCGATGCGTGCCAGCAGCGTGCGTGCCGGGCTCTCCGCCTCGACTTCGGCGCCGGTCGTAGCCCCGGGGGTTGCGCCGGGTTGCGGCTGTCCCTGGTGTTCGGGTCGCAGCGACCCGGGTGGCGGAGCGATATTCACATCAGCCCCCGCACCACCGGGATATCCAGATCGCGGATCTTCTTGCGCAGCGTGTTGCGGTTAAGCCCGAGCATCGCAGCAGCCTTGATCTGGTTGCCACGGGTAGCCGCAAGAGTGAGGCGGATCAACGGTCGCTCTACCTCGGCGATCACACGGTCGTAGATGTCCGAAGGAGCCACTCCTCCCTCATGGCTCGCGAGGAATTCGCGAATATGCCGCTCCACTGCGCGCACCAGTGGTTCCGGGCCGGTGGGAACGGGCGCTTCCGCTGGTGTGGCGGTGGTCTCGACCAGTTCAGCCTCGATCTGGTCCGCGCCGATTGTCTCGTGCGGACAGAGCGCGGCAAGGCGCCGCATCAGGTTTTCCAATTCGCGCACATTGCCCGGCCACCCGTAGCGCTTCAGCCGCTCGACGGCTCCCTGATCGAGCGTCTTGCCGGGCAAGCCGTCGTCGCGGGCGCGCTCCAGGAAATGCCGCGCGAGCACCTGAATGTCCTCTGCCCGTTCGCGCAGGGGCGGCAGGCGAATTGGCACGACGTTGAGACGGTAGAACAGATCCTCGCGGAACAGGCCCTGGCGTATGGCATTCCGCAGATCGCGGTGGGTGGCGGCGATGATGCGCACGTTGGCCTTGATCGGCTGGCGTCCGCCGACCGAGGTGAACTCGCCCTCCTGCAGCACGCGCAGCAACCGCGTCTGCGCTTCCGGCGGCATATCGCCGATCTCGTCGAGGAACAGCGTGCCGCCGTTCGCCTGCTCGAAGCGGCCCTGCGAGCGCGTGGTGGCGCCAGTGAAGGCGCCGCGCTCGTGGCCGAACAGTTCGCTCTCGATCAGTTCACGCGGGATGGCCGCCATGTTGATGGCAACGAAGGGACCGGCCCGGCGTTTCCCATAGTCGTGCAGGGCGCGCGCGACGAGTTCCTTGCCGGTGCCCGACTCGCCGTTGATCATCACGGTCAGGTCGGTCGTGGTGAGCCGCGCGATGGTCCGGTAGATCTCCTGCATGGCCGGGCTGCGGCCGATCAGCGGCAGCCGCTCGTCGGCGTCGCGTGGCTCGGATGCGCTTACGAAGGGTTCCGTCGGAACCGCCAGGGCACGGCCGACAACGGACAAAAGTTCCTGCAAATCGAATGGCTTGGGAAGATACTCGAAGGCGCCGCGCTGGGTCGCCTTCACCGCGGTCATCAGCGTGGACTGCGCGCTCATGACCACCACGCGCAGGTCCGGCCGTATCTTGCGAATCCGCGGTATCAGGTCGAGGCCGTTCTCGTCGGGCATCACGACGTCGGTGATGACCAGATCGCCTTCACCGTCCTCGACCCACCGCCACAGGGTGGCGGCGTTGCCGGTGCTGCGCACTTGGTAGCCCGACCGGCCCAGTGCCTGGGTCAGCACTGTCCGGATGGAACGATCGTCGTCGGCGATAAGCACGGTGGGTGGGGTCATGCGATTTCTTTCGCCATCGGTCAGGCGCCGATGTCGGCCTCCTCGTCTGTCACCACCGGCAGATGCAGGCGGAACTCCGTGCGTCCCGGCCGGCTGTTCACCTCGATCAGCCCGCCATGGTCGCCCATGATCTTCGCCACCAATGCCAGGCCAAGCCCGCTGCCCGCGGCCTTCGACGAGACAAAGGGCTCGAACAGATGCGGTCGGATGTCTTCGGGAATGCCCGGGCCGTTGTCGCGAACGGTGACCAGAAGCGGCAGATCGAGCCGCGTCGTGCTGCCCGGAACGGCGAGACGCATGCCGTGCTGGAAACCGGTCATCAATGTGATCTCCGGCTTGGATTGGTTTTCCGGGCTTACTGCTTCGGCGGCGTTCTTCACGAGGTTCAGCATAACCTGCACGAGTTGGTCGCGATTGCCCCACACCGGCGGCAAGGACGGATCATATACCTCCTGGAAGCGGACATGCGGTGCGAAACCCGACTGCGCCAACTTCCGCACGTGTTCGAGCACCCGATGGATGTTCACCGCGGTCCGCGCGATAGGCTTTTCGCCGAAGATATCCATGCGATCGACCAGCCCACGAATCCGGTCAGCCTCGTCACGGATCAGAACGGCAAGCTCGCGATCCTGGGCATCCACGCTGGTCTCAAGCAATTGCGCCGCACCGCGAATGCCTGAGAGCGGGTTCTTCACCTCATGTGCGAGGATGGCCGCCATCCCGGTTACGCTGCGGGCAGCGCCGCGGAACGCAAGCTGCCGGTCGAGCGCACGGGCTGCCGATGCGTCCTGGAGCACCAACAGCACCGCTCCGGGCTCCTCGGGCAGCGACGAACCCTGCACGGTGATGCCCCGCTTGTTCAGTCGGGGGCTTTCCAGGTTCAGGTCGTGATCCGATACGGTGGCATCGCTCTGGCGAACCTGCTGGACCAGCAGGAACAAGGGGTTGTCCTCGGGAACCAGATCGCGCAGCCGAAGCTGTGCCAGCCCTGACGTCGAAATGCCGAGGAACTGCTCCGCAGCATGATTGACGTAGCGAAACCGGTCTTCAGGGTCGAGCAACACGACAGGCACCGGCAGCGCGCTGAGAATATGCGCCGCGTCGGGTGCCCGTTTCCGATCCAGGAGGGCCAGCGCCACGCGGGTGACGGAGCGGCTCATGCCGCCTCGGCCAATACGTCGTCGCGTGCGGGCGGCGCTCGGGTGACGCCGCGCGCGACCAGCCGGCCGTAGAACGCATCGATCAGTTGCAGGACCGATGCGGCATCGGACAGCCGGTTCATCGCCGCCCGGAATTCCGCCGAACCAGGGAGGCCACGCGAGTACCAGGATACGTGCTTGCGCGCCAGACGGACCCCGGCGTGGTCGCCGAAGTGCTCCAGGATCGCATGATAATGGTTTGTCAATATGTCTTTCTGCATCGCCAGCGGCGGTTCGGTCAGACGGCTGCCGGTGCGCAGGAAATGCGCAACCTGCGCGAGGAACCAGGGGCGGCCATAACAGCCGCGGCCGATCATCACGCCGTCCGCACCCGACCGGCGCAGGGCTTCCACCGCGTCGTCTTCGGTCAGGATGTCGCCATTTGCAATCACAGGTATATCGACCGCGTTCTTCACCTCACCGATAAAGTCCCAATCCGCCATGCCGGTATAGAACTGCTGGCGGGTTCGCCCGTGCACCGTGACCATGCGGATTCCGCAGTCCTGGGCGATTCGGGCCAGGCATGGCGCGTTCAGGCTGGCGTGGTCCCAGCCCATGCGCATCTTCAGGGTAACCGGCACGTTCACCGCCCTGACCGTTGCATCGAGGATGGCGGCAGCCGAAGCCTCGTCGCGCATCAGCGCCGAACCGGCCAGCTGTCCGACCGCCACTTTTTTCACCGGGCAGCCGAAATTGATGTCGATCAGGTCGGCGCCGCGATCCACCGCAAGCCGCGCCGCTTCGGCCATCGCCGTGGGTTCACAGCCGGCCAACTGGAGCGCGCTGATGCCACCGCACCCGTCCATCTCGGCCATCGCCAATGTCTTCTGATTCTCCCGGATCATTGCCCAGGAGGCGATCATTTCCGAGACCACCATGCCGGCACCCAACTGCTTCGTGAGCCGGCGGAACGGCAGGTCCGAGACACCGGACATCGGCGCCAGGATCACCGGTGTGACGATTCTGACGCCACCGCCCAGGTCGATCGGCCGGAGGTCGCGGCCTAAAACTGTGGTGTCGGAATGACACTTGCTCATCATTTGGGCAAATTAGCGACACGCATGCCGATGTGCAATGCGGAAACTGTAGGCAAGGAAGGTTCCACACGGAGTTCACCGAGAAAAAATCCACGAGGATCACCGAGGAAGAAACGTGGCACTATGCGCGCTGGCACAGCTGTCCCCTCGGTGGCTCTTGGCGCGCCTTCCTCGCTGAACTCCGTGAGAAACCTTACTTTCTTGCCCGCATCCATGTTGACGCGGCCACCCAGCGCGGCGACGGTGCCGGCATGCGAATCGCAGCCATACTGGTCGCCGCCGGCTCCGGCAGCCGGTTCGGCGCCGAGACGCCAAAGCAGTTCCTGTCGCTGGCCGGCAAGCCGGTGATTCGCCACGCCGCCGAGGCTTTGACGGAATACGCCGACATTCTGCAACCAGTCGGGGACTCGGACCCGATCGAGGCCGCACTCGAACATCTGCAACAACTTCCGCCCGTGTCCGGCGGTGCGACGCGCCAGGAAAGCGTCCGCGCCGGCCTCGAGGCACTGGCCTCTCAGGCTCCTGATGTCGTGCTGGTGCACGACGCCGCACGACCACTGATACCCAAGGGCACCATCCCCGCACTGCTGGCCGCCCTGGAACATGCACCCGGAGCGATCCCCGCCATTCCGGTCGCCGACACGCTGAAGCGAGTGGCCGGCGGGCTGATCACTGTCACCGCCCCGCGCGACGGCCTGTTCCGCGCGCAGACGCCGCAGGCCTTCCGCTTCCCGGTTCTGCTTGCCGCTCATCGGGCCGGCGCGGCCTTCTCGGCCACCGACGATGCCTCGCTCCTGGAAGCCGCGGGCCTCACGGTGGCGATCGTCCCCGGCTCCGAGGACAATATAAAACTGACCTACCCGGAAGACCTGCGCCGGCTGGAGCGCGCCATGACTGCCACGCTTTTTCCCCGCGTCGGCACCGGCTTCGACGTCCATGTGCTGGAAACGGGACGGAGGCTCGTGCTCTGCGGCGTCCCGATCGAGCACGACAAGGGGTTGGCCGGCCATTCGGACGCCGATGTCGGCATTCACGCGCTGTGCGATGCGATCTACGGCGCGTTGGCCGATGGCGATATCGGCCGGCATTTTCCACCGAGCGAATCGGCCTGGAAGGATGCCGACAGCGCGCGTTTCCTTGCCCACGCCGCCGCGCGGATCGCCGCGAGGCGTGGGGTGCTGGCCAATGCCGATGTCACCCTGATCTGCGAGCGCCCCAAGATCGCCCCCCACGCCGCCGCCATGGCAGCGCGCCTGGCCGGAATTCTCGGCGTTGACCCTTCGCGCATTTCGGTGAAGGCGACAACAACGGAGAAGCTCGGCTTCACCGGCCGGGGCGAAGGGATCGCCGCCCAGGCGGTTGCCACCATCCTGCTGCCCGCTTGATGAATGGAATTTGGGATGGAAATCTCCGGCGAGTGTGCACAACTGTCTGCCCACGCAACTAAGGTTCTGAGACGACATAAGTGCGCCGGTTGACGGTGAAGTTCCGCCCCACTGTCGTCATCCCCGCGAAAGCGGGGACCCAGTTCCGGCCTGGGTCCCCGTTTTCGCGGGGATGACGACAGGGATCGCGGCCCGCGGGTCAGCTGATTCGCTTGTTCCGGCTCGGGTCCTAGGCCAGGGAGGCACCGGTCCCGATGAAGCACCCCGCCATCGCCGCCGCATTGCTCGGCGCCGGTTGGATTCTGGCCGGCTGCGTACCGGAACCGCCCCCTCCGCCCCCGCCGCCAGCGCCTGTGGCCGAGACGATGCCGCTGCCTCCGGTGAGCGCGACGCAGCTGATCTGGCAGCCCGGACATTGGGACTGGACAGGAAGCTCCTACGTCTGGTCGCCGGGCCAATTTGTCCCGCGTGAGGGCCATGGCGAACTCTGGATGCAGGGCTTCTGGGAGAGGACGCAGTCCGGCTGGGTCTGGCATCCGGCTCATTGGGTGTAGGCGCCGAGCCTTTCGGATGCACCTCCGACACGGAGGCAGACCTTGCGGCTCACCTGTTGCGGTGTTAGTGCCCGGCCGCCGCTGCAGGGGCTGACCGATGCCGTCGACTTTCGAAACCGTCGCTGGAATCATTGCCGAGACGTGCGACATACCGCGTGAGAAGATCACGCCGGACAGTCATGCGATCAACGATCTCGGTATCGACAGCCTGGACTTCCTGGACGTCGCGTTCGCCATCGACAAGGCGTTCGCCATCAAGATGCCGCTGGAGCAGTGGACGCAGGAGGTCAACGAGGGGAAGGTCTCGTCCGATCAGTACTTTGTCCTGAAGGACCTCTGCACCAACATCGACCAGTTGGTGGCGACGAAGGTAGCCTGAGCCGGAATGCGACTCGAATACTTCCAGATGGTGGACCGGATCGCCGAGCTCGATCCGGCGGCTCGGACCGTGCGCGCCGACTGCCTAGTGCCCGAGGCGAGCCCGGTGTTCGAGGGCCACTTCCCCGGCCATCCTCTGCTGCCGGGCGCGCTGATGATCGAGATGATCGCACAGACCGGCGGCTGGCTGGTGCTGGCGGTGCTGCGGTTCCAGCGGATGCCGTTCCTGGCTCAGGTCAAGGAGGCCAAGCTGCGCGCCTTCGTGGTGCCCGGCCAGGCATTGCAGGTCGAGGCGCGCCTGGTGCACGACGGGTCCGGCTACGCGATGGCAGCTGGCAGCATCTCGTCCGGCAGCAAGAAGGTCGCGGACGCGGAGATCACCTATCGCGTGGTCCCCTTCCCGAACGAGACTTTGCGCGTTCAGATGCTGGAGACCGCACGGCGTATCGCCGTGCCGGAGGCCTTCCTGCATGACTAGCCCCCGCGACGCACTGATCACCGGCATTGGCCTGATATCCTGCCTCGGCGAAGGGGTCGAGGCGCACTGGGAGGCGCTGAACCGCGACGGCGGTTTCCAGCCGGTCGTCGATGCGACGAGCTTTGCGCCGTGGCTGGTGCATCCGATGACGCCCTTGGAACTCGACCGGCAGATTCCAAAGCGCGGCGACCAGCGCCAGATGGAGCCGTGGCAGCGCAACGGCGTCTATGCCGCTGGACTGGCGCTGGAGTCCGCCGGCGTGAAGGGCAACGCCGAACTGCTGTCGCGCATGGACATGATCGTGGCCGCCGGTGGCGGCGAGCGTGACTACGCGGTGGACGGCGCCATCCTCTCCGCCCTGCCCGCTTCCGCCGATCCGGGCGCCTTCCTGAACCAGCACCTGCTGTCCGATCTTCGGCCCACGCTGTTCCTGGCTCAGCTTTCCAACCTGCTGGCCGGCAACATCTCGATCGTGCACGGGGTCGTGGGTTCCTCGCGCACCTTCATGGGCGAGGAAGCGGCCGGCACCGATGCAGTCCGCATTGCCTGTGCCCGCATCGCCGCGACGCAGGGCGAACTGTTTCTGGTCGGCGGCTCGTACAACGCGCAGCGTCCCGATATACTGCTGCACTATGAAATGGGGCAGTTGCTGTGGAAGCGCGACTTCGCCGGCGTCTGGGAGCGCCAGGTGGAAGGCGGCGGTATGGTGCTTGGCTCGGTCGGCTGCTTTCTTGTGATTGAGAGCCGCGAGCACGCCGTATCGCGCGATGCTACGGCCCTTGCGCATATCTCGGCGATCGCCACCGACCGCAGCCGCCGGCGTCCAGGCGAGGCGACGGCAAATGCGACGCGGCAATTCGATGCAATGCGCCATCACATCGATCCCTCGCATGCCGCGGTGATCTCCGGAGCGGCGGGTATCGCGGCGGCCACAGCCGAGGAGACCGAATTCATGCGCGGCCTCGGCATGCCGGTGCGCGCCACCGCGACAGCGTTCGGTCACTCGATGGAGCCGTCATTTCCCGCCAGTCTCGCCCTGGCGGCGATGTCGCTGTCCAAGCACCGTTTGTTCGCGCCGCTCGAGACGGCAGACCTGGAAGCGACGCTGGCGACGGATCTTCGCCAAGTGCTGGTGACGTCCTGGGGCCACTGGCGCGGCGAGGCATTGGCCGTGGTCGAGACAGCCTAGGAGGCCAGCATGTCAAATTCCGACATCGACAGTCATGGCCGCCCCGTCGTTGTGGTGACCGGCACGGGTGTGTTGACCTCGCTCGGAAACGGCAGGCAGGACAACTGGCGCGAACTGACCGCCGGGCATTCCGGCATCCGCCGCATCAGCCGTTTCCCGGTGGCAGGATTGCGCACCACCATCGCCGGCACAGTGGATTTCGTGCCGGTCGATGAAGTCTCGGCGCCGGCGTTGTCGGAACGCATTGCCGAGTTCGCCATCGAGGAGGCTATCGCCGAAGCAGGCATCGGCAGGCCAGGCGACTTCCCCGGCCCGATGTTCCTGGCGTTGCCACCGGTTGAGATGGAGTGGCCGCAGCGCATTGCGATCGCCGCTGCCTCCGGGGCGAATGAGGCTGTGACCTACGACGACCTGCTGCGTGGGGCCGGAGCGGGCCGGTTCAGTCGCTACTACGAGCGCTTCCTGTTCGGCTCGGTAGCAGAGGCCCTGGCGGTCCGCTTCGGCACCAAGGGTTCGCCGGTGGCCACGTCCACTGCGTGCGCCTCGGGCGCCACGGCGATCCAGCTTGGCGTCGAGGCGATCCGGCGCGGCGAGGCCGAAGCGGCTATCGTCATCGGCACCGATGCGTCGGTGAACCCGGAGAGTCTGATCCGGTTTTCGCTGCTCTCGGCGCTGTCCACGCGCAACGACCCGCCGGCCGCCGCCGCACGCCCCTTCAGCAAGGACCGTGACGGATTCGTAATGGCTGAGGGCGCGGGGGCGCTGGTGATCGAAAGCCGTGCACATGCACGGGCGCGCGGTGCGAGGATTATCGGCGTCATCGAAGGCTGCGGCGAGATGGCGGACGGATTCCATCGCACGCGGTCGTCACCGGATGGCAAGCCGATCATCGCCTGCATGCAGCAGGCGCTCGATGATGCCGGACTTTCGCCGGATGCGATCGGCTACATCAACGCGCACGGCACGGGCACGCCGGAGAACGACAAGATGGAGTGGGTGGGCGCGTCCACTGTGTTCGGCGAGCGGGCGTCCTCGATCCCGATCTCATCCAACAAGTCGATGATCGGCCACACTCTGACCGCGGCCGGCACGGTGGAGGCGATCTTTACCCTGCTCGCGCTGCGGCACGGCAGGCTGCCGCCGACCATCAACTACGAGATCCCGGATCCCACGCTGCCAGTCGATTGCGTGCCGAATGTCGCGCGCGACGTTCAGGTGGCGCATGCGATCTCGAACTCGTTCGGTTTCGGCGGCCAGAATGTATGTGTGGTGGTGGGGACGCCGTGACGGGCCCTCCCACCTTGGCAGAATCGTCTGATCACGTCATGCCCGTGGTGTTTGGTTTCGTCATGGCCGTCTTGTTTGCTTTCGTCATGGCCGGGCCTGACCCGGCCATCCGTGTGCCACCGATGGCGCACGGATGGCCGGGTCAAGCCCGGCCATGACGCATGACGCCAGAAAAATGACGCGAGCCCTGGTGATCGGCGGGCGGCGCGGAATCGGCGCCGCCGTGGTGCAGGCGCTTGCCGCGAAAGGCATGGAAGTCACCTATACCTATCGCACGGCGCCGGGAGTACCCGCGGCCGCCACACGGCAACTCGACCTTGGCGATCGCGCGGCGGTCGAAGACTTCGCCCGGGAACTGGAGGATGGACCTGCGTGGGACGCGATGGTGCAGGTCAGCGGCACCACCTACAACGTGCTGGCGGCAATGATGGACCAGGACGCCGCGGAGTATGCGTTGCAGGTGAATTTCTTTTCCTTCGCCCGCATCGTGCGCGCCGTCGTGCGGCCGATGATCCGCGCCCGTTTTGGTCGAATTGCCGTTATCGGCTCCGTTATTGGTCAGGTCGCAAGTCAGGGCACCGTCGCCTATGGCGCGTCCAAGGCGGCGCTGCTCGCACATGTTCGCACTTTGGCGATCGAAGGCGCGAAGCGCGGCGTCACGGTGAATTACGTCGCGCCAGGCTTCGTGGACACCGCGATGCTGGAGCCGTACGCCGCCTACCGTGATCTAACCGAAGCACGGATACCTACCGGCCGGTACGCCAGGCCAGACGAAATCGCCTCGGTGGTCGCATTCCTGGTTTCCCCAGAAGCCAGCTACATCACCGGCGCCCTCATCCCGGTCGATGGCGGGCTGACCGCCTCGGTTGGCGTTCAACGCTCCTGATTGCATGATCCCGCCGCAATCATTCAGGATTCGTACCAGGCAGCATGATGACCAGGTCTGGATCGAGGGTCTGCTTGGCGAGCGATGGGGCGGTTCAGGTGTCGCCGTTCATGACGAGCTGTTCGAGCCCAAGGTACTTCCTGCACTGATCGCGGACGAGCATGCGGGCCTCGTGACGTACCGGGTGTGCGATGATGTGGCCGAGGTCGTCACGCTCGATGCGGTCGTGCCACGCCAGGGCGTTGGCACCATGTTGTTGTCCAGCCTGGTGGAAGCGTTGCGTCAGCGCGGCTGCCGACTGCTGCGCCTGACCACGACAAATGACAATCTGGATGCGCTGCGCTTCTACCAGCGGTTCGGCTTCCGGTTAGCCGGGATCCGTATTGGTGCGGTGGCGCGCGCACGCGGGCTTAAGCCGACAATCCCCCTGATCGGTCGGCATGGCATTCCGATCCGCGACGAGATCGATCTCCAGCACGATCTCACCGAACAAGGGGCGACCGTGACAGGGACGCTGCTCGCATGACGATCCGCGCCCTGCAGTTGCTGGCCGATCGCGAGCTCGCGCTGGTGGAGCGTGACGCACCGCCGGCGCCGGCGCCAGGCGAGGTGCAGCTTCGCGTGCGTGCCGTCGGTCTGAACCACATCGATTTGTGGGGCTTCCGTGGGATGGCTTTCGCCAAGCGGCTTTTTCCGCTGACCGTCGGCGCCGAGGCGTCATGCGAAGTCGTCGCGGCAGGTGACGATGTCAGTACGATTGTGCCGGGCGACCGCGTGGTGCCCTTCGCCGCTTTGGTCTGCGGCACCTGCCGCGCCTGCCGCGGGGGCCGCGAGAACTTGTGCGAGAACGTCGCCGGCGTGCGCGGCTTCCATATCGACGGCTTCGCGCAGGAACTGACCAACCATCCCGCACGCCTCGTCGTGAAACTGCCGGACATTGTCGATCTGCGCGACGCGGCGTGCGTGCCGGTCGCCTACGCCACGGTCGAGCACATGCTGTTCGACAACGCGCGACTGGAACCGCGCGAATGGGTGCTGGTGCACGCCGGCGGTTCCGGCATCGGCAGCATCGCGGTACGCGTTGCCAAGTCGCTCGGCTGTACCGTGATCACCACCGTCGGCAGCGACGAGAAGGCAGTGAAGGCGTTCGCGCTCGGCGCGGATCATGTGATCAACTATCGAACCGAACGGTTCGAGGGCGTGGTACGCAAGCTCACCGGCAGAAAGGGCGTTGACGTGGTGTTCGAACATGTCGGGGCCGATACCTGGAACGGATCGCTGCTGTCGCTGAAGCGCGGCGGGCGCCTGGTGACCTGTGGTGCGACATCCGGGCCCGCCGGCAACATCAACCTGATGCAGCTCTTCCAGCAGCAGTACCGCATCATCGGTTCGTTCGGATCGCCGCTCAACGCGCTCGGGCGCGCGCTCGATCGCATCGCATCTGGTGTGCGGCCGGTGATCGACACGGTCTATGGCCTGGAGGATTTCCGCGCCGGTCTCGCGCGGCTGGAACAGCGCGACGTGTTCGGCAAGATCCTTGTCGAGCTCTGACAATCCGTCATCCCCGCGAAAGCGGGGACCCAGGCGCGAAAGCACCGTGCCTCACGCCTGGATCCCCGCTTTCGCGGGGATGACGTACTAAACCGGCGTGTTCCGTTACCTTCCCATCTACGGCGACCGGCTGCTCGGGCGCGCCGTGAAATACCTGCTGGCAGCACTGCGCCGAACCGACCCGGACCGCGCGTCCGATCTTTGCGGCGCAACGGCACGCCGCTTCGGACCGCTCCTGCCGTCGCATCGGATCGGACGCGCGAACCTTCGCGCCGCCTTCCCCGGCAAGGACCCGGCCTGGATCGACGCAACGCTGCGTGCGGCATGGGACAATCTCGGTCGCGTCGCCGGCGAATATGTCCATCTTGGCCGGCTGTGGGACTACGACACGGACCATCCAAACACCGGCCGCATCGTCACCGACGATGCGCAGATGTTCGTCGACCTGCAGAACGACGGCAAGCCGGCACTCTGCTTCGCGGCGCATCTTGCGAACTGGGAATTGCCCGCCGTGATGGCGGCCGCGCATGGGCTGCCATCGGCTGTGCTCTATCGCATGCCGAACAACAAGGCGGTGGCAAACGAGATCGCACGCATCCGCGCACCGCTGATGGGACGCTTGATCCGCAGTCGAGCGCAGGCGCCGCTGGAGATGGCCGGCGCGCTCGATCGCGGCGAGCATCTCGGCATGTTGGTGGATCAGCATTTTTCGCGCGGCGTCGATGTGACGTTCTTCGGACGGCGCTGCAAGGCCAATCCCAGCATCGCCCGCCTCGCCCGCCAGTTCGATTGCCCTGTGGTGGGCGTACGTGTGATCCGCCTGCCGGACCGCCGCTTCCGCATCGCCGCTGAAGGTCCCTTCGCGCTGCCCCGCGATGCCGATGGCCGCATCAACGTGCAGCAGACCACGCAGATGATCACCTCGGTGGTCGAGCGTTGGGTCCGGGAAAACCCGGACCAATGGCTCTGGTTTCACCGGCGTTGGCGGTGACGCCTGGGTGTTCAACTATTGTTCATCGCCCCGATGCGCTGGTTCGCCACAATTGTGGCACGCCATGTCCGTAACCAAAGTTCAGAAGCCACAAGCGGGAAGGAGAATACCGATGCGCTCCCTTGCTATGTCCGTCGCGGTGCTGGCTGCCCTGGCCGGCACGCCCGTGCTCGCGCAGAACACGATCACGGCGCAAGGCGTGCCGCCTGGCACAAATCCCGAGACCGGCGCGCGGCCGGGCAATGACATCGGCACCGGCATGTCGATGCCGATGGGATATCGCGCCAGCAACATCGATCAGGGCGACACCCGCTCGTGGATCGCTCCGAACCTGCCGTCGCCGGCGATAGGCCCGAATGCCAATGCGGTGGACTTCCTCCGCGCCGCGCAATCCGCCCTCCAGGCTGGCCGCACGGGCGAGGCGCAGCAGTCGCTGGAAATGGCGCAGACGCGCCTGCTCAGCCGCTCGGTGCCGATGGGACAGACCAGCAACCCGAGCGACAACCCCGCGGTGGCACAGATCTCTCAGGCGCTGAGGGCGCTGTCAGCCGGAGACCGTGCGCAGACCATGCAGCTGATCCAGTCGGCCATTCCGGCTGCCACCGCGCTGGCCCAATAGTTCCGCCGCGGCCTGGGTCGTCGCGACGACAGCCAGGGGACCTTGCATGGCCAATCTACCGATCAGCCTGACCTGTGCCGACTATGCACGCGTGATGCCCCTGGCCGTCGGCGACGTTAAGCCCGACGGGATCGATCTGACGATGATCCTCGGCCGCGAGGGATCCTGGCCGATGCGCGCCGAGATGCTGCGTCGCGCCGCGAACGATCCGACAGTGCATGGCGGCGAGTCCTCGATGGCCGGACACCTGCGGCGAATCGACAAAGGCGATCGCAGCCTTGTCGCGCTGCCGGTGTTCCCGCTGCGCAACTTCACGGCGCGCGACCTGTATGTCCGCAAGGGCGGGACGGTCGCGACGCCAGCCGACCTGCCAGGCAAGCGCGTCGGCATGTATGACTGGGTGGCCAGCGGCTCGACCTGGTATCGGCACTTCCTGCGCTTCATCGGCGTGCAGCCGGAGCAGTTGGAGTGGTGGATCGGCGACGTGGATGAACCGAAGATCACCAGCCACGTTTATTCGCTGCCGGATGGCGTGCGTGCGGCGCCAGAGGGGCGAGCGCTGTCGGACATGCTGATCGCCGGTGAGCTGGACGCGATCTACAGCCCGCCGCGGCCGCGCCGCTACCATCCGATCGACGGGCCAATCGTACGACTGTTCCCCGACATCCGCGCGATCGAACGTAACTACTACTGCCGAACCGGCATGTTCCCGCCGCAGCATCTTATCGTGTTGCGGCGCGAGGTTTGGGAACGGCACAAGTGGATCGCTCGCGCGCTGACGGATGCGTTCATTCACTGCAACGACGCATTTACCAAGGCGCAGCGTTCGTTCCCCTATGCTTCGCCGTGGGTCGACGCGGAACTTGAGGAGACCGAGGCCCTGATGGGTGCGGATTTTCATCCTTATGGATTTGAAAAGAACCGCGCCACGATCGAGACATTCAACGAGCAGGCGCATCTCGCCGGTATAGTCGGCCGGCGCATCAGCGCGGACGAATACTTCGCGGAGTTCCTGGACTCAGGCTTCGCCAGGAAATAGGTGCTCCGAGTGGCGCAACGGTCACTTCCAGATCGTTGTGCTGGCAGCCAAGACGTGGATGGCCGGCCTTCGCCGGCCATGACGAGGTAGCATGAGGCGCGCCAGGAAATGATTCGGTTGTTTCCCCTCGGGCCCTCGTAGATTGCGCGTTCAGCGTCACCCCGGCGGGGGCGCTTCGATCACCGTTCCGGTGTAGGCCTCGACGAACACCAGGTGGTCGATCACCTTGTTCACCCCCAGCGTGTTCTCGGCAATCACGCAGATCGCGCGACGCTCCTGGTCGTTGCTGATGGTTCCCCACACATCGACCACACCATTGACCACGGTGACGTTCAGCGTCGTCCGTGGCGCCCACGGTTCCTTGGCGAGCGTGTCCAGAATGCGATCGCGCATGGTTCTGTCATCGGGCGCGGGTCCTGCGCTGCCACGCGCCACTACGGACAATGCGCGGAGCAGGTCGGCTCGGCTGACCACGCCCACCACGCGGTCGCCCTGCAGCACGGGCACGCGCTTGATGCGATGCCGCTCCATCAGCGCGACGATCTCCTCCAGTGGGGCGTCCGTATCCACGCTGACGACGTCGTGCGTCATCACATCGGCGACCCTGCGGCCATGTGTCCGCGTGAAATCCGCTGCCTGCCGGCCAGGCGAGGCGATCAGCCGCAACCACCAGGGCCGACGCCGCTCGGTCCCCAATTCGTCGCGGCGCAGCAGGTCCCCCTCGGTCACCACGCCGGCGAGCACGCCCGCGGCGTCCACGACGAGAAGCCCGGAAATACCCCGCTCGAGCATCAGCTCGACCGCCTGCGCCACGGTCGCGTCGGGTGCAACCGAGATGACGCTTCGGGTCATGACGTCGCTGGCGTTCATGGGCCTGATCCTTTTGACTTGGCGGTCAGCCGGTCGATGCGCAGGCGTTGGCGATCATCGGTCAGCCGCATTGCCGCAAGGTAAACCACAGCGACGGCCGCGAGGCCACTGCCGCCCGACAGAAGGAAAATCAGCAGGATCTGGTATTTCGCCGCCTCCAGCGGATCCATGCCCGCCAGGATCTGGCCGGTCATGATGCCGGGGAGCGTGACGACGCCGGCGGCCGACATCTGGTTGATGATCGGCAGCAGCGCACGCCGCACCGAGCCGCGGATCAGGCCGCGCATCGCCTGGCTGAAGCTGGCGCCGAGCGCAAGCTGGGCCTCAATGGCGGATTGCTCGCGCACCACGCCGCCGAGCAGCGAGTCGAGTGCCAGCGATCCGCCGTTCAGGACGTTGCCCAGGATGATGCCGGCGAGCGGAATCGCATATCGCGGGTCGTACCACGGCTGTGGACGGATCGCCGTGGTGAGCGCGAGTATGGCGGTCAGGAAGGTGGCGATGGCCACCGCCGATGCGCCGACCGCGTAGTTGCCGAAACGGCCAAGCCGCTGTTCCGGCCGCGCCGCCACCTCGCGTCCCGCGATGGCCACCATCACCAGGACCACGGCCAGCGTGACCAGGGGTGACGCGATGGCGAAGACCCAGCGCAGGATGAAGCCGATCAGCACGAGCTGCACGACCATGCGCAGCGCCGCCCAGGCGAGCTGGCGATGCAGGCCGAGCCGCAGGACGAGCGACAGCGCGCCGTCCAGCACGATCAGCACCGAGGCGATAGCCAGATCGACCGGGGTCAGGAGGATCGGGTTCATGCCGGCACCAGATGGCGATCTGTCATGCGCAGGTGCCGATGTCCGAGCCGCGTCGCCTGCACGGGACTGTGCGTTACCATCGCGATCGTGACGCCGGCTGCGAGGCGCTCGCGCAGCACCGCCTCGACGGACTTCGTGCTTTGCTCATCCAGCGCACCGGTCGGTTCATCCAGCAGCAGCACCGGCGAATCCAGTGCTAGCGCGCGGATCAACGCCAGGCGTTGGCGTTCGCCGGTGGACAGCCGCACCACTGGTCCGTCCAGCAATGCGGGCGCAAGTCCGAGCCTGGGTGCCATCGCGCGCGCGAAGGTCGTCGTCGCGCCGCGGAAGTGGTCAAGGACGCTCTCACTCCACCAGCCGGGTTCGGCGGCATTGTAAACGACGCGGCGGCGCCACGCCGGCGCCGGGATGCTGCGCCGCTCGGCGCCATCAAGAAACACCTCGCCCTGGTTGGGATCAAGGTCGGCGATCATGCGCAGGAACAGGCTCTTGCCCGAACCCGACGGCCCCGTGATTGCGACGCACTCGCCCTCGCCAATGGCAAGATCGAACGGGCCGGCGAGTTGGCTCCGCAGGTTGGCGACGCGCAGCCGCCCCGACTGCGGAGCCACGCTCACTCGTCGCTGTCGGGCCGCCGCAGGACGACGAGTTTCGGCGTGAAGCTCTGTACCATCTCGCCGTCCTGGTTCAGCGTGACGCAGCGGACAGTCGCCGTCCCTCGATCGGGCTTGGAGCGGGACCGCGTGAAGTCGAGCACCTCGCACTCGACCCGCAGCGTGTCGCCAGGACGGACCGGCTTGATCCAGAGCAACTCCCCTCCGGTGCCGATCACTCCCCCCGCGATCGGGAGGCCGCCTTCGACGATCAGCCGCATCGTGGTCGCGGCGGTGTGCCACCCGCTCGCCACCAGTTCGCCGAACAGCGTCGCTCGTGCCGCTGCTTCGTCGAGGTGGAACGGCTGCGGGTCGTAGTCCGCCGCAAAACGCTGCATCTCCGCGGCATCCATCGTGTGTGTACCGCTCGTGAAACGTTGCCCGACGATCAGGTCGTCCAGATAGAGCTTGTCCATCGCTCCAGCATAGCGGTGCCGGCTGCGGCGGACTACGCTGGGGCACGGAGGACGAACGCATGCCCGACGCCGCGCCTTCGCCGCAATGCGGTCTGCTCGATGTAATCCGGAAAGTCGTCGGCGAGCGTGGCCTGCTGACCGATCCCGCCGATACAACCGGCTATACCGAGGACTGGCGGCGTCTTTATCGTGGCAGCACCCCGGCGGTTATTCGCCCCGCCAGCACTGAGGAAGTGGCGGCCGTGGTTCGTCTGTGCGCTGCGGCGCGTGTGGCGATCGTGCCGCAGGGCGGCAACACGTCCATGGTCGGTGGCGCCACGCCATCGGAAGACGGCAGCGAATTCGTGCTGAACCTGGCCCGCATGGCGCGCGTTCGCGACATCGACCCAATCGACCTGACCTTGACCATCGAGGCCGGTGCCACGCTGAAGGCGGCACAGATTGCCGCGGCCGATGCGGGGTGCCTGTTGCCGCTGTCAATCTCGTCGGAAGGCACCGCGCAGATCGGCGGCGTGCTTGCGGCCAATGCGGGCGGCAACAACACCGTGCGCTACGGCAATGCGCGCGACCTTGTGCTGGGGCTCGAAGTGGTGCTGCCGGACGGTGCGGTTTGGAACGGCCTGCGCCGGTTGCGCAAGGACAACACCGGCTACTGCCTGCGCCAGCTCTTCGTCGGCTCGGAAGGCACGCTCGGCATCATCACCGCGGCCGTGCTGAAACTCGTGCCGCGGCCGCGCGAGACCTGCGTGGCGTTCTGCGCCGTCGGCTCTCCCGATGCGGCGCTGGAGCTGTTCAGCCGCTTTCAGGCGCACGACCCCGCCGCCGTGCAGGCGTTCGAATACATGTCCGGACCGGGGATCGACCTGGTGCTGAAGCACATCCCGGGAGCGACGCTGCCGCTCGCCCAACCGGCGTCGCATTATGTGCTGGTGGAGCTTGCCACGCCGCGCCCCGACGCCGGCCTGCGCGCGTCGCTGGAAGCCGTGCTGGTGCAGGCGCTTGCCGAGGACCTCGTGCTGGATGCGGCGATCGCGGAAAGCGACGCGCAGGGCATGGCGATCTGGCGGCTGCGTGAGGAACACTCCGAGGCGCAGAAGCGCGAGGGTGCCAGCGTGAAGAACGACGTGTCGGTGCCGGTGTCGAAGGTGCCGGAATTCATCCAGCGCGCCACGGCCGCATGCGAGGTGCTGATTCCCGGCATCCGCGCCGTTCCATTCGGCCACATGGGCGACGGCAACATCCACTTCAACGTCGAGCAGCCGGTCGGCGCCGATCCCGCGTGGTTCCTCGCAGAGGATCACGCGATCATGGATGCCGTGAACGAGGTCGTGCGGGCGCTCGACGGCAGCTTTTCGGCCGAACACGGCATCGGGCGGCTGAAGCCCTACATGATGCCGGACTGGCGTGGCGGCGCCGAACTGGAGACGATGCGCCGGATCAAGGCGGCACTCGATCCACTGGGGATCATGAACCCGGGGAAGGTGCTGCTGTAGCGCCGCCGACAAGCGGCGGCAGGTCCACGCCCTCCGTGGGCGGAAGGTACAATCACGTTGTCGTGAGGCACGCGCAGCATCAGCCGAACGGCTGACGACCAGCGCATCAAATTGACTGAACCTCGGCCAAGCGGATCGGACGTCAGGCCGGTCGATGTGAAAGCATATCGACCTGCTATGCCGCAGGATCAACAGGAGAGGTTGGATAACTCGGCATGCGCTTCGTCCGCATTCCCAAGAGCCGCCGCTTTCTCGTCACATCCAAACTTAGGATGTCCACTCAATAGCACACCGGCACGGATATCCAGTATCGATGCAGCCCGCTGCACGCCGAGGTGAATAAGGGGAACCAGTATGCCAACATTCGACATTACCACCATTGAACTGTCCGGCTCGACCGGCACAACTGTCGACGGTATTGCCGCCAGCGGTGCGCTTGTCGGATCGTATTCGAATAGCACAGGTTCGTTCTTCTACATTGCGGAGAACGGCACGGTCGCGTCCTTTGACGTGCCAGCCTCGATCCGCAACGGTATCACGATCAGCGGCTTCAACAGCAGCGGTGAAATTGTTGGAACCGCTCTTCAGCTCATCAGTCTGCCTCAGCCGCCCCCGCGTCCGCCAATCGTAACGCAAATCCACCGTGGCTTCATTGGGATCAACGGTACGATCTCTGCATTCGATGCGCCGGTCGCGCCGTTTCCAATCGATACTGTAATTTCCGGAATCAACGACAGCGGCGAAATCGCCGGCACCTACACTTTGTTGAGTAACAAGCAATCGCATGGCTTCGTTGACAGCAATGGCGTCTTCACCACTATCGATTTTCCTGGCTCGATCTCCACCAAGGTTACAGGAATCAACGAAGGCGGCGAAATCGTCGGAATATATTCCGACAGCACCGGCGTGCACGGCTTCACTGATATCAATGGTGTTTTCACCAACATCGGGCTGGACGCAATCTCTATAGACACCATTAAAGTCAACGACAGCGGCGGCGTCTTTGGTCAATTTTTCGATGGCAGCGCGCAAAAAAGCTTCGTCGACCTCAACGGCACCATCACCACAGTAGACGTACCGGGCTCAATCTCAACTGACGTCGTCGGGGTCAACGATCGCGGCGAAGTCGTTGGAACCTACACCGACAGCACCGGCAACCATGGTTTTGCTGACATCAATGGCGTGCTCACCACCATAGACCCAGCGGGCTCGAAAGGAACCTCCATACTTGGCGTCAATGACAGCGGCGAAATCGTCGGAGACTATTCCGACGGCACCGGTTCTCATGGCTTTACAGCAACAGAAGGGCCGCCAACCGAGATCGTCGGAACACTGGCCAACCAGACGACCACCGACGCAAAGGCAGTCAGGCCATTTGCAGGCGTCGTCATTGCCGCGCCCAGTGTCGGCACGCCGACCGAGACGGTGACGGTCAGACCCAGCGACACAGCGAACGGCACGCTTTCCGACCCGAACGCTGCGAGCGACGGCAGCACGATCAGCAACGGTGTCTTCACGATCACAGGCGCCACGAATACCGTAACGACGGCACTGGAAGGGTTGGTATTCACCCCCACCGACCATCAGTTGGTGCCTGGGCAGTCGGTCACCACCGGTTTTGAAATCCGCGTCGAGAACACGCTCGGTCAGTTGGACCTGACGAAAACGGATGACACGACCTCGGTGATCGCGACCGCCGTCAACGATCCACCGACACTCATCAGTCCGGCGCTTTCCTACACCGTTGCCGAGGGTCAGACGCTGCAGAACGTCTACGCACAACTGCTCGCCAATGCGCAGGATGTGGACCTCGGCGATCAGGCCCAGCTCACCGTCAGCACCCTCGGCCTGTCGAATTCGGCGGGGTTTCTGTACTTCGACGCGGGAGATCGGATGCTCACCTACACAGCCGACGGTTTCAACACGGCCAAGCCGGTTGATCGCTTCACATACACGATCTCCGATCCGCAGGGGGCAACAGTCACGGGCACGGTGGATGTCACCGTCACCGGGCCGGCACTGCCCACGCAAGTCGGCTCCGCCGGCGCGGACAGGCTGACCGCGGACGGGTCCGGCCACCGCCTGATCGGTGGCGATGGCAACGATAAACTGATCGGCCATGGGGAGAACCAGTTGATCTTTGGCGGACGTGGTGATGACACGATCACGGCGGACGGCAACAGCAGCACGGTCTACGGGGGGCCGGGAACGAACACGATCACACTCGACGGTAACCGGGAAACCGTGGTGCTGCAGCAGGGCGGCGTGGATCAGATCTCCGGCTTTGAACTGCACAATGGCGACGTCCTCGACCTGTCGCAGGCGCTGGCGGAGGCACAGATCAATCTGGCCGGCGACTTCAGTCAGTTGCGATCACTTGTGCAGGTCGCCTCTGCCGGCCGAGACGCCACCCTGTCCTTCGGCGGCAGTTCGCTCGCTGTCCTGCATGGTGTGGGCGCCGGGGTTACGCTCGATACGCTGATCCAGGACGGTTCTCTGCGGATCAACTGAGCCGCCCGAGGAGTCGAACGTCGCTGCTGAGACGCCTTAACGCAGCGCATCATGAATCCCGGGAAGGTGCTGCCGTAGTTCAGTCGTCGGTGTCGGGCGGCGGCAGTTCCACGTCGGCGTAGAGTTCCATCAACGGCAGTTCGACACCGATCTCCGGCATGGCAAGCACCGCATCGCCAGTCGCGACCATGCCGATCCAACTTTCGCCGGCGCGGGCGAACACCGTGGCGGCGATGCGTGTCTGCTCGAGCATTATGTAACGCTGGATCGACTGCGTTGCGCGATATTCCTCGTTCTTGGTCACGCGATCGACCGAAGCGGTAGCGGTAGCGGTACTGGACGAGAGAACCTCGAATACCACGACCGGGGACGGCAGGATGTCGCTCGTTCCTGCCACCGGCGAGCACGTGACGACCGCATCCGGATAGCGCACACTTCCCGCGGTCAGGATTTTCGGGTTACTCGTGAAGGCCCGGCAAGGTGCCTTGAGCCGGCGCCGCAGCGCATAGGCGACATTGTCCATGATGGCGGCATGGTTCACCGTTCCCCCGGTCATCGCAACGATGCGGTCACCGTCGAATTCATAGCGTAATTGCTGCCTGCGTTCCCAGGCCAGAAATGCGTCGACCGTCAGGGATTGTGACAGCTTCATGCTCATGTGCACTCTATAGCACATCAGGCTTGCCACCCCACATCCCAGAGATGTACCCGGTCCGGGCGGGCTCCTGCCGTCCCGGACCCAGCACGAAGGACCCATGGTGACCCAGGCCTGGCTCAACCGGATCGGCACCGCGGTTCCGCCGCACGACATCCACACGGAGTTCATCGACTTCGCCCGTTCCGCGCTGCCGGATGAGCACGCAATCGCGCTGTTCGACCGAATGGTTGGCCTGGCCGACATCCAGCACCGGTACTCCTTCTTCGAGCCGGGCCCCAAACCCCGCGATCACTTCCTCGACACCGAACGCTTCTACCGGCGCGGCGCCTTCCCCTCCACCGGCGACCGCATGGCCCGGTTCGAGAATGAGGCATTGACGCTCGCGCTGCAGGCGATCGAAGCACTGGACATCGCAGCAGAGCGCACCGCAATCACCCACCTGATCGTGGCAAGCTGCACTGGTTTCACCGCACCCGGTCTCGATTTTCATATCATGAACGCGGCTGGCCTCTCGCCGTCGGTCGAACGCACCAATGTCGGGTTCATGGGATGCTTTGCCGCGGTGAACGCCCTGAAGCTGGCCCGTCATATCGTTCGCTCGGAATCAAGCGCAAAGGTTCTGGTGATCAATCTGGAACTCTGCTGCCTGCATCTTCAGGAGCAGTGGGTGATCGAGAAGATGCTGAGCTTCCTGCTGTTCGGCGACGGCTGCGGCGCGTGCCTGGTCTCCGCCGAGCCCACCGGGCTGGCGCTCGATCGCTTTCATGCAGCCGTGATTCCACGCACCGCCGAAATGATCACCTGGCATATCCGCGATCAGGGATTTGAAATGCATCTATCGGGTCAGGTGCCTGGCCGCATCCGCCGCTGGCTGATGGAGCATGGTGCCGCATTGCTCGGTAATCGCACCGCAGACGACATTGCAATGTGGGCCGTGCATGCGGGCGGACGTTCGATCCTGGATGCGGTCCAGCACGGACTTGCGCTGGCCCCGGATACGCTGCGCTTCTCGCGCGACGTGCTGCGGGATTTCGGTAACATGTCCTCGGCCACGCTCATTTTCGTGCTCGATCGTATCCTGCGCGCGCCCAGATGCTCGGGCGACGGGCTGGCAATGGCATTCGGACCTGGCCTTACCGTTGAAACGTTCGGGTTCCACCGCGCATGAGCCTCGCCGCACGCAGCACGGCCGATGAGCGGATGGATACCGATTGCGTCGATTACGATGATTACCGGCGCTGCCTGCGCGATCTAGCGCGCGTCAACACCGTAACGCTCACGCCGCGGCCGACACTTGCATGGCTTGCGCGCGAGGGGGGTGGGGAAAAATCCTTCTCGCTGCTCGACGTTGCCTGCGGCCATGGCGATATTCTGCGGCGCATCCATCGCTGGGCAGAGCGGAACGGCATTGCGGCACGGCTCGAAGGCGTGGACCTCAACCCGTGGAGCGCACGGGCCGCACGCGAGGCGACGCCGGCTTCAGCGGGGATCACCTTTCACACCGCCGATGTGTTCACCTTCCAGCCGGAGGGCGGCGGCTACGACTACATCATCAGCTCGCAATTCACCCATCACCTCACTGACGACACGGTGGTGAAATTCATCCGCTGGATGGAGGCACATGCGCGGCGCGGCTGGTTCATCGGCGACCTGCACCGACACTGGTTTCCCTATTACGGTTTTGGCGTGCTCGCATGGCTTGCGCGCTGGCACCCTTTTGTCCTGAGCGACGGCCGCATCTCGATCGCGCGCAGTTTTGTCCGAAATGATTGGCTCCGTTTGATCCGATCCGCCGGGCTCACCGAGGCTGACGTTGAAATCACCTGGCATATGCCATTTCGGCTGTGCGTCGCGCGACGATGCCCGGACCGGTGATCATCGGCGGTGGGCCAGCCGGCGCCACCGCGGCCTTACTGCTCGCCCGGGCCGGGCGTGCTGTCACACTGATCGAACGTAATGCCGGCCCCACCGACAAGGTATGCGGTGACTTCCTCAGCGCCGAGGCGATCGAGGCGATCGCGGCTTTGGGTGTCGATATCGCGGCGTTGGCGCCGTCGGAGATAACCAATGTCCGTTTGGTGCACGGGAAACGCATCGCAACCGCGCGCCTGCCATTCCCCGCGCTCGGTCTGACGCGCCGCGCACTGGACGAGGCGCTGCTGCGTCAGGCGGAGTTGAGCGGAGCCACGGTCCTGCGAGGCTGCCCCGTCCGCAGCATCAATCGTAGCAACGGGTCTCTGCGGCTCGATTGCGGCTCGGCTGGGACGGTCGCGGCCGACACGGTGTTCCTAGCCACGGGCAAACATGATCTGCGCGGTGCGGCGCGGCCAATGCGCGGCACTGGCCTTGTCGGGATGAAGATGTATTACGCGCTCGATCCACGCCAGCAGGCTGGATTGCGGGGTCACGTCGAGCTAATTTTGTTCGTCGGCGGCTACGCCGGGCTGCAGCTTGTTGAATCCGACCGGGCGGTCCTGTGCGTGCTGGTGCCGGGTGCAAGATTGCGTGCGGTGGACGGTCAATGGGACAAACTGTTCGAGTCCCTCACGCACGAGAGCCCGCATCTCGCCGAACGGCTGAACGGCGCGCGACCAATGCTCGATCGGCCACTTGCGATCGCCGGCCTGCCATATGGCTACACGCACGCACCGAACGCGAAGGACTCGCCCAATCTGTTCCGCCTCGGCGACCAGGCGACTGTTATCGCGTCGCTCACCGGCGACGGCGTGGCGCTTGCGCTGGCGAGTGCAACGCTGGCTTCCAACATATTGCTCGCACACGGTAATGCGGCGGGCGCGTATCACCTCGCCTGGGCGCGGCGCGTTGCTCCGCAGATGCGGCTGTCTTCGCTCATTCATCGCGCCTGTCTTGTCTCGGCTGCGCAACCTTGGCTGCTGCTTCTGTGCCGCTGCTGGCCGCGGGCCATGCGACTCGCTGCCTCGCGGACTCGCGTGCGAGCCGACACATTCCGATCAGTATTCGCCACGGAATGAGACCAGTCGGCTAGATTCTGACCCATGCGTATCTGACCCATGCGTATTCGCGATGTGTAATTCCAAGCGCCCTAGAGGTTGACTCTCCGGGCAGGCGCGGCGTCACCGCAAAACCGTCAGGTCCGGGGACGGCCATGACGTGTGTGGGGCCAGTGCCGTACGTCAACATTTAGGGCGCTCGGTATAATTGAGCGGACCACGTCAGGCATGGCCATCAGCGCTGGACCGCCGCCTTGAACCGGGCAGATGCGCTCGCCATGATTGAAGCGCGACGTGTCTTCGGAGGAATCTCATGGGTAAGTTGACCAATAAAGTGGCAGTCGTCACAGGCGCATCGAAAGGTATCGGAGCAGGCATCGCCAAGGGTTTGGCCGCCGCAGGAGCCGCAGTCGTGGTGAACTATGCCGCCAGCCGACGCGACGCGGACATCGTGGTGGCGGATATCACAGCAAAAGGCGGCAAGGCTTCCGCGATCCAGGCAGACGTCTCTAAACCCAGCGATGTTGAGCGTTTGTTTGCCGATGCGATCAGCGCCTTTGACCGGGTTGATATTCTTGTGAACAACGCCGGCATCTATCGGTTCTCACCGATCGAGGCCGTCACGGAGGATGAGTTCCACCAACACTTCAACATCAATGTGCTTGGGGTTCTTCTCGCGGCGAAGGAGGCGGTAAAGTGTTTCGGCCCGGATGGCGGGAGCATAATCAACCTCAGTTCCGCGGTAACCCGCAACCCACCGCCTGCAAGTTCCATTTATGTCGCCTCGAAGAGCGCTATCGAGGCAATCACGCGCGTGCTCGCAAACGAATTGGGCCCGCGAAAGATCCGGGTGAACGCCATCAGTCCGGGCGAAGTGGAGACTGAGGGAACCCGGTCAGCCGGCATCGTTGGCAGCGACTTTGAAAAACAAATACTGCTGCAAACGCCGTTGGGGCGTATCGGGCAACCGGACGACATCGCGCCAGTCGCCGTGTTTTTGGCGTCAGAGGATAGCCGATGGGTGACCGGCGAAATCATCGCTGTATCGGGTGGCATGTAAACTATCTCGGCAGTCGCCAGGGATCGGTCAGGTCATCGAGGGTGCTGCGCGGCCAGCCCATCTCTTGCTCAGCCCGCGAAACGATGGGCGTCGCAGACGAATGCCGCTCGCGCCGAATAGGCGGCGCACGGTGTCCTGTTCCGCACGGCGCTTTCGCGCTTCAGCAGTTCCGGGCGCGCCTTATGGTTCATCGTCATGGCCAGGCGAAGTCCTCGAGCACGGTCCCTTGTCCCTCGGCAGCTCCCAAGCGTTTGACGCATAGCCGTTGTGCTGGTTACCGTAGACCTCACTTGTCGTCCCGTGTCCGGGACAGCACGAAAGCTGCCCCGTACAGCCGTTCGTCCATAATGTGCCGCGCCGTTCGTGCCGCATCGATCGTTCGTATGTCGTATTCGGGGAGATAACAAGAAAATGGCAACTACCGTTGGGAGCACGCAGTCGATTCCGTGGTGGAAGGAACCCACCAAGGATCAGTGGCTGGCCTGGTGGGCCGCATGGCTGGGCTGGACCCTCGATTCGTTCGATTTCACCGTATTCCTGCTGATCATGGTGCCGATCTCCCAGGAGTTCGGCGTGCCGTTGACCGCTGTCACCGCGGTCTTCGCCATCACCCTGTGGTTGCGCCTGGTGGGCGCGGTCGCATCCGGCTGGCTGGCCGATCGTGTCGGGCGGAAGATTCCGCTGATGATTTCCATCCTGTGGTACTCGATCTGCAACTTCATCGCAGGATTCTCGCCGAGCTTCGCCTTCCTGTTCTTCTTCCGTGCGATGCTCGGCATCGGCATGGGCGCCGAATGGCCGGCCGGCGCGTCGCTGGCGATGGAATCGTGGCCGCCCCGCTCGCGCGGACTGATGAGTTCGATCCTGCAAGGATCGTGGGCGCTTGGCTTCCTGATGTCGGCCGCGTTCTACGGTCTGTTCTACAACTACGTGGGCTGGCGAGGCATGCTGTGGGTCGGCATCCTGCCGGCACTGGTGGTCCTCTGGGTCCGCAAATACGTCAAGGAGCCGGAGGTCTGGCTGGAGAACCGCAGGAAGCAGCGCGAACAGAAACGTGAGGTTCGCCTGCCGCTGATGGTCATCTTCAAGCGTGGCAATCTTGCCAACACGCTCACCGCCTGCTGGTGGATGGCAAGCGGCTTCACCGTTTACTATTCGATCTTTGCCCTGTTCGCGACGCATCTGCAGAAAGATCTCGCGCTGTCCGCCGCGCTGGTATCGGTGCCGCTGATGTTCTCCAACGCCGCGACATTCGCTGCCAGCTTTGTCTGGGGCTGGGTGGCGGACGCATTCGGACGCCGCTGGTCGATGATCATTCCGGCAGTGATCGCGCTGCTGCTCACACCGACCTACCTTCTCACCAACGACTACGTCACTCTCGCAATCGGTTTCTCGGTGCAGGGTCTGTTCGGTGGGGCGATCTATGGACAGAACCCCAGCTATCTTTCCGAGCGCTTCCCGACCGAGGTGCGCGCGACGGCGGTCGGCTTCTGTTACCATCAGGGAGCGATATTCGGTGGCCTCGTGGCGCCGGTCCTGACGTATATCGCCGTCAATTACAACGTCGGATTCGGCGTTGCCATGTTGGTCGGAACGACGGTCGGTCTGATCAGCTTCATTGTCGCCCTGCTTCTGGGGCCTGAGACGAAGGGTCAGGTCTTCGAATCGGACGTGGTTGTCGTCTGACGCTGCATCGCAGGAAGTTAAGCAAGCAAGCAAGAAAGGTTCCACACAGAGTTCACCGAGGATTCCACTGAGAGCCACTGAGGAAGGCAGATTGGTGCTGTATGCGAAGCCAATGGCCTTCCTCTCTCAGAGCCTGTCTCCGAATGATAGCGCAACGGGCGATTGCGACCCAAAGCAGCCATTCCGACACCAACACGGCTACGACAAAAGGGGGGATTCTTCTCTCCAGCCGAGCGGCCCAGCGCAATTTGAGTGTCGATTGCCATTGGATTATACTCTGTGCACCGTTGGCGTCCGTGGGGCCAAATCTCAAACTGTGCGGGCGGGGGCGGAGGACGCATGAGCAGCGGGAGCGCCGGCTATCGCCCATTCCTGCTGCGGACGTTGTGGGGTACGTTCGGCTATGGGCGTCGATGAGGACAGGACGCTGTATGCGCCGAGTGAGCGCCGAAGAGACCTGACAGACGCCTCCATCGCCAGCCTCCGCTGCGGCATCGTCAAGACCACCGGCGACGGCATTTTGGTGGAGTTCGCGAGCGCGGTCGACGCCGCGTGTTGTGCCGTCCTCTTGTACTCGATTTGCGTCCACTATACTTTTCGTGGCAAGGATCGCAAAGGTTATGGCCGAGATCGTACGGCATCAACCGAGCAGTGCTGGGTCGGGAAGCTGGGCGCTCGCACCGAGCTTGTCAGCACACATGCCTGACCGGAGGGTATTGTCGGATCGGGTCAAGCCGGCAATCAAGACCGCGCTCGCCACGGTGCTTGCCTATGGCATCGCCCTTTCCATGGACTGGAAAGATGCTCATTGGGCCGCCTTTGCCGTGGCGTTCTGTGGCCTGTCGACTGTCGGAGAATCGCTGAACAAGGGCCTGCTGCGGTTATCCGGTACCCTTTTGGGGAGTCTGGCTGCGTTCACTCTCATTGCCCTGTTCCCGCAGGATCGCTGGCTGTTCCTGATCGGCATGAGCATCTTTACCGGCTTCTGCACCTACATGATGCCTGGTACTTCCCGCTGGTATTTCTGGCTCGTTGCCGGGTTGTCGGTACCGCTCATTGCACTTGCCGGCGGCGCCGACCCTCTGAACGATTTTCAGACAGCTGTAACTCGTACCGAGGAAACGGCGCTGGGTGTCGTGAGCTACAGCCTGGTCTGGCTCCTGATCTGGCCGACCAGTACCCGTGCAGCCCTCGAGGATGCAGTCCGTCGGCTCGCAGTCGCGCATCGCCAACTCGCCGTGCAATATCTCACGCCGACCATCGGTGAACCCCATGATGCGGGACCACAAGCCCTCCGGCGACAGACCACGCAAGTGCTGGCTCGTCTTGGTGGTCTGCTGGATGGCGCGGAGATCGACAGCTACGAAGTATGGGAGGCCCGCCACGCGTGGCGGAGCTTGGTCCATAAGCTTTCGCAACTGACCAGCATGTCAGAACGCTGCCGGCAGAGTTCGGCAGACGTGAGGGAAATCGACCCCCAGCGGCTGATTCCGGAGCTGGCAAAATTCGCCAGCGAGCTCGACCACCGGTTCGCCGAAATCGGACGCATGCTGGAGGGGCATCCGCCGGAGCGCGGGCCGATTTCTGTGCCGCTGAACCTCGAAGACAAGGGGATGGCAGCGCTTTCGGCGTTCCAGCGGGCTGCGCTGCTCCTCTATCGCAGTCACCTGCAGGAAATTGACAAGCTCACGCGCGATCTCTTTGAGACGGTCGCCGACATCCGGAACTTCACCCGCGCGAAGACGGATCCGCCCTACGGGACGGCATCGCTGCTGCCGTCGGCGCTCGATCCCGAGCGCCTCGCGAGCGTCGCACGATGGTTCACGGGCCTGTGGCTGGCGTGGCTCATGGCCCTTTACGTGCCGGACATCCCGGAAACGGTCGCGTTCATCGTTCTCACCAATTCGCTCGCGATGGCACTTTGCGTCACGCCGCAGCTTCCGATTGCGCGCACCTTCTTGCCGGTTGCATTCGGCCTCGCTCTCGGAAGCGCCATCTACGTCCTGGTGATGCCCCACCTTACGAGCTTCACCGGCCTGGCGGCTGTGGTTTTCGTAGTTGTCTTCCTGATCTGCTACCTATGCCATCGACCAACACAGGCCCTCGGCAAAGCGGCGGGGCTCGGGTTGCTCGCCATGCTGATGAACGTCACCAACGAGCAGAACTACAACTTTCTCAGTGTTGCAAACCTCGCCGTGGTCCTGGCGCTGGTTTTGGCCGTGCTGGCGGTCGCGACGCATTTCCCCGTGTCATTCCGCGCCGAGCACGTGTTCCTCCGCCTGCTCGGCCGCTTCTTTCGCGCTTGCGCATATCTCGCCTCGACGCTGCTGTGGGACCGCGCCAACCCGCCGACGCGGTGGCAGCGTCTCAGGCGGGTGTTGCATCTCGGCGACCTGGCAAGAATCCCGGGCAAGCTCGCCATCTGGGGAAGTGGGCTGCCCGCGGCGGCCTTGGGTCAATCGACGACCGAGCAGATGCAGGCGCTCGTCGACAGCCTGCAAGCCCTGGCCTACCGCATGCAAGACCTTCTTGAGACCCGCGCGACACCGCAATCGGAAGTCCTTGCGCGCGTACTGCTCCCTCAGGTGCACGCGTGGCGAGTCGGATTGCAGGATATTTTTTACAATCTCTCGCAGAATCCCGAGGCGGCGGATTTTGCCGATTTTCGGTCGCGACTCGATGCGATGCTGGAGCGACTTGAAGAGCAAATCAAAAAAGCGGTTGCCGGTGAGGGCCAGGCAAGCATTGCGACACGCGAGGGCGAGAATTCAATTCGTCTGCTCGGCGCATTTCGTGGCGTATCGGAGGAGTTGGTGAATTTCTCGAGGCGGTCGAGCGGGATTGATTGGGCTCGTCTGCGCGAGGCCCGGTTCTGACGGAGGCATGACGATGCATCTTATTCCGCACGAGCTACACGTAGGAGAAGTTTTCTTCCCGCCGATGCTGCTTGATGCTACGCTGGGTCTCGTCGCCGCCACGATCACGGCGCGGCTTTCGAACCGTTTCCGAGTGTCGCGCTACTTTTATCGCCCGTCACTGGTGCTGATCGCGCTGACGGCGATTTACATCGGCCTGTTCTCCATCTTTCTGATTCCGGGGTGAGAGCATGAAACCGATCGTCAGAATCATCGCCACAGGCGTGATCGTGCTGGCAGCCCTTGCCATGATTGCCTACAAATATCTTGACTATATCAAGTATCCCTGGACACGGGACGGCCTGGTGCGGGCGCAGGTTGTTCAGATCGCCCCGCGCGTATCCGGTCCGCTCGTTCGCGTGCCGGTCCAGAATAATCAGCTGGTGAAGAAGGGTGATCTTATATTCGAAATCGACCCAAGCACATTCCAAGCGGCCGTGAATCTGGCACGTGCGCAGTTCGACAACATGCGCGATATCGTCCAGTCCCTTACCGATCAGGTTAACGGATTGAAGCGCCAACTCGCGCAACGCCAGGCAGAGCTCAGCCAGGCGCAGTTCGAGGTCGAGGGTTCTGCCGCACAGGCGGAGAACCAGCGGATCATTTTCGGACGCGCCAAGGATCTGCGCGCGGCGGGGATCAACTCGCAGAGAGACGTCGATGACACGGCTACGGCGTATGAGCTGGCCCGCGCACGGTTGAGCGAAGCCAAAGCGAAAGTGAGCCAGGCGACCGCTGCGCTGGCGCAAGCGGAAGACGATGTGGCTCGCGGGTTGGCAGATCTCGGCGCGCCCGGAGACGATAACCCTCGGCGGCGCCGGGCCGCAGCGGACCTGGAACTTGCGCAATTGAACCTGGACTTCACGAAGGTATGGGCCCCCACGGATGGATACGTCACCAATTTACAAGTGCACGTCGGGGATTCCGCGGCTGCCAATCAACCGATGCTGGCCTTGATTGATGCGAATAGCTTCTACGCCCAGGCATTCTTCCGCGAAACCTTCGTGGGGGACCTCCAAAAAGGCGATCGGGCCGTTGTCACGCTGATGAGTTATCCCGATACTCCCTTGGATGGCAGCGTGGACAGCATTGGTTGGGGCATTGCCCAGCAAAACGGCAGCACGGGCTTCGAGCAGTTGCCCTCCGTCAAGCCGACCTTCGAGTGGATCCGACTCGCGCAGCGCATACCGGTAATGGTGCGCATCGGGAAGGTTCCAGACACCATCAAACTGCGCGCCGGCACCACGGCCTCGGTGCTGGTCGTCACCGGAACGAGCAAGGATGGTGACCAGGTGCCACCGGTTCCCCGCGTGTTGCAATGAATGATCAATATCGATTGCTGCCGCTCGCGTTGCCGGCGGGTTCGGCATCCGGCGCCTGCTCATCGAGGCTCGCTCGTTTTCAGATCGGATGAGAGGAACACAACGCCCGTGACCCTGTTTATCGCGACGTTCTCGACTCTCCTCGCGATCATCAATCCGCTCGAGGCGCTGCCGGTTTTTCTTGATCTGGCCGGACGCAAAGACGACGAAGAGCGCAGACGCATCGCACGCCGCTCTTGCCTGTATGCCGTGGCGCTGATGTTTTTCTTTTTGATCTTCGGCACTCTGATCCTACGCGTCTTCGGAATACCGCTCAGCATGGTTCGCATCGTCGGCGGCATCATACTGACGCGTTTGGGATTCGCGTTGTTCGCCTCGCGTGCTGCGGAAGCGGCCAAGGGTCATGCGACAAACGGTCAACCGGCGGCCGATGAGGACGTCGCTTTTGTTCCCCTGGCAATGCCGATCATGGTTGGCCCGGGTGCCATCGCGACCATTCTCGGCATGACGTCTCTGGTCAAGCGAGCGGCATTCGAGGTCGTGGCGTTCATTGAAATTTCTGCGGCGATCCTGGCGACAATGGTCGTGACATATTTGGTGCTACGTTCGGCTCGAATCATGCTGGCGCGCATCGGTCCCCGGGGGATCGATGCCGCCACGCGCATCGTCGGCTTCTTCGTTGCCGCGATGGGAATGGGACTGATCTTTCACGGGGTGGTCGAGGCCCTCCAAACCTACGGTCTCGCAACCGCACACTGACGTCACGGGTCGGCTCTGCTGGTCGCGCTATTCGCCTAGTTTGTCCCTCGCTCGGTCAAACAACCATATCGCGCCCAACATCAAAACGAAGCCTACGGCAAAACCGGCGGCTGCCCCCCACAGTCCAGCCGTCGTTCCGCCACTAATCCCGCCGATGGCGGCGCCGACGACCGTCAAGACCATTGGGAAGAGGCAACCAATAAAAAGAGGCATAGCTGACCTATCAGACCGTAGCCACAGCTCGCTGTTTCCCGTGCCTCAATGGATCGAATGTCGGCTACGATCCAACTTGTAGCCTTTGCTTTTCGGGTCGTCAGTGGGTCTAGGAAACCTACTGCCAGTTGGGCGCCTCCGGACGCTCACATCTTCGGGGCCACGGCCCTTACCGTTGGACCGAAGAAATCACAGCTTTCGCGCTCTATGCACGTATTGGCCAACGACGGCGATCGCAAACAGCGTGGACGGCACCGCGGTTGAGCGAGCAACAGAGGAACAGAGGTTGCGGATAGTGTCAAGGAACGAGCGACTGTTTGGAAACGAAACATCGGGGTTCGATGCGGTACCGGAGATGCCAAGATGCGCTAACTGGCACGTGGACCTCAGCGTGACGGTACCCTTGCGTTCGATTTCCACCAATCCCCGCCGGTTATGGCGCGTAGAGGACTGTCAGCGTCTGACTCGTCGGTCTCGCAGCCGGATGATCGGGTTGGGTGGGAAGCCGCCGTTGGAGCGCTCAACGCACTTGGCCGGGGTGTCGAGCAACTCGCACGCGCGGCCCTTTTGTCGGATAACCGAGGTACACTGGTCTTTGCAGGATATACCTGTTGGATAATGTCAACTGGACCTGGGGGCTGTCGCTCATTGCACTGACCATCGCAATCCACGCGACGGGGGTCGTGATGATGGCCCTCGTGGGGCTCAGGATCAGGGCGTGGCTGGAGACCCGGAACCTTCGTTCACGGCGCGTGATCCCGATAGTGATTGGCATAGTCGGGGTGATCGGACTGCTGCTGGCGGTGCTACACGGGATAGAGGCCGCGATTTGGGCGGCGGCGTATATTTGGCTTGGTGCGCTGGACTCGCCTGAAGATGCGATCCTCTATTCCGTCGACTCGATGACAACGCGAGGCGCTTCGGGGCTGATGCTGCAACAGCACTGGCAGATGATGGGCGCGCTGGAGGCGGCGGGCGGCATGCTGCTGTTTGGTATCAGCACGGCCTACATTTTCGCGGTGATGCAGGAGTACTGGCCGATGCTCTCTAAACTGTTCATGACCCGTCGTCACCCACCATGAATTAACTTGAAGTGTTTCTGCACCCGTCGGGGTGCTGTGCCAAAGACGCGCGGATGGGAACCAGGGGGACGGAGAAAGGTCCGGACTTCACCCATAGCGGCCGTTGGCGATCTCATTCCGCAGGCGTTCAGAGACGGACCCTCAGTGGCTCTCAGTGCGCCATCCTCGGCGGCTCTCTGTGTGGAACCTTCCTTGGCCGGCACCCCCGCCTTGCATCGATGCCCCACCTGACGCACAAAACCCGCGCCGCTTGGCCGGACGCGCGAGTCCGCAATACACTCCGCTGCCCGAAGGGGGCCGCCACGAACGGGACCACCAGAAGGGGACCGCCACGCAGGATGCGCACCGGCAAGCTGATCAACCGACTCGACCGCTATATGTTCCGCCAGCTGGGTCTCGCGCTGATCGCCGTCACCGGCGGGCTGACGGCGCTGATATGGCTCGTCCAGTCGCTGCGTTTCGTCGAACTCGTGGTCAATCACGGCCTCTCGCTCGGCGTCTTCATGGAACTCACGGGTCTGCTGATCCCAAGCTTCGTCGCGGTGATCCTGCCGATCACCACTTTCGTCGTCGTGCAGTTCGTCTACCAGCGCATGGCCGGCGACCGGGAAATCACCGTGATGCGCACGGCGGGCCTGTCGCCCTGGGCGTTGTCCCGTCCGGCACTGGCGCTGACCGTCCTGGTCATTGCCTCCTGCTACATCCTCAACATCTGGCTTGTGCCTGCCAGCCTCACGGCGTTCCGGCAGTTTCAATGGGAGATCCGCAACCAGATGGCCGCCTTCCTGCTGCAGGAAGGCGTATTCACTCAGGTTTCAGACGACCTGACCGTCTACGTGCGCTCGCGCGATCCGGATGGAACGCTGCGCGGCATCCTGGTTGATGACCAGCGCGACAAGGCGGCGACCGCGACGATCCTGGCCGAGCATGGCCGCCTGGTGGAAGGGCCCAACGGACCGCGCGTGCTGCTGGTCAGCGGCAGCCGCCAGGAGATCGACCGTCAGACCGGCCGGCTGAATGTGCTGACCTTCGCCCAGAACGAGCTCGACCTCACCGACACGGCACGCAACGACGGCGAACGGCTGCGCGACATGACCGAACTGCCACTGGACGAGCTGCTGGATCCACACCCGCCTAATCTTCACGATATACCGAAATGGATTGCCGAAGCACACAAGCGGCTGGCAACCCCGCTGACCGCATTTTCTTTCGCCATGGTTGCATTGCTCTCGGTGCTCAGCGGTACGTTTCGACGGCATGGCAGCTTTGTCAGACCGCTTGCCGCAATTGGCACCGTGGTAGTGCTCCTCGCCACTGGGCTTGCAGTGGAAAATCTCGCCGCGCGCGACAATGCCCTGCTCCCGCTGGTCTGGCTCCAGGCGCTGCTGCCGGGCGTGATCTGTGGCTGGCTTCTGCTTGGCCCGCGGCTGCTGGCGACGTTGCGGCGCGCGCCTGGCCTCGGACATTCGACCCGCGGGGCCGAGGCGGCCTGAGAGGATGACAGCTGCCATCACGCTCTCGCTCTATATTGCCCGGCAGTTCACCGGTTCAGTGATCGCGATGTTGCTCGCGCTCTGCGGCCTGGTCGCGATGTTCGACTTCATCGAGCTGTTGCGGCGTTCCGCCACCAAGCCCGACGCGACCTTCGCCCTGGTCAGCGAGATCGCGGCATTGCGCCTGCCCTACATCGCAATGCAGATCCTTCCGTTCGCCGTATTGCTTGGCGGCATCCTCAGCTTCTGGCGCCTGACCCGATCCTCCGAGCTGATCGTGGCCCGCGCCGCCGGCATCTCTGCCTGGGAGTTTCTCACCGCGCCCACACTTTGCGCCCTGCTGCTGGGGGCGGCGGCGACCGGCGTCGTAAGTCCGGTTTCCTCGGTCATGCTTGCGCGCGCCGAGTCGCTCGACAATACGTACTTGAAGACCGGCGGAGGGCCGCTCGCACTCACCGGCGGACAGCTCTGGCTGCGCCAGTCCGACCACACGTTGTCGCCGCAGGGAGTGGCCATCATCCATGCGCACGGCGTCCAGCTGCAAAAGAAGCAACTGACGGCCACCGACGTCAGCGTGTTCCGCCTCGATGACCGTGACCGGCTGCTCACGCGCATCGAGGCCAGTGAGGCGATCCTCGGCGCAGGGGCCTGGCAATTAAAGAATGCCCGATCGATCCAACCCGAACACATGCCAGAACCGCCCGCCACGATCAGTCTGCCGACTGATCTTACCGTGGCACGTGTGCAGGAAAGCTTCGCCTCGCCTGACACCCTTTCGTTCTGGGCACTGCCGAGCTTCATCGCGCTGCTGGACCGATCGGGCTTTTCCTCTATCCGTCACCGACTGCATTTCGAGGCATTGCTGGCTCTGCCGTTGCTTGCCGCAACCATGGCGCTCGTGTCAGCCGGCTTCTCCATGCGCCCGGCACGCCGCGGCGGCGTGGCGAAGATGATCGGCAGCGGGGTTGCCGCCGGCTTCGCATTGTTCGTCGTCTCCAAAATGGCCGAGGAATTCGGTCAGTCGGGCGCATTGCCCGTCGCACTCGCCGCCTGGGCGCCGGCCGCATCGGGACTGATGCTGGCGCTTGCACTCCTGCTGCACACGGAAGACGGCTGACGATGGCGCGAGCCCTCGTCGTGCGGGCATGCGCCTTCCACTATGCAGTGCGGGCGCACACCATCGCGCACATGGTGCTGCTGGCAGTTCTGCTGGCAGTAACTTTACCCGTCACCGCTCACGCCCAGCTTGGCGAGATCGTCAGCGGCGCCTCACAAGCGAAGGGGTCGCGCGACCAGCCGGTAAGCTTCACCTCCGACACGGTCGAGTATGATCGTGAGAACTCACTGGTGATCGCCGAAGGTCATGTCGAGGCCTGGCAGGGCGATCATGTGCTGCGTGCCGACAAGATCACCTTCGATCGCAACACCGGCGTGGCCGCCGCCCAGGGAAACGTCGTCCTGCTCGAGCCGGACGGCCAGGTGCTGTTCGCGAATTACGCCGAGCTTACGCAGGACATGAAGAACGGCGTGCTGCGCGACATGCGCGGGATCCTGCCGCAGAACGGCAGGCTGGCCGCCAATGGCGCGCGGCGAACCGAGGGAGAGATCAACGAGATGTCGCGCGTGGTCTATTCCACGTGCAATCTCTGCGCCAAGGACCCGACAAAACCGCCGCTCTGGCAAATTCGCGCACTGTCGGCCGTGCAGGATCTCGAGCATAAGAAGATCGAATACCAGGATGCCGTCATGGAAATGTATGGCATTCCTATCGCCTACATGCCGTATTTCTGGCACGCCGATCCATCCGTGAAGCGCGCGTCCGGTCTGCTGATCCCCTCGATCGGCGTATCCTCGCATCTCGGCGGCTTCTACGCGCAGCCGTATTACTGGGTGATCGACGATCAGTCGGATGCGACGTTCACGCCGATGATCACCTCGCGGGCCGGACCCGAACTCGAGGCCGAGTACCGCCGCCGGTTCAACAACGGCTTCCTGCGGGCGGATGGCGCGGTAGGCTATATCGACAACTCGATTGCGGCCGCGGTAACTGCCAGAGGCCAGTTCAATCTGGACGACACATGGCGTTGGGGCTTCAACGGCGGGCACATTACGAACACCGATTTTGTCCGTGACTTTCACCTCGGGTCTCAGCTCGGCACGGACCCCAACATAGTGGCCAGCCAGGTCTACCTCGAGGGGTTCGGCGAGGGGGCTTACACGCGCCTCGACTCCCGGGTCTACCAGGCAGTGAACACTTCGGTCGTCAGCGACGAACTGCCGCTGGTCCTGCCAAGGTATGAGTACAGCTATTTCGGCACCCCGGACGCCTGGGGTGGGCGGCTCGCGGTCGACGTCACATCGTTCAATGTCATACGCTCCATCGGCACGAATACGCGGCGTGCCAGCCTTACGTTGAATTATTCGCGCCCGTGGGTCGGTCCGCTGGGCGACCTGTGGACAGTCACACTGCACGACGACACTGCCGGTTATGACGCGAGCGACTTCAACGAGCAGCCCAATTTCGGCACGCACAATCAGGCCAACGCCGCCCGCTCCCTCCCACAGGCCTCGATTTTTGTCCGCTGGCCGTTCATGCGCGACGCCGGCGCATGGGGCACCCAGCTCATCGAGCCGATGGCGGAACTCGTCGTCGCACCACAGGCGGGCGACAGCCAGTTCAACCGATATCCGAACGAGGACAGCTTCGATCTCGAATTTACCGACGCCAACCTGTTCGGCTTCAATCGCTTTCCCGGCATCGATCGGCTGGACGGTGGAGTGCGCGCGAACGTGGCGCTGCACGGCGCCTGGTACCTGGGCGGCACCACGTTCGACGGTCTGATCGGACAATCGTATCGCACCACCAAGAGCAACCTGTTCCTTGAGTCGTCAGGCCTGCATGATCAGGTGTCGGACGTGGTCGCCCGCACCAGCTTCGCACCGACGAGCTGGCTCAACCTGACGTATCGTACGCGGCTCGACCACAACTCGCTTGCCGTGAGGATGGCCGACGCGGTCGCCAGCGCCGGCGTTCCGAAGTTCAACGTCTCGGGCGGCTATATCTACACGTCATTCAATCCGGCCACGTTCTTCGATCAGCCCCAACCGCCGCCCGCGGGCAACGCGTTCTATGTGCCACGCAACGAGATCACCCTCGGCGCCTCGTCGAACTGGGGGCAATACCGCTTCAGCGGGTTTGCACGACGCGATCTTCAGACCAACCAGATGGTTGCCGTCGGCACGGACGCAATCTACGAAGATGAATGCTATATCTTGGATTTGCGGTTCTTTCGCCGCTATACCTCGTTCAACGGGGACAACGGTTCTACGACTCTGCTGATCCAGATGACCTTCAAGACCATCGGACAGTTTGGTTTCAAGGCGCTCTAGCGATCGGGAGGTCCATGTCATGAAACGCACGGTGTTCGCTGAACGCCTAGGCATGCCCCGCTGGCGCGCATTCTGGGCGGCCCTGGCCTTGTCCCTTGCGTGGTCGGTGGCCGCCCTTGCCGCCGCACCCGTCCCGCCGCCCCCAACGGCGCAGGCGACACGGATCGTCGCCGTGGTGAATGGCGACGTGATCACCAATGCCGACGTCACCAACCGCACCCGGCTATTCGCCCTCTCCACCGGCCTGCCGCTCACGCCGGATGTGCTCGACCGGCTCAGGCAGCAGATAACCCGCCAGCTGATCGACGAACGGCTGCGCATGCAGGAAGTGCTGCGCCGCAAGATCGTGATACAGGATAAGATGATCGCCGAATCGATCCACGACATCGAAACGCGCAATGGCATGCAGCCCGGCGCACTGCGACAGAAGCTCGCGACGGACGGCGTCAGCCAGCTCACGCTGATCGACCAGATTCGCACGCAGCTTGGCTGGACCCGGGTGCTCCGCGAACAGCTAGGCGACAAGGTGACGATCACCGATGCGGAGGTGGCGGACCAGCAACGGCTGCTGGCACAGCAGGTCGGCAAGCCCGAATACCGGCTCGGCGAGATATTCATTCCGGTGGATGACCCCGCCAATTCCGCCGATGCGCAGCGCTTCGCCGAAACGGTGATCACCGAGCTGCGTGCCGGCGCCGCGTTCCCGGTGGTCGCCGCGCAGTTCAGCCAGAACCAGACCGCGTTGCAGGGCGGTGAGCTCGGCTGGGTGCAGCCGAACCAGCTCGATCCGGAGGTGGCGCGCCTGGCGTCGCAGATGCCGGTGGGCGCAATCAGCAACCCCGTGAAGGTGCCGGGCGGGTTTTCCATCGTGACACTTCAGGCCAAGCGCGAGATCGGCCGCGAGGTCGGCACAGCCGTGTCGCTGCGCCAGCTGTTCCTGCCGTTCGTCAGTGCCCTGAACCCGCAGGCGCCGACCGAGCTGCAGAAGCAGGCGCTGGAGAAGGCGCGCGGCATCAGCGCCAGCGTGCACAGCTGCGAGCAGATGGAACAGGTCGCCAAGGCGAACAACCAGACACGGCCTGTCGATCCCGGCGAGGTCCGGCTGGAGACGGTCAACCCACCGGCATTCCGCCAGGTGCTCGCGACGCTGCCGTTCGACCGCGCCAGCCAGCCGCTGGTGGCGAACGACGGCATCGCCGTGCTGATTGTCTGTTCGCGCGAGGAGAAGAACCTTGCGCAGGCGACCCCGCAGGAGGTGCGGGCGCAGCTGCTCAACGAACGCGTGGAGCTTCTCTCGCGCCAGATGCTTGCCAATCTGCGCCGCCACGCCGCCATCGAGATGCGCACCGGCGGGGCGTGAACTTACGCACGCCGCTGCATCCGCCACTGCGCGAGGTTATCGCGCGGCACGGGATGGCGGCACGCCGGGCGCTCGGACAGCATTTCCTGCTCGACGCCAACCTCACGGCACGCATCGTCCGAGAGGCCGGGCCACTGGACGGGCGGCATGTCGTCGAGGTGGGGCCGGGACCAGGCGGATTGACGCGGGCGCTGCTGGCGTCCGAGGCCGCAAGCGTGACCGTCCTGGAGATCGATCGGCGCGCCATCGCGGCGATGCAGGAACTGGCCGAGCTGGAACCCCGCCTGCATGTCGTCGCGGCGGATGCGCTGGCGAGTGATGCCGCCGCGCTCGTTCCGCCCCCTCGGCAGATCGTCGCCAATCTGCCCTACAACATTGCGACGCCGTTGCTGGTCGGCTGGCTGCGCCAGGCCAGCGCGTTCGAACGCCTCACGCTGATGTTCCAGCAGGAGGTCGCCGAGCGGATCTGCGCCGAACCGGACACATCGGCCTACGGGCGGCTGTCCGTGCTCGCCCAGTGGACGTGTCGCACGGAGCTGTTGCTGCGTATTCCGCCAGCCGCCTTTGTGCCGCCGCCGAAGGTTTTTTCCGCAATTGTCGGGTTCACACCGCATGCGACACAACCCGCCCCGGCGCTGTTCGCACAGATGGAACGTCTGACCGCGGCGGCATTCGGCCAACGGCGCAAGATGCTGCGCGGCGCGCTGAAGCCGCTGGGCGGCGAGACCCTGCTGCGTACCGCAGGCATTGCACCGGATCGGCGCGCCGAGACGCTCACGGTGGCGGAATTCGATCGCCTGGCGCGGTTGATCGCTACCCAGGCTACAGATCTCTGACGAAATCCTGCAATCCGGTCTGCCGCGCGGTAACGAGACGCGCGGCGTGCAGCACGGCACGCACCGAGGCGACAGCGCAGGGAAAATCCTCATTCACCACGACGTGGTCGAATTCCTGCCAATGGCTGATCTCGTCCAGAGCCAGACGCATGCGCCGGGCGATTTCCGCCGTATCCTCGGCGGAGCGCCCGCGCAGTCGATCGTCCAGCGCGGCGAGCGTGGGCGGCAGAATGAAGACGCCGACCACGTCGCCGGGCAGAGCCGCGCGCAACTGGCGATGGCCCTGCCAATCGATATCGAAAACCATGTCGCGGCCGGCCCCCAGCGCCTGCTCCACCGGCGCGCGCGGCGTGCCGTAGCAGTGGCGGTTGAGCACACGGGCCCACTCCAGCAGTTCGCCCGCCGCGACCATTCGATCGAATACGGCCTGATCGCAGAAACGATAATGCACGCCGTCGATTTCCGCGGGACGCGGCGGGCGTGTCGTGACGCTGACCGACCGAAGCAGGTCAGGCTCGCTCGCCAGCAGCGCATCGGCGATCGCCGTCTTGCCCGCACCCGAGGGCGCCGCCAGCACTAGGCAGACACCGCGCCGCGCCACGGCACTCATACCGGCTGCCCCCGAGCGCATCGCATCAATCGATACAACACCGTCATGGCGCAGAACGCCAACCCGGAGCGTCAGCGTCATTGGTGCCCGGTATCATTCGATGTTCTGCACCTGCTCGCGCAACTGTTCGATCGTGGCCTTCAGCTTCAGCCCGGTGGCGGTCAGCGCCACCGACGCGGACTTGCTGCACAGCGTGTTGGCCTCGCGGTTGAATTCCTGCACCAGGAAGTCGAAGCGGCGGCCGATGTTCGCCGCCTCATCCAGCAGCGCGTGCGCCGCCTGGATGTGGCTTGCCAGCCGGTCGAGTTCCTCGCGCACATCGGAGCGGGCGGCAAGCAACGCGACCTCCTGCGCGATGCGCTCCTCCGGCAACGAGGGCGCCTCGCGCAGCAATGCCTGCAGGTTCTCCATCACCCGGGCTCGCTGCGCCGCCGGCTGATCGGCAGCTTCCGCCGCTGCCTGACCATGAAGGGCCGCGATCTCCCGCAGCAGCCCCGCCAGCGTCACGCCAAGCCGCGAGCCCTCGGCCCGCCGGGCCGTGACCAGTGCCGCCAGACCCTCGGCGAAGCCCGCCTGCACCTGTGCCGTCGCCCCTGCCCTGCCGTCCGCTTCGTCGGCCTGCGCCGGCCGCAGCACCCCAGGAAGGCCCAGCAGCGCCTCGGCCCGAGGCACCGGACTGCCGGGAATGCGCGAATGCAGATCGAGCGCCAGGGCAAGCGCCTGTTCCAGCGCCGCGGGGTCGGCAACCAGCCGCGGCTCGTTCTCCCGCTTGATCGCGAGATTGGCGGTGACGTTGCCGCGCTTCAGCGCCTTGCCGGCCGCGTCGCGCAGGGCGGGCTCCAGCGCGTCCCAGCCGGGCGGCAGGCGGAGGCGCAGGTCGAGCCCCCTGCCATTGACGCTGCGCAGTTCCCACGCCCAGGCAAGGCCGGCGGCGCTGCCTTCGGTGCGGGCGAATCCTGTCATCGAGGCGAGAGGGGCACTCATGCGGCGGGTCTTCTATCAGGCGTGCTGCGGCGTGGATATGCTTGGCGATGCGGGCGGGGCGGCAACTCAAGTGCCATGGCCATGCCAACCCGGAGTCTGGCCAACCGCCATCTCGCACCGCGACCTCGGCGATATCGTCGTGACCGCACTGAACGCGGGCGGCATGTTGTGTTTGTTTGCTATAGCAGCACAATGTGTCCAACGAGGCAGCCGACGCACGAGGCGCTGCTAACGCGCATAGGTGAATCACACATTTTGGTTACGGGATAACATCGGCGCGGCGACGTGGTAGATAGCTGCCGCGAATCAGCACAGGCGCGGCAACGGACAACATGGACCTTTCCTTCCAAGAAGCGCTGGCCGCCGCCTACAAGAGTGGTGGCCAACGCACAAGGATATTGAGCGAACATTGGCTTGGTAGCCAGTTGTACTGCCCAAACTGCGGGAATCCTCACATTGAGAGATACCGGAACAATCGTCCCGTTGGAGATTTCTTCTGTCCTGCTTGCAAGGAAGACTATGAGCTGAAAAGCAAACGGTCACACTTCGGCGCAAAGGTGGAAGATGGCGGCTATAGGACGATGATCCAATGCGTCACTGAAAACACAAATCCGAATTTCTTTTTTCTTAATTACAATGCCAGAAATCTGATCGTCACTGATCTGTTTATTATCCCTGCGCACTTCTTCTCGCGGGAGATGATCGAGGAGAGAAGGCCACTTTCTCAGACGGCTCAGCGCAAGGGTTGGATCGGATGCAGGATATTGCTTCAGGACATTCCGTATGCTGGACGGATAGCCATAGTAAGGAACGGAGTAATTGAGCCGAAAGCTGACGTCCTAGAGAGATGGCGGCGCACTCTGTTCCTCCGCTCGCAGCGAGATTCGGAAGCAAAGGGATGGCTGCTGCACGTGATGCGTTGTATCGAACAGCTCGATAAGCGCCAGTTTTCCTTGGACGATGTCTACAGCTTTGAAAATACACTCGGCAATGCATACCCGGGCAATCGGCACGTCAGAGCAAAGATTCGACAAAAATTACAGGTCTTGCGTGACAGCGGATATCTTGATTTTGTCGGTAGAGGGATGTATAGACTGACCGATAGGTCGAGTTGACGTCTATCGAACTGCAAGTTGGGTGTGGGATGGCTTGGTTCATCAACCAGTACTTGTGCGAAGATTGCAAGCTTGAATGGGAGGACGAATGGTCGGCCACTTGCGATGACGATTGTCCCCATTGCGGCTCTCGACACATGGAACCATATAATAGCATCGATGTGACCGAGATCGTCCAAGAGCATAATGGGACATTCTTGGTATTAAGGATGCCGGATGACGCCGAGGACACAGACGATTACGAGTTGATCGCAGAATTTAAGACGCGCGAGGATGCGGAGGATTTTGTAAGGAACGGCGATGACGAATCGTCTGATGAGCCTGGTCCTATTGGCTCCGTAGACTGAATTGCCGCGTCGTTGGTTGATGCGGCCGCTATCATCGCCGAGGTGAAAGAGCCGTTCGGCATACGGGTGGGCGTCGTCACACCCGCTGTTCTGCCCGGACCGATACGCCAGCGCGTCCTGCGCGATACTGTAGCACTACGATAGTGGTTAGTCAGAAAATTGAAACCGCAGATGCACGCGGATGATTCCGGTGCGGTTGCTCTGCCGGTGCTCGCCCCGGTCTCTTATCTGCGTTCATCTGCGTTCATCTGCGTTCATCTGCGGTTTCAATATCTTCTCATTTCGATCTTCTCATTCTGATAGCTATAATAACCCTTGACAGCGATCAGTACTAACACCATGATGCCGGTATGGACACGCACTCGGAACCTCAGCACCCCGACCTCACCCGCCAGCCCCCCAGCGACGCCTACTACCAGGTCATCCACACGCTGCGCGCTGCGCTGCGGCCGGTCAGCGACACGCGAGAAGACCTTGCCCGCCGCGACAACGCTGCCATCGCGCAGGTGGCCTGCCTGCTGCCGGCCAATGCCGACGAAGCCGACCTGGCCGCTCAGTATGTCGCCGCCAACGCCCAGGCGATGGAATGCCTGCGGCTGGCGCGCAAGTATCCTGGCGACCCCAACTTCGTCCTGAAGTGCACCGGCCATGCCGCCAGCATGATGCGCCAGGCGCGCGCCACACGGTCGCTGCTTCAGCGCGTCCAGTCGGCACGCCAGGAACTCGCGTCAGACAGCGCCGCGGCCGACCGGGCCGCCGGGGTTGAGCATTGTGCGCTTGGCCTGATGGCGGAAGCACTGCGCCGCACCCCGCCCGACGCAATCGCAGAACCGCCGCCACCGTCCGCAACGGTGGAGGAAGTGCCCCCGCGGCCCGACCCGGTTGCCGAGGCCGATCTGTATGCGCTCACCTATCCGCGCCGTGCGGCGTTGATCCGGTCCCAGGGCGGTGTGCCGGACAAGTGCGGTTTCGGGCCACCCTCGGCCGAACTTGTGCGCGCCATCGTCACCGGCACCAGCCCAACCTTGCGCGCCCTCGACAGTCCTGCCGAACCCCTGGCCGCGGCAGCCGACTGATTAACCACTGTCCGCCGTCCACTCACGCTCATTCTCGCCCCTCGCAACACCGTCTCATGCAATAACTCCGTGAGACGAAGCTGACCCAGCGCCAGCGCACCCACCAACCGTCCTTCAGCACACCACCAGCATGCACAATGCGCCTGAACTGGTGCGGCCATTTTTCATGTATGGTAGGCCCCTGCCCCTGAGAGCCTTCAATATGCGACCGTCCGAACTCCTCGCCGAGCATCGGGTAGCCATCCGTCAGGTGGTGGCTGCGCATCGCGCCGAAAATCCACGGGTCTTCGGTTCGGTGGCGTACGGCGAGGACACCGAGGACAGCGATCTCGACCTGCTGGTCGATCCGCACGACAAGATGTCGCTGTTCGATGTGGGTGCAATCATCGCCGAACTGAGCGAGCTGCTCGGCATCAGGGTGGATGTCGCGACCCCGGACGCCCTCCCCGACGCAATGCGGCAACGCGTGCTGCGCGACGCCGTCCCGATATGATTGGGCCGGCACTTCGCCTGCGCGACTATCGTCAGCATATCATCGCGGCCATCGAACGGATCGGCGCCTATACCGAGGGCCTCGATCATGCGGCTTTCACGCTTGATACCAAGACGCAGGACGCAGTCATCCGTGGTGTTCTGCCTATGGCATACGTAATGCCGTGACGCATTGCTCGGCCCTCGCAACACCGTCTCATGCAATAACACCGTGAGACGAAGTTGGCCCAACGCCAGCCCACCCACGAACCGTGCTTGACGCCCCCTCCCCCGCCCGCCACATCTGCCCCGCCATGACAACCCGCCTCGTCATTGACCACCGCATCGCGCCGCCGCGCCATCCGGAAAAGGTGCATCGGCCGGACAACCCTATCCAGCGGAAACCAGCCTGGATCAGGGTGAAGGCGCCCACCCATCCGATCTACCACGAGACCCGCGCCCTGATGCGCGCCAACGGCCTGGTCACGGTCTGCGAGGAGGCCGCCTGCCCGAACATCGGCGAGTGCTGGTCCCAGCGCCACGCCACCATGATGATCATGGGCGACACCTGTACCCGCGCCTGCGCCTTCTGCAACGTCCGCACCGGCCAGCCCGACGCGCTCGCCGGCGACGAACCCCACCGGGTCGCCGATGCGGTGGCGAAGCTCGGCCTGCGCCACGTCGTGATCACGTCGGTGGACCGCGACGATCTGCCCGACGGCGGTGCCGTCCACTTCGCCGCCACCATCCGGGCGATCCGCGCCGCCGCCCCCGGCACCACGATCGAGGTCCTCACCCCGGACTTCCTGCGCAAGCCCGGCGCAATCGAGTGCGTGGTGGCAGCGCGCCCGGACGTTTACAACCACAACCTGGAGACCGTGCCGAGGCTCTATCCCACCATCCGCCCCGGCGCGCGCTACTTCACCTCGCTGCATCTGCTGCACCAGGTGAAGGAACGCGACCCCGGCATCTTCACCAAGTCCGGCCTGATGGTGGGCCTGGGCGAATCCCGCATCGAGATCATGCAGGTGATGGACGACCTGCGCATGGCGGAGGTGGATTTCCTCACCATCGGTCAGTACCTGCAGCCTACCGTGAAGCACGCCGCGATCGACCGCTTCGTCACGCCCGACGAATTCGCCGACTACGCTGCACTAGCGCGGGGCAAGGGATTCCTGCTGGTGTCCGCGACCCCGCTCACCCGCAGTTCCTACCACGCGGACGCCGACTTCGAGGCACTCCGCGCTGCCCGCCCCCTCGTCGTCCCTGCGACCCCCTCTGTCATTCCAGCGACCCCCTCCGTCGCCGCCGCGCACCCCCCCGTCATCCCCGCGAACTCTCCCGTCATCCCCGCGAAAGCGGGGACCCAGGCCAGCCGCACCGATCGGTGGCGACCGCCTGGGCCCCCGCTTTCGCGGGGGTGACATGAACGAGTAAATGCCCACCCACGCCGAGCGCCAGATCGTGCCCTACCGGCCGGATCAGCTGTGCGATCTGGTGGCCGACGTGGGAAAGTATCCGCAGTTCCTGCCCTGGTGCATCGCCGCGCGCGTGCGCAGCCGCACAGAGCGCGAGCTGCTCGCCGACCTGACCATCGGCTTCGGCCCGTTCCGCGAGACCTTCGCCAGCCGGGTGACGCTCGACCGGCCGCAACGGGTGAAGGTGCGCTACGAGAAAGGCCCGTTTCGCTACCTGAACAACCAGTGGGAGTTCCTGCCCCATCCGCAAGGCTGCGAGGTGGACTTCTTCGTGGACTTCGAGTTCCGCAGCCGCATCCTGCAGGCTGCGATTGGCCTGGTGTTCAACGAGGCGGTCCGCCGCATGGTGGGCGCATTCCGCAAGCGCGCGCGCGAGGTTTACGGCCCGCCGGTCGTCGCCGACGCCCCGCCCGAAGCCGTCAAGAGCTGACCGGCATTAGCGATCCGTTAGTCAGGGCCGGGCATGTTGGCGGGCATCGCCGCACCAGAAAGGTCCCACCATGCGCACCCTGTTTGCACTCCTCGCCCTACCGCTGCTCGCCTTTACCGCACAGGCCCAGACAACCAGCAAGGAACCGGCCCACAAGCACCTCACCATGGAACAGCGCTTCCAGGCAGCCAACGTCACGCATGACGGCCATCTGACCGAGGAGCAGGCAGAGACGGGGTACAAATCGGTCGCCAAACACTTCGCGGCGATCGACAAGGACAAGAAGGGCTACGTCACCGAGGACGACATCCACGCCTATAACAAGACGCAGCAAGCGCTGCACCACGAGAAGGCCGCCGAGCACCCGAAGTCGAGCGGTCAGCCGGGCGCGTAGGCCCGTACGAACGCGGCTACAGCCGATGCGACGGCAGCGTCGATCTCCGCCTCCGTCGGTGACGTCAGCCCGAGCGTCGCCCGAAGATACAGGCCGCCCTTCAGCAATCCGATGAACTGATCCGCCGCAAGGCCGGGATCGGGCACGGCGAGCCGGCCAGCCGATGTCTGCTCGGCCAGCCAATCGCCGAACGCCTGGTGGAACACGGCCGGCCCATTGTCGTAGAACGCGCGGCCAAGCTCCGGGAAGCGCACGCTCTCGCTCACCACCACGCGGTGGATTGCCAGCGAGCGCTCTTCCAGCAGGAACCGCAGGGTGCTGCCGGCGAAGACCGTCAGCCCGGCCTGCACATCCGCCTCGCCGTCCGGCAGGAAGTTGGTCACGACCATGTTCTGCCGGCACGCCTCGTTGATGATCGTGGCGAACAGCTGGTTCTTGGAACTGAAGTAGGCGTAGAGCGTTGCCTTCGACACGCCGGCGGCACGCGCGATCGCGTCCATGCTGACGGCGCCGTATCCCTGCGCCATGAACAGCGCAGTGGCGGCGTGCAGTACAAGCTGGCGTTTCGGCGACTCGCTGTCCGGCCGAACTGCAACCGATGCACTCATGGCGCGTAAGTTGGGCCGACCGGCCCGCGTTTTGCAAGGGTTTCGATGAGTTGAACTGTACGGTTCAGTTTGGCCTTGACCCTGCGTCTGGGAACCGCCATTCTCGCCTGAACTGAACCGTACAGTTCAGAGGAGTCCAGATGAACGCCATCACCGAGAAGCCGCTGGCCTTGCCCGTCGAAACCGCGAGTCGCGCTGCGCCGCCGCCCACCCGCCGCGGGCTCTTGCGCCGGCTGTGGCGCCCGGCCGCCGGGCTGGCCGCGGTGATTGCCGTCGGCGTCGGCGCCTCCTGGTGGTTCACTGAGGGCCGCTACATCGAAAGCACCGACAACGCCTACATCCAGGGCGATATCGCCGTCCTGGGGCCGCGCATCGAGGGCGACGTCGCCGCCATCAAGGTGGCCGACAACCAGCGCGTCCACGCCGGCGATGCGCTGATCGTCCTCGATCCATCCGACTGGCAGGCGCGTGTGGCGCAGGCTTCTGCCTCGGCCGCCGAGGCGACTGCGGCGATCGAGACTGCGCAGCGCCAGGTCGCCCAGCAGCTGGCCACCATCGACGTTGCCCAGGCGGCCATTTCCCAGGCCCAGGCGGAGCAGACGCGGGCAAGTGCGGATGCGACGCGGTCCGGTTCGCTGGTTTCCGGCGGCTGGGCGTCGCGCCAGTCCAACGACCAGGCGATCGCCGATGCAAGGAAGGGGAATGCCGCCGTGGTCTCGGCGCAGGCACAGAAGGCTGCCGCGGAACAGCAGCTTGCCGTGTTCCAGGCCCAGGTGACCCAGGCCAAGGCGCGCCAGCAGAATGCCGCCGCCGCGTTGCAGCTTGCCGAGAACAACCTGGCCTACACGGTGATCCGCGCCCCATTCGACGGCATCGTCGGCAATCGGGCCGCCGAACTGGGCCAGCACGTGCAGCCAGGCGCCCAGCTCATCGCGGTCGCACCCCTGCCCGACAAGCTGTATGTGGTCGCCAACTTCAAGGAGACGCAGCTCCGCCGCATGCACCCCGGCATGAAGGTGACGCTGGTCCCGGACATCGACAGCGGCGTGACGGTAGATGGCCGCGTGGACAGCCTCGCACCCGCGACCGGCGCGCTGTTCAGCCTTCTGCCGCCGGAGAACGCGACCGGCAACTTCACCAAGGTGGTGCAGCGCGTTCCGGTCAAGATCGTGCTTGATCCAGCCGATGCGGCGCATGCCGGTTGGCTGCGGGCGGGACTGTCGGTGACGGCCGATGTCGATACCCGCGGCCCCGATGCCCAGCGGCTTGGCCTTTTCGGCGCCGCCGCGGCGACACTGCGCGACGCGCTGCCATGAACGAAACCGCCGATCGCCTAGGCTGGCAACAGTGGGCCGGCTTCATGGCGATGGTGGTCGGGATGTTCATGGCGGTCCTGGACATCCAGATCGTCAGCGCCTCGATCTCCGACATCCAGGCCGGCCTTGCCGCGAGCCCGGATGAGGCTTCGTGGGTGCAGACCAGCTACCTGATCGCCGAGATCGTCATGATCCCGCTGTCCGGCTGGCTGTCGCGCCTGTTGTCCACGCGCGTGCTGTTCGTCATCAGCGCGCTCGGGTTCACGGTGTTCTCGCTGGCCTGCTCCAGTGCGTCCAGCCTTGGCGAGATGGTGGTGTTCCGTGCAGCCCAGGGCTTCATCGGCGGGGCGATGATCCCGACCGTGTTCGCCACGACGTTCCTGTTGTTCCGCGACCAGCAGCGGACGCAGATGTCGGTGCTAATCGGTCTGACCGCGACGATGGCGCCGACAATCGGCCCGACGCTCGGCGGTTGGCTGACCGACCAGTTCTCCTGGCACTGGCTGTTCCTGATCAACGTTCCGGTCGGTCTGCTGGTGGCGGGCGCGGTGTGGTCCTGGCTCGACATCGACAAGCCGGACTATGCGCTGCGCCGCAGCTTCGACCTGCCCGGCCTGCTGCTGATGGCGGTGTTCCTCGGCGCAATGGAGTATGTGCTGGAGGAAGGCGACCGTTGGGACTGGTTCGCCGATGAGACGATCGCCTGGGCCGCGGTCGCTTCCACGGTCGCCGGCGTGCTGTTCTTCTGGCGCATGCTTGTGCGGCATGATCCGCTGGTGGAGTTGCGCGCGTTCGCCAACGCCAATTTCGCATTCGGTTCGTTGTTCAGCTTCGTGCTTGGCCTAGGGCTGTATGGCTCGGTGTATCTGCTGCCGCTGTTTCTGGGGCGCGTGCGCGGCTACGAGAGCCTGCAGATCGGCGAGACGATGTTCGTGACCGGCGCGGCGATGTTCGTATCCGCGCCGATCGCCGGCCAGCTGATGCGGGTGATGGATCTGCGCGTGATGCTCGCGATCGGGCTGGCGATGTTCGGCGGCGGCCTGTGGTGGATGGCGCACCTCACAGTGGACTCCGCGTTCTGGGAGCTGTGCTGGCCGCAGGTGCTGCGCGGCGCCTCGATGATGCTCATCATGCTGCCGGTGAACCAGCTGGCGCTCGGCCGGTTGCCGCCGGCAGCCGTTAAGAACGCGTCGGGGCTTTACAATCTGATGCGCAATCTCGGCGGTGCGGTCGGACTGGCGCTGATCAACACGCTGGCGACCTCGCGGCTGGCGGTGCACGCACAGCATCTGCAGGAGCAGGTGACGTGGTCGCGATCCGCGGCGACGCATGCGCTCGGCAACATGACGAATATGATGACGGCTGCGAAGTCAGGCGACGCGCATCTCGCCGCGCTGAAGCAGCTGGCGATGATGGTGCAGCAGCAGGCGCTGACGCTGACCTACAACGACGTGCTGCTGATGATGGCCGCCAGCTTCTTTGTCGCGATGCCGCTGACGCTGCTGCTGGCCAAGCCCGCCGAGGGCGCGGCGGTGGAGGCACACTGATATTTCGGCACCCTGCACGGGAGTGTAGATGCATAGGCGTTCCGACCGTTTGCGCTTATGCGCCTACACTCTAATGTGCTAATACACCGCCATGAAGGTGGCCGGTCTGCTCGGTCGTAAGCTAAAGGCCCTCGCGCTGATGCGGCACGTCGCCGCCAATGACCTGATCCTGGAGTTCATCGCGAACGGTTTGGCGCTGAACGGGCGAAGGGCGGCGGTGTGAGTGACCGGCTCACGCTGGCATACGCAATCGAGGATGCCGGGATAGAACGGACCAAGGCCGGGCGTCTGGCCTCGGCGATCTTCGATGCCATCCGCGACAACGTGGCAACCAAGGCCGATGTCGCGGCGGTCAGGGCGGACGTGGCGGCGGTCGAAGCGAAGCTGATGCTGGTCGAGCACCGGCTGTTGACCCGGCTTGGCGGCCTGATGATCGTGGTTGGAGGCGTGCTGTTCGCAGCGCTGCACCTTCAGGTGCCGCTGCGTCCGTTCGCGCGTGAAGTGATCTGCCGTCCCTTGGGAGCTGAAGCAGTCGTTCATCCATGCAGGGCGAGCAGTTCCGTCACGCCAGGGGCACTGGCAGCGAATGGATGAGATCCGGACGCTGCGAAGGTCAGTCCGAACGATTCCGAACTTGACAGCCCATAAGGGCCAGTCGCGACAATCTTGAGGCCAATTGTCCCGCCAAGTCCGGTCGGCACAGTGCCGGTGAAGTCGTCAACACTGAGGTCGAAGTGAAGCCAGCCCGTCTGGTCGGCACCGCTGGTTTGAAACGCCGCGTACGTTAGCGCCGCGCCCTGCGGATCAACGAACGTGTTTGACGGCAGCAGGAACTTCATCGACGAGCCGTCGGTCCAACTCTGGTTGGCCGTCTGGTGAGCCAGCGCCGGCGCGGACGCCTGTATCGCCGCCGAGAATTTCTCCGAGACCGAGAGGCCGCTCGCGTTGGTCGCCGTCACCGTAAGCCCCAACGTTTCCGGGGTGATCGGTGCGGTGCCGCTGAACGCATCGGTCGACGTGTTGAAGGCGAGCCCGCTCGGCAGCGCCGAACCGTCGGCCGGCGTCGCCGTATAAGTCAGCTTCTCGCCCTGGGGGTCGACGAAGGTGTTGGCTGCGAGCGTCGTGGACACCGCCTTGCCCGCCATCCATGTCAGTGCGCCGGTCTGCTTTGCCAGGCTCGGGGCGGACGCCTGCACGCTTACGTGGACACTCTCGCTGACCGACAAGCCGCTTTGATCGGTTGCCGTCACTGTCAAGGCCAACGTTTGCGGTATGACCGGCGCGGTGCCGGTGAATGCACCGGTCGCGGCGTTCAATTGCAGCCAGTTCGGCAGCGCCGAGCCGTCGGCCCGCGTCGCCGTATAGGTCAGCTTCTCGGCCTGCGGGTCGGCGAAGGCAGAGGCGACCGACAACGATACGGCCTTGTTGGCCGTCCATGCCTGGTCTGGCGCCCGGGTGGCCGCCGTCGGGGCCCCTGCGGCGACCACCGACTGGAAGGTCTCGGACGCCGACAGGCCGCTTTGGTTCTTGGCGGTGACCATGATGCCCATGGCGCCCAAGGTCGTCGGCGCGACACCGCCGAAGGTACCTGTGGTTGCGTTGAACGTCAGTCCGGCCTGCAGCGCCTTGCCATTGGCCAGGACGGCCACATAGGTCAGCTTCTCGGCTTGCGGGTCGGCGAAGGCGGAGGTGATCGACAACGATACGGCCTTGTTGGCCGCCCATACCTGGTCAGGCGTCTGGTGGATGACCGGCGCTGCGGCGATGATCGTCGCCTGGAAGGTTTCCGACGCGGACAGGCCGCTCTGGTCCTTCGCCGTGATCTTCACGGTGCAGGTGGCAGGAGTGATAGTTGTGCCGGTGATGGTATGGGTCGTTGCATTGAAGCTCAGCCCGCTCGGCAGCCCGCTCACGGTGTAGGTCAACATCTCGCTCTGCGGATCAGCAAAACAGTCGGATGGCAGGGTGAACGCGATGGGCTGATTGGCAGTCCATATCTGGGCTGGCGTCTGATCGGTGATGCTCGGCGCGGTTGCGAGAACCGTCCCCTTGAAGGCCTCCGATGTGGACAGATTGCTCTGGTCCGTCGCCGTCACCTTCAAGGCATAGGTGGACGCACCGGCGTAGGTCGTGCCGCTGATGGTGAGGGTCTTCGCATTGAAGCTCAATCCGCTCGGCAGGCCGCTTACCGTATAGGTCAACACCTCGCCCTGCGGATCGGCGAAGGTGTCGGAGGGTAGCCTGAACGAGACATGGCGACCGGTTATCCAGGTCTGGCCCGGCGTCTGATCGGCGATGTGGGGCGCTGCGGCAACGAGGGTCGCTTTGAAGGTCTCCGAGGCCGACATCCCATTTGTCTGGGTCGCCGTCACCTTGATGGTGTAGACCCCAGGGGCAAACGGGATGGTACCGCGAATCGTGTCGGTGGACGGGTCGATTTGCAGCCCCACTGGGAGCGTCGCGGCAAACTTTAGAGTTTGGCCCGGATACGTCGTAAACGTGTCAGATGGGAGCACGAAGGCCAGCGGTTGTCCGGCGGCCCACGTCTGACTGGCGGTTTGATCCTTCACCGTCGGCGGCGGTACGACAAGAGTCGCCTGGAAGGTCTCGGAGACGGACAACCCGCTGGTATCGGTCGCCGTCACCTTGATCGACATCGGGCCGGACGTGGCGGCAACCTTGCCGCTAAACGTTCCGCTCGCGCTGTTCAGCGTCAACCAGGATGGCAGCGCCTGCCCACTGGCCAATGTCGCTGTATAGCTCAACGCTTCGCCATTTGGATCGGCGAATGTGCTCGATGGGAGTATGAACGCGACGGGTGCACCTTCAGTCCAGGTCTGTGCTGCGGTTTGGTGCGCCAACGTGGGCGCGGCAGCAGGCACCGCGGCTTGGAAGATCTCGGAACCGGACAGCCCGCCAGTATCAGTTGCCGTCACCTTCAACGACAACGTCTGCATCCCGCCCGGTACCGTGCCGGAGAAGGTCATCGTTGCAGCGTTGAAGCTCAGCCAGGATGGTAGTGCCTGGCCGTTGGCCTGCGCCGCCGCGTAGGTCAATGTCGTACCCGACGCTTCGGTGAACACGCCTGTGCCCAGTGCCAGAGATACATGCGAGCCTTGTGTCCAGGTTTGACCGGGCGTCTGCTGGACCAGTCTGGGACCCTTGTTGACGCCCGTGCCGGCAAATTTGTCGAATTCGACCGCTTGGAAGAGGCCGCCGACCTTGGTGAATGGGATCGGGGCTGGCTCATCGATGCCCCATGGGTTGAGCAGGTTGACCATCACGGTGCCGTTCACCGTGGTCAGACTCTCAAACATGTAGGCATGGTTGTTATACAGGCCGTAGCTAACGCTTCCAGATGGCTGAGTGTCGAACACAATCAGTTCGCCAGAGGTAACAGCGGTCTGCAACTGCTGTAACGAAAGCAAACTCCCCCACGTGTAATTCGCGGAACAACCCGTCAGCTCCTCCATGGCAATGGAAGGAGATCCTCCACTGCCGATTGCGCTGTAGCCGCCGCAGAGCGTCGCGACCGCTTTCTCCAGAACCTGAACCCAGATTTCCTGTTGCCCGTTGAAGACGCCCCGTGATGAATAGCTGTTAACGCCGTTGCTCAGAAAGGTGTTCGTCACGCTGATCGGAGCCGTCACATACGATGTCGCGCCATAGCCAGGCAGGCTGCCGTTCGCCGCGCGGTAGAGCGTGACCGTCTCGGTGCCGTCGGCGTTGGCATGGATGATCTGCGTGATCCAGTTCGGATCAAACAGCGCAAGCTCGCCGATGGAGGACAGCAGGAAACAGTCCCCGATCCCTCCCTGATTGATGTCGCAGACGCTGATTGCCGCAGGATCGCCAGGCTCCTGCAAATAGAGCACCTGTGAGAGGGTACCGCCCAAGGGGGCGATCGAGGACACACCCGTGGCCGGTCGTGTCGGTTGCGACGGCGTAGGGCATGTTGGCGGGACAAGGTCCGCGGACGTCGGCCGGGCGAACGGCAGAAAATAGCCGAAAAGATTGTCGTCGTACTGGCTTGGTGGCTGGTAGTTGGTGCTGGCCCAGACATCGGATGGGTGGCCTTCGAGAGCCTCCGGTCCAATGCCGTGGCGCACCACTTTGGTGGCGGCAGAGTTGGGCTTGGTCAGTAAGATGTTTGCTGGCTTCACAACGCTTCTCGCTTGTTCGCGCGAGTTTTTCGCCATGTTCCAATGTCCTGCTAAACATGCCGCAGGATCGTTCCTGTTTTGTACCGTTCATATGTGAATAAACGGTTAGTTGCACAGCGAATGACGGTCTTTTTTCGCGGCTCGGAGCATGGGATGCGAACTGACCAATCGCACCAAAGTATCGGTCGATCACGGTCGCAGCCACACGCCGCCCGACTGTGATGATCATTGGAATGTCGCGAACCCAGATGTTCCGGCCCCGCCCCCTTTGGGGGTTAGGATACTTGTCGTCTCCGAGGCTGATGCCGCGGCGATCCGCGCCGCTTTCGACCAGCGCGGCAACCTGTCAGCCGCGAATCGAGCTGCCTACAACCCCTGTATGACCAGTGTCTGGTAGAACTGCGCCGCCGCCCGATCGACGCACGCCGAATCCGGCTCGACTCCAGCCGGCATCGCTGCAACCACAGTTCCGAATGCGGCCTGCTGCTGGCCGGACTGGAAGATCGAATAGGTCAGATTCATGCAGTTGCCCTCGGCGTGCAGCCAGGGCGAGACAAGAACCTTGTCCCCACTCCACGCATTGAACGCGAAGCTGTTTCGGTCGATGCCCACGAAGACCACTTGCGTCCTCGGCATCGCCGCCAGGTCGGCGATGAACCGGTTGGTGAACGGAAGCTGCGGCTCGGGGTCGTCATGCATCCGCTCGATTCCGAGCATCCAGGAATTGCTCAGCGTCGTCGTGCCTGGCACGCCGTAAGGCTGCACACATCCGGCCAAGCCAACCGCGGTCAGCAGCGCCATCGTCATCGTGCGGCCGATGTTCCAGGAGAGGGCTCTCACCGCAGGAACGGATTGCTCTGCCGTTCTACGCCGATCGTGGAACCGGGGCCGTGTCCGCACAGGAATCCAAAATCATCGCCCAGCGGCAGCAGCTTCTCCGTGATGCCGCGGATCAGCGTGGCATGATCGCCGTAGGGGAAATCGGTGCGGCCGATCGAGCCCTGGAACAGCACGTCGCCGACCAGGGCGAACCGAGCCTGGCGATTGACAAACACGACATGGCCCGGCGTGTGGCCCGGACAATGCAGCACGTCGAACCGATGCTCGCCGAACGCCACGCTGTCGCCCTCGCACAGCCACCGGTCCGGCGTGACGTTGCGCATCGCGAAGCCGTAGCTGCTGCCCTGCGCTTCCAGCCCTTGCAACAGGAATGCGTCGCGCTGATCCGGTCCTTCGATCAGCACGCCCGTAGGGTCAACGAGGCGCTGGCGCAGCGTCTCCTGCAACTCCGCAGCACCGCCGGCATGGTCCAGATGGCCGTGGGTCAGCCAGATGCGCTCGACCACTGCGCCGGTCTGGTCAATGGCGGCGACGATACGGTCCACGTCCCCGCCCGGGTCCACCACCACCGCCCGCTTGCTGCCGTCGTCCCACAGGATCGCGCAGTTCTGCTGGAAGGGTGTGACCGGCACGATCATTCCGCTCAGTTTGCCCATTCACCGGTTCCCTACACACACTCTTGCCTCATCCCCGCGCAACCGGCCATTCTAAACCCATGCCCGACCGACCCTACCCAGCCATCGACGCGCTGATCCGGCGGGTCCAGCGCGTCGCCGCTGACAGACCCGACCCGACGCACATCCTCGCCGAAGTGATCAGCATGATCGGCGCGAGTGAGGCGGACCCCTACACGGTGTTGGGGGTCCTCGTAGAGGGCGCGGCCCACACGCTGACCCAGCACATTCCAACGGAACGGCAGGCGGACACGGCTGCGACGCTCCTTCAACTGCTGCAGGAACGATTGAGGGCCCACGGACTCGACGTATAGCGGACCCCGCCCGGCCAGAGTTCAGTGCAGCTTCGGCGACTTCAGGGAACTCGCGCGGTCGCGGGAACGCACGGTCAGCGCCACCGGGCTCTTGTCGCGCATCAGCCGCAGCCGCACCTCGGCCCCAGCGCTGCCCGATGCCCAGACACGCCGCCACAATCCGGCAAGGTCGGTGATCTCGTCGCCACCCACCGCAAGGACGTGGTCGCCGGGCCGCACACCCGCCTGCTCGGCTGGTCCGTTGTCCGTCACTCCACCGACCACGATCGTGTCATCCGACTCGGTGGCATACATCCCAAGCCAAGGACGCGCCGGACGGTTCACCCGCCCAAAGCTCAGCAGGTCCTTCATGATTGGCGTCAACAGCCCGATCGGCACGACCATGTTCATGTCGAGCCGCCGACCCTTGCCATCGCCCTGCTGCAGGATCAGTGAGCCCACCCCCATCAGCTTGCCATCGCCGCCGATGAGCCCGCCGCCGCCCCAGAACGGGTGTGCCGGAGCGGTGAAAATCGCATCGTCCAGCACGTACTCCCAATAGCCGGCGAACTCCTGGCGCCCTACCACGCGCGTCTCCACTGCGTGATGGCGGCCTCCGCCGGCAGCGAACACCACCTGATCGCCAACCTTCAACTGGTCCGAATCCCCCATCTCCAGCGCCGGCAGGTCCAGCCGCCCGAGCGCCTGCACAAGGCCAAAGCCGCTCTCCTGGTCGTAGGCCAGCGCATGGCCGGGGATCGCCCGCCCATCGCCGGAGGTGATCCAGATCGTCTCCGCCTCGGTGATCAGGTAACCGATTGTCGCCACCAAGCCGTTCTCGCGGATCACCACACCGCTGCCGGCCCGCTCGGTGCCAAGCGTGCCCGCGGTGAAGGCATCAGGTGGGACGTAGGTCTTCAGGCTCACCACTGCCTTGAGTGCGCGCTCGAGGTCGAACGAATAGTCGTCCGGGTCCGGTTGCAGGTTCGGCGGGATTTCCCAATCCTGGTTCTTCATGCCTAGGCGTCTTCCCTGGTTCAACGGCGGGCAACCCTGCGGAGAATATCGGAGCTTTGCGCGCCCGTGGCCAGTGATGAGTGGTCGATATCGCCCGATGACAAGAAACCGTGTGCCAGCCGCCGATCAGAACAGCCGATCCTGCGTCGCATAGGGGATTATGACGTCCGTGGGGTCGGCCAGATTCAGCATTGCCCGGGCGCGCTCATCCAGCGTGTCGGCATTGATGTGCTGGGACCGGAGGCCCGCCACCCGTCGCTCCCACGCGTCCCGTTCGGCCTGCGCCCTGGCCTGGTCCGCCTCCGCCTGGGCGAGCAGTTCCTGGCGCTGCGCATAGGCCACCAAACCACGATTTCCCTGCACGGCGTTCCAGCCGAAATAGCCGGCGAGCGACAGGAAGATCAGCGGCGCGATCGCTGCTTTGGCCCGGTTCTTCAGCTCGCGCCCGAACGCCATCAAATGCTCCAATTGTTGGAATGCACACTACACGATTCGCGTCGCTGCGTGAATGTGCCAGCGTCGCCCCATCTCACCCCGGCCCTCTCCGCCCCAGGGCGGAGAGGGAGGCCCTGCAACTGCGAACTCCCTCTCCGCCCTGGGGCGGAGAGGGCCGGGGTGAGGTGGGGTTCTACCGCCGCAGGATGGTCCGCCCCGCATAGCGCGCTGCCGGCCCCAGCTGCGCCTCGATCCGCATCAGCTGGTTGTACTTCGCCGTGCGATCACTGCGCGACAGACTGCCGGTCTTGATCTGACCGCAATTGGTGGCCACCGCCAGATCAGCGATGGTCGCATCCTCGGTCTCGCCCGAACGGTGGCTCATCACGCAGCGGAAGCCAGCCTTGTGCGCGACTTCCATGGTTTCCAGGGTCTCGGACAGCGTGCCGATCTGGTTGACCTTGATCAGGATCGCGTTGGCCGAACGCTCCTCGATCCCACGCCGCAGCCGCTCGGGATTCGTGACGAACAGGTCATCGCCGACGATCTGGATCTTGCCGCCGAGCGTCGCCGTCAGCAGCTTCCAACCAGCCCAGTCGTCCTCGGCGCAGCCATCCTCGATCGACACGATTGGATAGCGGCCGACCAACGCCTCGTAGTAGCGAACCATGCCCTCGGCATCGAGCGTCCTGCCCTCGCCGGCCAGTACATACCTGCCATCCTTGAAGAACTCGCTGGAGGCAGGATCCAGCGCAAAGGTCACGTCCTCGCCCGGGCGGTATCCGGCTTTCTCGCAGGCATTGGCAATGAAGCCCAGCGCCTCATCGGCTGATTTCAGGTTCGGCGCAAAGCCGCCTTCGTCGCCGACATTGGTATTATGGCCGGCATCATGCAGCCCCTTCTTGAGCGCGGCAAAGATTTCCGAACCCATACGCACGCCATCGGCCACGGTGCCCGCGCCGACAGGCTGGATCATGAATTCCTGGATGTCGATCGGATTGTCGGCATGCACGCCGCCATTGACGATGTTCATCATCGGCACCGGCAGCGTGCGCGCATAAACGCCGCCAATATACCGATACAGCGGCTGCCCGAGTTCCGCCGCCGCGGCCTTCGCCACCGCAAGCGACACGGCGAGGATCGCGTTTGCGCCGAGGCGCGACTTGTTCGCGGTGCCGTCGAGGTCGATCAGGATGTCGTCGATCTTCACCTGCTCGGTCGGGTCCATCCCGCCGATCGCATCGAATATCTCGCCCTCGATGTTGCCAACGGCGGTGAGCACACCCTTGCCGCCGAACCGCCCCTGATCGTTGTCACGCAGTTCGACCGCCTCATGCGCGCCGGTGGAGGCGCCCGAGGGAACTGCGGCCCGGCCCATGGCGCCGCTGTCCAGCACCACGTCCGCCTCGACTGTGGGATTGCCCCGGCTGTCGAGGATTTCGCGCGCGATGATGTCGACGATATCGGCCATGGCACGGCTCCGTTCAGTTTCCAGCAAGGAGGTTCACCACAAAGACACGAAGGCACGAAGGTGTATCCTGTTCGTCTTCGTGTCTTCGTGCCTTTGTGGTGAATCTTTTCTTAAACCCGCTCGATCAGTGCCGCGATACCCTGGCCGACGCCGATGCACATGGTGGCGATCGCGCGCTTGCCGCCGCGCGTCTCCAATGCATTGAGAGCCGTCAACGCCAGACGCGCGCCAGACATCCCCAGCGGATGCCCGAGCGCGATCGCGCCGCCGTTCGGGTTCACATGCTCGGCATCATCAGGCAGGCCGAGCTGACGCAACACAGCCAGTCCCTGCGCGGCGAACGCCTCGTTCAGCTCGATCACGTCGATGTCGCCGATCTTGAGCCCGAGCCGCTCAAGCAGCTTCCCGGTCGCGGGGGCCGGGCCCATGCCCATGATGCGCGGCGGCACGCCGGCAGTCGCCATCGCCACGACGCGCGCCCGTGGCGTCAGCCCGTGCCGCTTCGCCGCGGCCTCCGAGGCGATGATCAGCGCCGCGGCGCCGTCGTTCACCCCCGATGCGTTGCCGGCGGTCACCGTGCCGCCCTGTTTGCGGAACGGCGCCCTCAGCTTCGCAAGCCCCTCCAGCGTGGTGTCGCCGCGTGGATGTTCGTCGCGGTCCACCGTGACAGTACCCTTGCGCCCGGCGATCTCCACCGGCGCGATCTCGCGTGCAAAGAAGCCGTTCTCCTGCGCCGCCTTGGCGCGCATCTGCGAGCGCCACGCGAACGCGTCCTGATCGGCGCGGATCACCTGGAAGTCCTCTGCGACGTTCTCGGCCGTCTCCGGCATGGCATCGACGCCGTACTGCACCTTCATCAGCGGGTTCACGAAGCGCCAGCCGATCGTCGTGTCGTACACCTCGGCCGAGCGGGAGAACGCCTCGGTCGCCTTGCCCATGACGAACGGTGCGCGGGTCATGCTTTCCACGCCGCCGGCGATCATCAGTTCAGCATCCCCCGCACGGATGGCGCGTGCCGCGGTGCCGACCGCGTCGAGGCCGGAGCCGCACAACCGGTTTATCGTGGAGCCGGAGATATGCTCCGGCAGGCCGGCCAGCAGCGCCGCCATGCGCGCGACATTGCGGTTGTCCTCGCCGGCCTGATTGGCACATCCATAGATCACGTCGTCGAGCTGTTCCCAGTCCACCGACGTGTGTCGCTCCTTCAGCACACGGATCGGATGCGCCGCCAGGTCGTCTGTGCGCACATCCTTGAGCACGCCGCCGTAGCGGCCGATCGGCGTGCGGACGAAGTCGCATATGTAGGCGTCGGCCATGGCGATCCTCCCGAGGTTGCGGCTTCCCGCTGGCCTAGGCCATCAAGGAGCGCCGGGCAAGACAGGCGTCTGGACAACAACGGGCAGTGACCCGAACATCGCGCGGGAGATACCGGAATGCACGCAACTCTTCGCATCGGCATGGCCGCGGCATTTGTCGTGGGAGCACTGGCGGGGCCCGCCGGTGCCGCGATGGTGGTGTACTACCGGGCCGGCGGCTGGGACGCGTTCAGCGGCCAGGATGAAACCGGCAAGCCGGTGTGCGGCGTCGGCACGACGAACCCGGCCGACCAGCGGAGCTTCTCGATTCGCTTCCAGATTGGCAGCGACATCGCATCATTCCGGGCAACGAAGCCGACCTGGAACATACCGGCAGGCACGATGCTTTCAGTTGTCATGCAGATCGGGCTCGACACGCCATGGAATATGCAAGGTGTCGGGAACAATCAGACGGTGGAGTGGTCGCTGGACCGCAACACGATGCAGACCTTCGACGCACAGTTCCGCCGCGCCGGCTCGATGACCGTGACGTTTCCGGCTGGGAGCGAGCCACCCTGGACTGTCACACTCAGGGGTTCGACCGCGATCAGCAACGCTTTTGGTCGCTGCGTCACTGACCTGGCGCAACGGGAGGCAAGTCAGCCGCCGCCGTCTGCCGCGCCGGCCGGTCAGGCGCCGACGCCGACGCAACCGTTCGGCGAGGCTCCCTCGCAGCCGGCGGATGCCGCTTCGCAGCCATTCGCACCCACCGGCACCCCGGCCACGCCACGGTGAAAGGCAACTCGAGCATGACTACGACCGGACGGTGCCTGTGCGGGGCCATCCATTACGAATACGAGGGGGAACCGCTGGACGCGATCCACTGCCACTGCGAGAGCTGCCGCCGCCAGACGTCCTCGCCCGTCGCGACGTTCGTGATGGTGCCGCAGACGGCGCTGCGCTTTACGCGTGGACAGCCGAAGGAATTCGCCTCTTCACCCGGCGTGCGCCGCAGCTTTTGCGGCGAATGCGGTTCGCCGATCGCCTATCAGACCGAGCGGCGACCGGACGTAGTCGATCTCTTCGCGGGAACGCTGGCCGACCCGGCTTCCATCGCCGCGTCGTGCCATGTGTACGTCGAGGAGCAGCTCCCCTGGTTCGAGGTGCTCGACGATCTGCCGCGCTATGCGCAGACGCGCCGCGAGGCTACGCCGATCCGGCGTGGCCCGCGCGGTACTGGATGAACGTGTTCAGCCGCGGCAGTCCAGCGGCACATAGTCGCGACGCGGCGCTCCGGTGTAGATCTGCCGCGGCCGGCCGATGCGCTGCTCCGGATCCTCCATCATCTCCTGCCACTGGCTGACCCAGCCGACCGTGCGCGACACCGCGAACAGCGCGGTGAACATGCTGGTGGGGAAGCCCATCGCCTTCAGGATGATGCCGGAATAGAAATCCACGTTCGGATAAAGCTTGCGGTCGACGAAGTATTTGTCGTTCAGCGCGATCTTCTCGAGCTCGATCGCCAGGTCGAGCAGCGGGTCGCCCTTGATGCCCAGCTCGCGCAGCACGTCGTGGCACGCCTTCTGGATGATCCGCGCCCGCGGATCGTAGTTCTTGTAGACCCGGTGGCCGAAGCCCATCAGCCGCGCGTGATTGTTGCGATCCTTCACGTCCTCCAGGAAGTCCGGGATGTTCTTCACGTGGCCGATCTCGCCCAACATCTTCAACACCGCCTCATTCGCGCCGCCGTGCGCCGGGCCCCACAGGCTGGCGATGCCGGCGGCGATGCAGGCGAACGGATTGGCTCCCGTCGATCCCGCCAGCCGCACCGTGCTGGTCGAGGCGTTCTGCTCGTGGTCGGCGTGCAGGATCATGATCAGATCCATGGCGCGCGACAGCACCGGGTTGACCTTGTAGGCCTCCGTCGGCACGGCGTGGAACATGTAGAGGAAATTCTCCGCGTAGGAGAGGTCGTTGCGCGGATACATGAACGGCTGGCCGACCGTATATTTGTGCGCCCACGCGGCAATCGTCGGCACCTTGGCGACCAGACGGAACGCGCTGATGCGCCGGCTCTCCGGATCGTGGATGTCCAGGCTGTCGTGATAGAAGGCCGACAGCGCACCGACAACGCCGCACATCACCGCCATCGGATGCGCATCGCGGCGGAAGCCGTTGTAGAACTGGCGGATCTGCTCGTGCAGCATCGTGTGCCGCATCACGCCCATTTCGAATTCGTGCTTCTCCTGCTTGTTGGGCAGATCGCCGTTCAGCAGCAGGTAGCAGATCTCCAGGAAATTCGATTTTTCGGCGAGCTGCTCGATCGGATACCCGCGATACAGCAGGACGCCCTCGTCGCCGTCGATGTAGGTGATCTTGCTCTCGCAGGATGCCGTGGCGCCGTAGCCGGGATCGTAGGTGAAGATTCCCAGATCGCCATACAGCTTGCGGATATCGGCGACCGGCGGTCCGATCGTGCCGTCGATCAACGGCAGGCTGCTGGACTTGTTGGACCCGTCAAGCGAGACGGTGATGGACCGTTTGGCCGAGGCGCTCATGCGCGTATCCTTGTTGCCTGGCAGGGATGGTGCCCGCCGTTAAGCGCCTGCCCGTCAGGCGGTGCTCACCGCAATATTGTGGCGGACTGGACCGGGACGCAACCTTCGCGCTTGCAGCATTCGGCAGGCGGTTCACACCGAGGCCCCTCAGGGCAGAGGGAGCGCCAGCGAGAAGATTTGTCGGCCGCTCCGCGCTCGCTCAGCTGGCAGGCTATGGCGCGCTGATGAGCTGGCGCGTTTCCATCTGGCCGTCGCGCAGCAGCCGGACATCCACCTGCCCCCCGACCTGTTTGGGGCCGAGGAAGGCGCGGAGCCAACGTGTTCGCTCATCCTGTGGCCATCCGCCGACAGCGGGATGTCGCCAGCCCGCAGTCCGGCAAGTTCGGCCGGCCCATTCGGCGCCAGACTAACCGCCATCCTGCCCGACGACTGGCCGACCCCACAACTTATCGTTTCGGGCACCGTGATCGGTTGCGGCGCGACCCCCAAGTCCGCGACCCTCGCCAATTTGGGAGATGTTGGGTACATTCCATTCGGGAGTGGATCAGTTGATCACCGATCTGGTACGCCTTGAGGTGTGGGCCATCCTCGCCACCGCCGCCGTGATCGTGCTGTACAAAATGCTGAATGGCCGGATCATCATGACCGGTTTGTTTGGCGGCGCCAGCAGCCTGATCGCCGTGCATCGCGTTCAGATGCTGGCGATCACACTGTACGTCGCCCTCGACTATATCCAACGCGTCGCAACTGCGCACAGTTTTGGCAGCCTGCCTGACGAGCCACAGGACATGCTGCTGCTACTGGGCGGCAGCCACACGCTCTATCTCGGCGGGCAAGGCATGGAGCGGCTCGGCTGGCTGTCGTTCTTGCGCGGCAACAAGATCGAGGAGGAATGAACATGGCAAAGATCTCCGAATCACCATGGCGCCTTGCACTAACTACCGGCGTCCTGCTGGTGGCTACACTGATGGTCTACTGGATTGTCTACGCTTCGAGTGCCGTGACGGACCAAGCCACGAAGACCGCCACCCACGGTGATCCGAGGATCTTGCTGATCACCGCCCTCCTGGTGGTGTTCCTTGCCGCCGCCGGGGCGGTGGTGCTGGCCAAAATGCTGTGGGACGAGATCGATCTGAGCAAGCTGGTTGCCGAGGCCAACGGCGATGCCAGCATGTCGCGCTTTCAGTTCCTGATTTTCACCTTCGTCATCGCCGGCAGCTATTTCCTGATGGTGGTCTGGAGCCTGACAGCGACGAAGAGCGGCGGAGGATCTGTCCTGATCACGAACGACGACGGCACGCTGAACATGCCGAATATTCCCCCGGGCGTGCTGGGCCTGATCGGCATCAGTGGCGGCAGCTACCTTGTCTCGAAGGGCATCCAGAAGACCGCAGAAGCCGGTGCCGGCTCCAGTGTCACCGGCGTCACCGTCACGGCCGGCGGCACAGGGTACAGCCCCGCCACAAAGGTCGCATTTTCTGGCGGCGGCATGGGCACGACAGGCACGGTGACCGTGTCGAACGGCGCCGTCACGGGTGTGACGATCACCGCAGGCGGCAGCGGTTACGTCGTGGCCCCGACAGTCGCCTTCACTGACCCTGGCACCTCACCTGGCAGTGGGGCCACGGCAACCGCAACGATCGGCTGATATCCGCGGCTCCACGACACTGTTTGCGGGGTTTCACCCCGCACCCCGACCAGAGGCTCCGCCTCTGGACTCCGCCAAGGGCCGAGCCCTTGGAACCCTTCACTTTAAGTGTGGATTCCAAATGCTTCGCCTTTGGTAGGGGTCCTGGGGGCAGCGCCCTGAGCTCTACAACAGGCCGGTGCAGACCGCCTGCCATCATGTCGTTGCCTGTCGATAATGATCTCGATACCGTGTGCGCAGCGCCGTCTTGAGCAGCTTGCCGGTCGCCGTGTGCGGCAGTTCGGGCACCACAAGCACCGCGTCCGGCAGCCACCACTTCGGCACCTGGCCCTGATACATCCGCAGCACGGACGCGGGATCGACCGTGTGGCCTGGCCTGGCCACCACCAGCAGCAATGGACGCTCGTCCCATTTCGAGTGCAGCGCCGCCACGACCGCAGCCTCAGCCACGTCGGGGTGGGAAACCGCAATATTCTCCAACGTGATCGAACTGATCCATTCGCCGCCCGACTTGATCACATCCTTCGAGCGATCGGTGATCTCCATGGTGCCGTCGGGGTCGATGGTCGCCACGTCGCCGGTGGCGAACCAGCCATCCGCGTCGCACGCACTGCCGGGCGCTTCGCCGTAGTAGCCGCTGCACACCCACGGCCCGCGCACCATCAGGTCACCGAACTGCTTGCCGTCCCACGGCAGTTCGTGGCCGTCGCCGTCGACGATCTTCATGTCGATGCCGGCCAGCACATGGCCCTGCTTCAGCATGTGGCGCACCGCTTCGTCGCCGGACAGCCCGGGCTTCGGCGCGTTGTAGGTGCCCACCGGGCTGAGTTCCGTCATGCCCCAGCCATGCTCGACCGTAACGCCGAATTCGTCGCGGAACGCCTCGATCAGCAGCGGCGGCGCGGCAGAACCGCCGGTCATGATCCGCGTCACCGTCGCCAGTTTTTCCCCGCTGGCGCGCAGATGCTGCAGCAGGCCGAGCCAGACGGTCGGTACGCCGCAGGTCATCGTCACGTGTTCCTGGTTGAGCAGGCGCGCGAGGCTGGCGCCGTCCAGATGCCGCCCCGGCAGCACCAACGCGGCGCCGGTCAGCGCGGTGGCATAGGGAATTCCCCAGGCATTGACGTGGAACATCGGCACGACGGGCAGGATGCGGCTGGTGGTGCGCAGCGACAGCACGTCCGGCAGCGCGACGGCATAGGCGTGGATCACCGTCGAGCGGTGGCTGTACAGCACGCCCTTCGGCCGACCGGTTGTGCCGGACGTGTAGCAGAGCGCGCTCGCGGTGTTCTCGTCGAAGGTCGGCCACGCGTAGTCATCGTCGGCCGCATCCATCAGATCGTCGTAGCAGAGCAGGCGCATGCCGCCTGGCAGATCGAGCACCGGCATGCCGGCGGCGTCAGTCATCATCACGATGGCGCGGACGCTGTCCTTGATCTTGCTGGCGATGCCGCCGATCAGCGCGGCAAAACCCGGATCGACGAACAGCACGCTGTCGCCGGCATGGCCGATGATATAGGCGATGTCGTCGGGCGCGAGGCGGGGATTGATGGTGTGGCAGATCGCCTGCATGCCCGACGTCGCGTAGTAGATCTCCAGATGGCGGCAGTCGTTCCAGGCGAGCGTGCCAACGCGGTCCTGCGCCTGCACGCCCAGGCCTTGCAGCACGCGCACCAGCTGCCTCGCCCGGCTTTCAGTCGTCGCCCAGGTGGAATGCTGCGTTGTGCCCTGGCCGGTCGCGGACACCACCTCGGCGTTCGCGTGGTGCCGTGCCGCATGCATGAGCAGCGACGAGATAAGAAGCGGCTGCTGCTGCATCAGTCCCAACATGACGTGCCTCCGGTTTGCCGGGCGGCTTTTCTTGCCGCGGTTTCCGGTGATGATAGGCAACCCGGAAGTCCGGGGACAGAGAAAGCGCGGAGGTAGTGCCATGGAGATGCGATCGGCCCTCATTGTGGGGGCGGGAAGCGGATTGAGTGCCTCGCTGGCGCGGCTGTTCGCCCGCAACGGATTGCAGGTGGCGCTGGCGTCGCGCAATCCGGACCGCCTGGCCGTGCTGGCCGGCGAGACGGCGGCGACGACGTTCGCATGCGAGGCGGCAGAACCCGAGGAAGTCGGTGGCCTGTTCGATGCGGTGATCGCGACGCAGGGCGCGCCCGACATCGTGGTCTACAACGCCAGCGCACGGGCGCGCGGTCCGGTGGCGGAGCTTGATCCGGAGGCAGTGGCGCGGGCGATCGCGGTGAGCGCGTATGGCGGCTTCCTGGTCGGCCAGCAGGCGACGCGCCACATGCTGCCGCGCGGATCGGGCGCGATCCTGTTCACCGGCGCATCCGCCAGCGTGAAGGGCTACCCGCTGTCGGCGCCGTTCGCGATGGGCAAGTTCGCATTGCGCGGGTTGGCGCAGAGCATGGCGCGCGAGTTGTCGCCGCAGGGCATCCACATCGCGCATTTCGTCATCGACGGCGCGATCCGCAATCCGGGCCGGACGGAACCCGCGGACAAGCCGGACAGCATGCTGGATCCCGATGCGATCGCCGCGAGCTACTGGAATGTGGTGCAGCAGCCGCGCAGCGCCTGGACCTGGGAACTGGAACTGCGACCCTGGGTGGAGCGGTTCTGACCGGGTTGCCGATGGCGGCAACCGGCCGCACACTGATCGACTGGGATCAACAGCGAGGAGGAAACCGCGATGCTTTATGAACTGCGTGTCTATGAGTGTGTACCCGGCCGCCTGCCCGATCTGTTGAAGCGTTTCGACACGATCACGCTCAACCTGTGGGAGAAACACGGCATCAAGCAGGCCGGGTTCTGGACCACG
>DATMND010000421.1:0-18416 GCA_035569235.1 Acetobacteraceae bacterium | reverse complement strand
CCTGGCCCGAAGCGAAGCCGCGCGCGAGCTGAAGCTGGATCTCGGCTGCTGGGTACAGGTTGTAGCGCGGCACGCGGAACGGGCCGGTGGTGTCGCGGAACGTGGCGACCGAGCCGATCGGCACCATGTCGCCGTTGTTGTTGCGGGTCTTGAGGTTCTCCACGTCGCGCAAGGTTACCCGGAACGGATTATCCGCCTGCGCCGCGACCTGATAGATGCGGCCGAGCAGGTTGAAGTCGTTGATGTAGAATGATCCCATATACACCGACAGCGTCTGGAACACGCGGTCGATCGGCACCTGCAGCAGCTCCGCCTTGGTGCGGTCGATGTCCGCATAGATCTGCGGTGTGTGCGTGTTGAACAGCGTGAACGCCTGGGTAAAGCCCGGCATCTTCGCCGCCGCGCCGGCGATGTCCCAGGTCGCGCGCTCCAGCGCCGGCAGCCCGTTGCCGGTGCGGTCCTGCACATAGAGCTTCAACCCGCCGCCCGTGCCGATACCCGGCACGGAGGGCGGCTCCAGCACGAAGCTGAACGCATCGTCGAGCTGCGCGAGCTGCTCGCGCACCTCGGTGGCGATCCTGGCCGATGATAGCCCTTTGGCGACGCGCTCGGCGAACGGCCGGAACGGAATGAAGATCACGCCGGCATTGGGTGCGTTGGTGAAGGTGCCGCCGTCGAAGCCTGCGAAGGCCACCGAATTCTGTACCCCCGGCTGCTGCAGGATGATGGCCGATGCGCGGCGGATCACCGAATCGGTGCGCGCCAGCGACGCGCCCGGTGGCAGTTGGAACACCGCGATCAGGTAGCCGCGATCGAGCTGCGGGATGAGGCCGGTCGGCGTGGCCGCAAGCCGGTCGTAGGCGGCGTAGATCAGCCCGCCGTACACCACCAGCATGACGACGCCGATGCGCACCAGGCGGCCCACCAGCCTGCCGTAGCCCGACGACAGATGCTCGAACATCCAGTTGAAGCCAGCGAAGAACTGCCGCACCGGCGCGCCCAGGCGAAACAGCAGCGTGCGCTTCGGTTCGTGCGTGTGCGGCCGCAGCAGCACCGCCGCCAGCGCCGGCGACAGGGTCAGCGAGACAAAGGCGGAGATCAGCGTCGCCGCGACGATGGTGATCGCGAACTGCCGATAGAACGAGCCCTGCAGCCCGGTGATGAACGTCGTCGGGATGAATACTGCACACAGCACCAGCGCGATCGCGATCAGCGCGCTGCCGACCTCGTCCATGGTCCTGTGCGCCGCCTCCTTCGGCGTCATGCCCTGGCGCAGATAGCGCTCGACGTTCTCGACCACGACGATGGCGTCGTCCACCACGATGCCGATCGCCAGCACCAGTCCGAACAGCGACAGCGTGTTGAATGAGATGCCGACCAGCCCCATCACCAGGAAGCAGCCGACCAAGGACACGGGGATGGCGATCACCGGGATGATCGCGGCGCGCCAGGTTTGCAGGAACAGGATCACCACGCAGACTACGAGGCCGAGCGCCTCGAAGAGCGTCCGCACCACCTCGTCGATCGACTGCTGGATGAACTCGGTGGGATTATAGACCACGCGGTAGTCGAGGCCGGCTGGAAAATCCTGCTTCGCCGCTTCCATAGTCCGCAGGATCGCCGCCGCCGTGGTCAGCGCATTCGAGCCCGGGCGCTGGTAGATGACGATCGCGGTCGCCACGTCCTTGCCGAGATAGGCGTTCACCGTATAGTCCTGCGAGCCCAGTTCGACGCGTGCGATGTCGCGGATGCGCACGAAGCCAAGGCCTGGATCGGCGCGCACGACGATGTCGCCGAACTGCTCGATGTCCGTGAGTCGTCCGAGCGTCTGCACCGAGACCTGGAACGCCCCCGTCGAACGCGCCGGCGGCTGGTTGATGGCGCCCGCCGCGACCTGCAGATTGGCCGCGCGCACCGCGTCCACCACGTCCTCGGCGGTCAAGCCGCGGGCCGCGACCTTGCCGGGATCCAGCCACACCCGCATCGAGTAGTCGCGCGCGCCGAACACGTTGACATCGCCGACGCCGTCCACCCGCGCCAGCGCGTCCTTGATGTAGAGCGTCGCATAATTTGAAATGTATTGCTGGTCGTGCGAGCCGTCCGGCGAGACCATGTGCACGACCATCATCAGGTCGGGCGAGGCCTTGCGCACGGTGACGCCGAGCCGCTGCACGTCGTCGGGCAGGCGCGGCACGGCGACCGAGACGCGGTTCTGCACCAGCACCTGCGCGGTATCGACGTCGGTGCCCGGCCGGAACACCACGTTGATCGTCAGCGTGCCGTCGCCGACCGATTGCGAGTTGATGTACAGCATGTTGTCAACGCCGTTCACCTCCTGCTCGATCGGCGTGGCGACGGTCTGTGCGAGCACCTCAGCCGATGCGCCCGGATAGCTGGCGCGGATGCTGACGGTGGGCGGTGCGATCTCCGGATACTCGGAGATCGGCAGTGTGCGCTGGACCAGCGCGCCGGCGATGGTGATCAGAATCGACAGCACCGCGGCGAAGATCGGCCGGTCGATGAAGAAATGCGAGAACCGCATCCGGCTAGTCCGCCGCCATCTCGCGGTCGGTCGGACGGATTTCGCCCCCGCGTGCCGCGACCGTCACACCGGCGCGGACGAACGGGTTGGCGACGCCGGCGATCACCACCCGATCGGTCGGCGCAAGGCCCGAGGCGATGACGCGCAGCCCCAGCGCCATGCCGCCCAAGGTCACCGGCTTGGCGACGACCTTGCTGTCCCCGTCCACCGTCAACACGGTCTTCTGCGCCTGGTCCGACACCACCGCGGTATCCGGCACCAGCAGCGCATCGAGCGGGCCGCCATAAAGGCGCAGGCGCCCGAACGTGCCTGGCGTCAGGAAGAGGTCCTTGTTGTCGAAGATCGCCCGGCCGCGGATCGTGCCGGAATGCGCGTTAACCTCGTTGTCGACGAAGTTCATGACGCCGCGATGCAGAAATTCGGTCTCGTCGGCCAGGCGCACCGTCACCGGATTGGCGACATCGCGCGATGATGGCCGCTGCCCTTCGACGCTCATGCGCGTGTAGCGGATGTAATCGGCCTCGGAGCCTTCGAACACGAAATAGATCGGAGCAAGGGTGACGATCGTGGTCAGCAGCGTGGCCCCGTTCTGGCCGCCGGTCACGAGGTTGCCGGGGTCGACGCGCCGGTCGGAGATGCGGCCGGCAATCGGCGCGCGGACCTCGCACCATTCGAGGTTGAGCTGTGCGGTGCGCAAAGCAGCCTCCGCCGACATTTCCTGTGCGCGGGCGATGTCGAGGTTGGCCTTCCGCTGATCGAGTTCGCGCACCGGCGTCGCCGCGGTCTTCACCAGTTGCTGGGCGCGCTCGTAGTCGGCCTCATCCAGCACGACCAGCGCCTTGGTGCGGATAACGTCGGCCTCGGCCGACTCGACGGAAAGCCGGAAGGGGCGCTGATCGATGGTGAACAGCAGGTCGCCCTCCTTGACGGTGATGCCGTCACGGAAATTCACCTTGTCAATGTAGCCGGAGACGCGCGGGCGCACCTCGACGCGCTGCACGGCCTCGAAGCGGCCGGTGAATTCGTCCCATTGCGCGACGCGGCTGGCGAACGGGACGGCGACCGTCACCTGCGGCGGCGTGGCCTGGGCCCTAGCGGCGGACGTGACGATGATGAGCCCGAGCACCGCGCCCAGCGCGGCTATGGCGCGCAAGTGGGGACGCGTCGGTCCGGACAGCACTGTCATTGGAATATCCCCTGGGTGTTCTGGGCCGGAACGGGCCGTTTGCCAGCAGCATATGGCCCGGCCGTGGGCAGGCGGGAACTCGCCACATGACCGGCGGCGCGATCACCTAATCGGGAGGTTGGCCCCTTTCGGGCGGGTGGTGCAGAAAGCAAAAGCATCAGGCCAGGGCTCCGCCCTGGACCCGCTGGGGCCTGAGGCCCCAGACCCCCCGGACTTGAAAACCCGCCCGGCCGTCGCATTTGGGCTTGTCGCCCGGCCGCGCCGCCCGAAAAGGGGTTTCGTTTGCCGCCCGGTGCGGTTATGCCGCGCACGACGATTGGGGAACCGCAAGCAATGGCTGGCGTCGACATCCTGGCTTCCGCCTTCAGCGGCGCGAACGCCGCATTCCTCGGCGAGCAGTACGCGCGCTGGGCAACCGACCCGGCATCCGTCGATCCGACCTTCGGCGAGCTGTTCAGCGCGCTGAACGACGACGCACGCGCTGTTTTGGAGGATGCCACCGGCGCTTCGTGGGCGCCGCATCATCCGACACTGGAGCCGGAGGTGGCCGCACGTCCAGCCGCCGCCCCCGGAACGCGCCCCGCGCCGATGTCCGGCGAGCAGATCCGCGCCGCCACCATCGCCTCGTTGCGCGCGCTGATGTTGATCCGCTCCTACCGCGTGCGCGGCCATCTGGAGGCGCGGTTGGATCCGCTCGGGCTGACCATCCCGCCGCCGCATTCGGAACTGGACCCACGCTCCTACGGCTTCACCGACGCCGATATGGACAAGCCGATCTTCATCGACAACGTGCTGGGCCGCGAGACCGCCACGTTGCGGGAGATCATGCAGATCCTGCGCGACACCTATTGCGGCCCGATCGGCGTCGAGTTCATGCACATCCAGGACCCCGACCAGAAATCGTGGATCCAGCGCCGCGTGGAAGGCGCGCCGTGGCACACCGCCTTCGGTCCGCACGAGAAACGCCGCATGCTGCAGCAGCTCACCGAGGCCGAAGGCTTCGAGGTGTTCTGCCAGAAGCGCTACGTCACCACCAAGCGGTTCGGGCTGGAAGGCGGCGAGGTCACCATCCCGGCGCTGCACACAGTCATCGAGACGGTGGCCGCCCAAGGCGTGAACGAGATCGCGATCGGCATGCCGCATCGCGGCCGGCTCAACACGCTGGTCAACATCGTGCAGAAGCCGTTCACCGCGGTGTTCTCCGAATTCGGTGGCGAGAGCTTCAAGCCGGACGATGTGCAGGGTTCGGGCGATGTCAAATACCATCTCGGCACATCGACTGACGTGGATATCGATGGACGCAGCGTGCACATCTCGCTGCAGCCCAACCCGTCGCATCTGGAAGCGGTGAACCCCGTCGTGGTGGGCAAGGTGCGTGCGCGGCAGGACACCGCCGGCGACACGCAGCGGCGCAGTTCGGTGATGGCGATCCTGATGCACGGCGACGCGGCGTTCGCCGGCCAGGGCCTTGTGTATGAGACGCTGGCGATGAGCCAGCTCATCGGCTACCGCACCGGCGGCACGGTGCATGTGATCGTCAACAACCAGATTGGCTTCACCACCGTGCCGGCACACGCCTATTCCGGGCTTTATTGCACCGACGTGGCGAAGTCGATCCAGGCGCCGATCCTGCACGTCAATGGCGACGACCCCGAGGCGGTGATGTTCTGCTCGCGCATGGCGGCCGAATTCCGCATGCGCTTCGCCGCCGACATCGTGCTGGACATCGTCTGCTATCGCCGCCACGGCCACAATGAAACCGACGAACCGGCGTTCACCCAGCCGGAGATGTATCGCGCGATCGCCGCCAAGAAGACCACGCGCACATTATACGCCGAACGACTGGCGGCAGAGGGTGTTGTGCCCGCGGCGGAAGCGCGGACAATGTGGGACGAATTCCAGGCTGCGATGGAGGCGGCAAACGAGGCGGCGAAGGCCTACAAGCCGAACAAGGCGGATTGGCTGGAGGGCCACTGGTCCGGATTCCATCCGGCGGACATCGAATTCGAACGTCAGGAGGAAACCACCTCCGTCTCCGAGACCACGCTGAAGCGGATCGGCCATGTGCTGTCGCGCGTGCCCGCCGGGTTCGAGGTGCATCCGCGTATCCGCCGCCAGCTGGAAGCCAAGCAGGCAATGGTGGAAAGCGGCGGCGGCATCGATTGGGCGACTGGAGAGGCGCTGGCGTTCGGCTCGCTGCTGCTGGAGGGCAGCCGCATTCGCCTGTCCGGCGAGGACACGCAGCGCGGCACGTTCAGCCAGCGCCATGCGGTGCTGATCGACCAGACCAACCAGAACGAATACATCCCGCTGAACAACATCGCCCCTGAGCAGGCTAAGATCGAAATCTACAACTCGCTGCTGTCCGAGGCCGGCGTGCTCGGCTTTGAGTATGGCTACTCGCTCGCCGAACCACGCACGCTGGTGCTGTGGGAGGCGCAGTTCGGCGATTTCGCCAACGGCGCGCAACCGATCATCGACCAGTTCATCGCCTCGGGCGAGACCAAGTGGCTGCGCATGTCCGGCGTGACGCTGCTTCTGCCGCACGGCTACGAGGGTCAGGGGCCGGAGCATTCCTCTGCGCGCATCGAGCGCTATCTGCAGCTCTGCGCTGAACGCAACATGTGGGTGTGCAACCCGACCACCCCGGCCAGCTATTTCCATACGCTTCGCCGTCAGCTGCACCGCAACTTCCGCAAACCGGCGGTGATATTTACGCCCAAGTCGCTGCTGCGGCACAAGCTTGCGGTGTCGTCGCTGGCTGACATGAGCGATGGCCGGTTCCAGTTCGTCATTCCGGAGATCGACGCCATCGCGCCGCCGGACAAGGTGCGCCGCGTGGTGATCTGCAGCGGCAAGGTTTACTACGACTTGCTGACGGAGCGACGGGCGCACGAGGAGACGGATGTTGCGATCATCCGCCTGGAGCAATTGTACCCGTTCCCGGAGAACACACTGGGCCGGGTGCTGACGCCGTACCACAACGCCGACGTGGTGTGGTGCCAGGAGGAGCCGGAAAACATGGGCGCCTGGAACTTCATCGACCGGCGGCTGGAAAAGGTGCTGAGCCGGCTGGACATCAAGGTGACGCGGCCTGCCTACGTCGGACGCGAGGCAGCGGCGAGCCCGGCGACCGGCCAGGCGCGCGTGCATACGCGTGAGCAGGCGACGCTGGTCGCCGCCGCGCTGGGCATCGGCTGAAGGGAAGCACGCGTAATGGCGACCGAGATCAACGTGCCCACTCTGGGCGAAAGCGTCACGTCCGCGACTGTCGGGCGATGGATGAAGCATGAGGGTGACGCGGTGGCAGCCGACGAGCCGCTGGTGGAACTGGAGACCGACAAGGTCACGGTGGAGGTCACCGCGCCGGCCGCCGGTGTGCTGAGTTCGATCGTGGCGGCGGAGGGCAGCGAGGTGCCGGTCGGCGCGCTGCTGGCCACACTGGAGGCCGGCGCAGGGCAGATCGCCAAGCCGGCCCAATCTGCACCTGCACCTGCACGCCAGCGGGCGGCTGCCAATCCGCCCGCTGGCGTGCATCCGCCCCCTAGACCGCTGGGTCCCGTCACACGCCCAGCCAGCCCGCCGGCCCAACTTCAGGTGATGCCGGCCGCGGCCAAGCTGATCGAGGAGCAACATGTTTCGCCCGCGCAGATCGGGCCCGGCAGCGGCAAGGACGGGCGGATCACCAAGGGCGACGTGCTGGCGTTCCTCGATCGCCCTGCCCCGACCGCGCCGGTTCCTGTGGCCAGGCCGCCGCGCGTGGAACAGCCACGCGAAGAGCGGGTGCGCATGACGCGGCTGCGGCGCACCATCGCGGCACGGCTGAAAGAGGCGCAGAACACCGCGGCAATGCTCACCACCTTCAACGAGGTGGACATGTCCGCGGTTTTGGCGCTGCGCCGCGAATACCGCGAGGCGTTCGAGAAGAAGCACAACGGCGCGCGGCTCGGGTTCATGTCGTTCTTCGTGAAGGCGTGCGTCGCCGCGCTGAAGGAATTCCCCGCGGTGAATGCCGAAATCGACGGCGACGACATCGTTTACAAGAATTTTGTCCATATGGGCATAGCGGTCGGCGGATCGGCCGGACTGGTGGTGCCGGTGATCCGCGACGTCGATGCGATGAGCTTTGCGGACATCGAGCGAGCCATCGCTGATTTCGGCCGCCGCGCGCGTGACGGTGCGCTGAAGCTGGAGGAGCTGACCGGCGGCACGTTCAGCATCACCAATGGCGGTGTGTACGGGTCGCTGATGTCCACGCCGATTTTGAATCCGCCGCAGTCGGGAATTCTGGGAATGCACAAGATCCAGGAGCGGCCGATGGCGATCGGCGGCAAGGTCGAGATCAGGCCGATGATGTATCTCGCGCTGAGCTACGATCACCGCATCGTCGATGGCAGCGAGGCGGTGTCGTTCCTGGTGCGGGTGAAGGAAGGCGTGGAGGATCCGCGCCGGTTGCTGCTGGAACTGTAGACGCCCGAATCCCCTCTCCGCCCTGGGGCGGAGAGCGTCAGGGTGAGGTGGGGTGCACGCATGCCCGACTCCTTCGATGTCATCATCATCGGCTCCGGCCCCGGCGGCTACGTCTGTGCCATCCGGGCAGCGCAGCTCGGCATGAAGGTCGCCTGCGTGGAGAAACGCGCGACGCTCGGCGGCACCTGTCTGAACATCGGCTGCATTCCGTCCAAGGCACTGCTGCAATCATCCGAGGAATTCCACCACGCCGCCCACGCATTGAAGGACCATGGAGTGCTGGTGGACGGGGTCAAACTCGACCTTGCACGCATGCAGGCACGCAAGGACGAAGTCGTCTCCGCCAATACAAAGGGCGTGGAATTCCTGTTCCGCAAGAACAAGGTGACCTGGCTGAAGGGCACCGGCCGCATCATCGGCCCCGGCAAGGTCGATGTGGACGGCACCACCTACGACGCGAAGCACATCGTCATCGCCACCGGCAGCGAAAGCGTGCCGCTCGCCGGGGTGGACGTGGACGAGAAGCAGATCGTCACCTCCACCGGCGGGCTGGAACTGGACAAGGTGCCCGGGCATCTTGTGGTGATCGGCGGCGGCTATATCGGGCTCGAACTCGGCAGCGTGTGGCGACGGCTCGGCGCGCAGGTGACGGTGGTGGAGTTCCTCGACCGCATCGTTCCCACGATGGACGGCGAGATCGCCAAGGCGTTCGAGCGCATCCTGACCCGACAGGGCATCAAGTTCCGGCTCGGCATGAAGGTGACCGGTGCGCGCAAGGGTAATGACGGCGTCACGCTGACCATCGAACCTGCGAAGGGCGGCAACGCGGAGGAGCTGAAGGCCGACATCGTACTGCTGTCTATTGGGCGCCGGCCATTTACCGATGGCGTCGGGCTAGCCGATGCCCGTGTGGCGCTGGACGAACGCGGCCGGGTGAGGACCGACGAACACTACGCCACCAACATCCCCGGCATCTATGCGATCGGCGACGCCATCGCGGGTCCGATGCTGGCGCACAAGGCGGAGGAGGAAGGTGTCGCACTTGCCGAACGGCTGGCCGGCCAGGCGGGGCATGTGAACTACGGCGCAATTCCCGGCGTGGTCTATACGTGGCCGGAGGTCGCTGCCGTCGGCCAGACCGAGGAGGAACTGAAAGCCGCAGGCGTGGCCTACAACGTTGGAAAGTTCCCGTTCACCGCGAACGCCCGTGCGCGCGCCATGGGCGAGACGGATGGGTTCGTGAAGATCCTCGCCGACAAGACGACGGACCGTGTGCTGGGCGCGCATATCATCGGCCCCGATGCGGGGACGCTGATTGCGGAACTGACGACTGCGATGGAGTTTGGTGCGTCGGCCGAGGATGTCGCGCGGACCTGCCACGCGCATCCAAGTTTGAACGAGGCGGTAAAGGAGGCAGCCCTGGCAGTCGCCGGTCGGGCGTTGCATATCTGATGGGATGACATTGGTGGCACCCCCTCCCCCTGCCCCCTCCCGCAAGGGGAGGGGGAGTTGTATTCGCAACACTACTCCCTCTCCCCTTGGGGGAGAGGGTTGGGGTGAGGGGTGACTGTTCTTGCCCTGACCATGGGAGACCCCGCCGGCATCGGGGGCGAACTGACGCTGCGTGCCTGGCTGGCGTTGCACAATGGCAACCAACGTTTCGTCGCACTCGATAATCCGGAACGGCTCGCTGCATTGACACGTGCGCTGTTTCTCGACGTGCCGATCGCGACCGTTGCGTCGCCGGATGAGGCCGGCGCGGTATTTGCGATCGCCCTCCCCGTGCTGCCGATCAATCTGGCGAACACGCCTCGGCCCGGCCACCCCGACAAGGCGAACGCCACGGCGGTGATCGCATCCATCGAGCGCGCCGCTGCGCTCGCATTGCGTGGCGCTGCCAGCGGCGTGGTGACCAACCCGATCAACAAGGCCGCACTGTACGACGCCGGTTTCGCCTATCCCGGCCACACCGAATTCCTCGCCGTGCTGACCGGTGCGCACGGCAAGCAGATCATGATGCTGGCGAGCCCGTCGTTGCGCGTCGTTCCGGTCACCGTGCACGCCTCGCTGCGCAACTCGATCGCCATGCTGACCACCGATGCCATCGTCTCTGCCGCGCACACAACCGCCATCGCGCTGCAACGCGATTTCGGCATCGCTCGGCCACGTCTCGCGGTCGCCGGACTGAATCCGCACGCGGGCGAACAGGGCGCGCTCGGCGACGAGGAGTCCACGATCATCGGCCCCGCGATCGCCGCGTTGCGCGCGGCCGGCATCGAAGTGTCCGGCCCATGGCCGCCCGACACGATGTTCACCGCGAAAGCACGCGCCCGCTACGATGCAGCGATCTGCCTGTACCACGACCAGGCGCTGATCCCGCTCAAGACCCTCGACATGGACCATGGGGTAAATGTCACGCTTGGCCTGCCGATCGTGCGCACCTCGCCGGATCACGGAACGGCGTACGATATCGCCGGCAAGGGCATCGCCGATCCGTCCAGTCTGATCGCCGCGATCGAACTCGCCGCGACTCTCGCCGAACGTCGCGCGACATCCATGAGGAACACGGCATGACACCGCTTCGCCTCGGCGTGAACGTTGACCACGTTGCCACCGTACGCAACGCTCGCGGCGGCGCGCATCCCGATCCGCTGGATGCCGCGTTGGCCGCCATTGCCGCCGGTGCCGATGGCATCACCATCCATCTGCGCGAGGATCGTCGGCACATCCGCGACGATGACGTGCGCCGGATCCGCGCTGCGATCGGCAAGCCGCTGAATTTGGAAATGGCAGCGACCGCCGAGATGACCGCGATCGCCTGCCAGGTGCGCCCGCACGCAAGCTGTCTGGTTCCGGAAAAGCGCGAGGAGGTCACCACCGAAGGCGGCCTCGACGTCGCCGGCAACATCGACGCACTGCGTCCTGTCGTCGCGATGCTGACCGCTGCCGGCATCAGGGTCTCGCTGTTCATCGACCCGGATCCGGCGCAGCTTCATGCTGCGGCCGATGTCGGCGCAGCGGTGGTGGAACTGCACACTGGCAGTTATGCGGAGGGCAAGTCCGGCGAACTCGATCGCCTCCGCGCGGCGGCCACGTTGACGACGTCGCTTGGCCTGGAATGCCACGCCGGCCACGGACTGACGTTCGACAATGTCGGTCCCGTCGCAGCGCTGCCCGAGGTGGTGGAGCTCAACATCGGCCATTTCCTGATTGGCCAGGCGATCATCGATGGTTTGCCCGCGGTGGTGTCGCGGATGAAGCGGCTGATGCAGCAGGCGCGCGCCGCACGGATCGCGCCATGACAACGCTGCTCGAGGACAAGGACGCGATCCGCGAAGTGCTGCACCGCTATTGCTTCTGCATGGACGAGGGGCGGTTTGTCGAACTGGCGGCGCTGTTCGCCGAGGACGGCGAATGGATCGCGCCATATCGCACTGCAAAAGGTCCGGCGGATATCGCAGCGTGGCTCCAGCAGTCGGTGCCGCCGCAGCCGCGTCGCGTGCACTACGTGATGAACAGCATCATCGACTGTAACGGCACGCACGCCACGGCCCGTTCGAACTACCTGGTGATGGTCGAAGGCGCGAACGGCCCCTTCCCTTCAGTCTGCGGCACCTATGACGACGTGCTGGTCAAGCAGCCGGACGGCTGGCGCTTCCAGCGACGGCGGCTGATCCACGCCTTCAAGGGCGAGATGGCGCTGAGCCTGCCTTGACTCACCCCGGCGCGGCTCCCTGCGTCTGCACCTGCAGCATATAGATCGACTGGCTCGCACACATCAGCAGGTTGTTGCGCTTCGGCCCGCCGAACGCGACATTGGCGCATACCTCCGGCAGACGGATGCGGCCGATCAGCTTGCCCTGCGCGTTGTACACCAGCACGCCGGCATAGCCGAGCGGCGCGTTCGAACTGCACCACAGGTTTCCGAACACGTCGGCGCGCATGCCGTCGGGACCGCAATGCACACCGTCCACGGTCATGTCCAGGAACTCGCGCTGGTTGGCGACTTTGGTGCCCTGCACATCGAACGCATGGATCGTACGCGTGCCGCCGTCATGGCTGTCGCCCGGTCCCTTGCCGGTGCTGATAACGTACAGAGTCTTGTAATCGGGTGCGAAGCAGATCCCATTTGGGTTCTTGAGCTGCTGCTCGGTGACCACGACGTCGAGGTTGCCGCTCGGATCCCAGCGATAGACTGCATTCGGCAGTTGGCGTTTGGTTCCGCCAATCGCCCCGGCATTTTCAGCGCCGATGCGCGGGTTGAGCAGACCTTGCGGGTTGGTTGGGCCGCCGGCTTCATCCGGATGACCTTCTGACAGCGTGTCGCCATAGGGCGGGTCGGTGAACCAGATGCTGCCGTCTGGATGCGGCACCAGATCATTCGGCGAGTTCAGCGGCTTGCCTTCGAAGGAGTCTGCAATCACCGTCATCGTGCCGTCGTGCTCCCAGCGCACCACGCGGCGGAAGAAATCCTCGGTCGAGAGCTGGCGTCCCTGGAAGTCGAAGGAATTGCCGTTGCTATTGTTGGACGGCTTGCGGTACGGAGTCACCCGTCGATTGTCCCACAGGAAGCGATACTGCGTGTTGCCCTGCACATCGCTGAACACGAAGTACTGACCCTCGTTCGACCAGGCAGGCCCCTCGGCCCACAGGAAGCCGGTTCCCACGCGATGGATCGCGGTTATGCCGAGCAGGTACTGCCGGAATGAGGGATCGATGACGATGATGTCGGGATCCGGATAGATCTCCGGCGGCGCGCCGCGTCCCCACTGCCGTGGCGGATTGGTGATGACGGATGGCGGGGTGCCCATCGCTGCGCTCGGCTGCTGCGCCAGCGCGGCGGCCGGGGCCAGCAAAGCAGCGCCGAACGTACCGGCGAGTCCCGTGACGATGCTGCGCCGCGACGCAGCAGCTTCGTTGGTCATGTTTGTTTCCTCCCGATTGTCGGCCGCATCCTAAAGCGCGGTTCCTCTTGATCGATACACAAATCCGGGAGACTGACCGGCTACTTCCAACTGCTCAGGAAGAAGCGCGGCAGCTCGTCCGGATAGGACTTGAAGTTGAGCTGCTTCGAGAAGCCGTAGGTCACCGTGTGAGTGAACATCGGCAGCCAATACGCCTTCTCGGTGATCAGCTTGATCGCTGCGCTGTACGCCTTGCGCCGCTGGTCGGCATCGACGGTCGCGCCACCGGCCTCCACCAGCTTCTTCAGATCTGGATCGCGCACGTAGTCACCCGGCGTGAAGGTAAAGAAGTTGGGCAGGATGGCGGACACGTCGTTGACCGAATAGCTGCCCCAGTTACTCAGTTCGATCGGATTCTGCCCGGCGAGCGAGCGCTGCACCCACGCGCCGGCCTGCAGGGCGCTTACCCTGGCGTTGATGCCGACCGCCATCAGATAGCCCTGCACCGCACCGGCCCATTGCGGCAGGTCGGGCGTCACCAGTTCGGTATCAAAACCGTTCTGATAGCCGGCGTCCGCCAGCAGCTGCTTCGCCTTCGCCGGATCGTACGGATAGTGGACCGCCGCGGCGGCGTCGCAACCGAACTGCGTCGGATAGCAGGGCGCATCCAGGGGACGCGAGCCGCCCTGCATGAGCTGCTTTGCCATTGTGGCGCGGTCGATCGCGTAGAAGATTGCCTCGCGCACCTTCTCCTTGGTCAGCGGATTGTCGGCGCCGGTGCGGCCGGCCGCATCCATGCCGAGGAACTCGATGCGCATGGAATCCCCGCGTACGGCCTGAATGGTCGGCATCTGGGCAACCGCGTCGAACTGGTCCGGACTGAACTTCCAGATCCAGTCAGCGCGTCCGCCCAACAGCTCAGCCATTTCGGTGGCGGAATCCGGAACTTGATGGATCACGAGCTTGCTGATCGGCGGCTTGCCCTTCGGGCTGTCGGCAAAATAGCCGTCATAGCGCTCCAGATCGATTTGCGTGGCGCCGTTGACCTTGGTGATCTTGTACGGGCCGGAGCCAATTGGGTTGCGCGAGTATTCCAGCGGACCGACCTTCTCGCGATATGCCTTCGGCATGACATACAGCGTCATCGCCAGGTAATCGAGCGCAGCCGGAAATACGCGCTTCAGTTCGACGCGCACATGGGTGTCATCGATCCTGGTCGCGTGGTCGATGTACGAATAGTTGCTGGGTGTGGAGACCTGCTTGTCGCTGAGGATCGTATTGATGGTGTACGCGACATCATCGGCGGTGAGCTTGTCTCCGTTGTGAAAGGTGACGTTCTTCCGCAGGACGAATTCAAGCGTCGTCTCGTCCGCCCACTTGTAGGACTCGGCCAGCAGCGGCCTGACCTGGAATGTTTCGGGATCGCGATACACCAGCGAGTCCCAGGCCTGATGACCGAGGACGATGCCGGTGCGAAGCTGGTTGTAATAGGGCAGGACGTCCGGAATGGCGTCGCGCCAGGTGATGCGAAGCGTGTCGGCTGATTTCTGTGCCATTGCGGGGACGCTCACCATCAACCCCGCCGCCAGAAGCACGCCCCCGAGGTTACCGCGCATCACCAGTTCCCTTTGCTTTGACCGCCACCCTAGGAGCAGTGGCGGGGCAGGCCAAGGGTGGCGAACCAATCGCCGTCGGTCAGCCGCCGGTGACGCTCATGTGCCGCGCCACCGCCGGACGGTCGTGGCGGCGGTCGATCACAAAGTCATGCCCCTTGGGCTTGCGGCTGATCGCCTCGCGGATCGCATCTTCCAGCTCGGCATCGGTCGCGCCGTCGCGCAGCACGCGGCGCAGGTCGGCCTGGTCGTCCTGGCCCAGGCACATATAAAGGGTCCCGGTGCAGGTCAGCCGAACGCGGTTGCAGCCCTCGCAGAAATTGTGGGTCATCGGCGTGATGAAGCCGATGCGCTGGCCGGTCTCCGCCACGTCGAAATACCGCGCTGGCCCACCGGTCCGGTAGTCGGTCTCCTGCAGCGTCCAGCGCCTGCGCAGGCGCGAGCGCACGATGGAGAGCGGCAGATACTGATCGGTCCTGTCGCCGGTGATCTCGCCCATCGGCATCGTCTCGATCAGGCAGAGATCGAACCCATGATCGCCGCACCAGGCGAGCAGCTCGTCGAACTCGTCCTCGTTCACGTCCTTCATCGCGACCGCATTGATCTTGATCGCAAGCCCGGCCTCCTTGGCGGCGAAGATGCCGTCCAGCGTCTGGCCGATCTTGCCGCGGCGGGTGATGTCGCTGAACTTCTGTGGATCGAGCGTGTCGAGCGAGACATTGATCCGGCGGACGCCCGCGTCGTACAGGCCGCCGGCAAGCTTGGCGAGCTGGGTGCCGTTGGTGGTGACGACCAGCTCCTTCAGGCCATGGCCAAGCCGCGCCCCAAGGCTCTGGAACAGGGTCATCACATCGCGCCGGACCAGAGGCTCGCCGCCGGTGATGCGGATCTTGCTGGTCCCCAGGCGGATGAACGCCGCGCAGATGCGGTCCAGTTCCTCCAGCGACAGCACTTCCCGCTTCGGCAGGAACGTCATGTCCTCGGCCATGCAATAGACGCAGCGGAGGTCGCACCGGTCGGTGACCGAGACGCGCAGGTAGGTGATCGAACGTCCGAACGGATCAATCATGCGGCAATGCGGCTCCTTTCACGATACTGACTTGCGCCATCCAGGCACGAGGTTCAAGTGGCTCGGACGGGCCGCATCGGTGGTGAGCGCTTGCGCCATCGTTAGCACGGCCACAACCTTTCGGCGTGTATCACCGTAAGCGAACCTGGAAGTCACCACCCTCGCAGTCCCGCATTGCAAGCGACCAGCGGGCTGGCGCGGCTGGACAGGGATCGCTTCGTTGAGGAAATGGGCGGTATTGCGGCATGATCGGGTCCCTGCATTTGGCTGAATTGCTATGCTCACGCCTCTGCCATGATCTCAGCGGGTTGCTGGGTTCGCTCGTCGGGGTACTGGAAATCGCCCGTGAGGAGCAGGCAGAGAGCGAGACGCTGACGGTCGCCGAGGATACAGCGGTCGAATTGGCGCAGCGGCTGAGACTGCTGCGCGCGGCCTGGGGCCAGGACAGCGAACCCGTGGACGTGGCCCAACTCAAGACGTTCGCAGACGGTCTGTTCGCCAGCCGCCGACTGCGGCTGGACCTGTTCGGCATGGACCTGGACGCGGAATTCGCTCCCGGGGCGGGCCGTCTGCTGCTGAACGTGCTGCTGCTGGCAGCCGAGAGCCTGCCCGGCGGCGGCATCGTCGCATTGTCGGGCTCGCCGGCAAGCAATGTGCTGGTGACGATAGCCGGTCCAAGAGCGGCCTGGCCGCCGGGGTTCGGCGCGTGCCTGACCGACGAGACTGAGGGCTGGGCAATCGCGATCACCGCGCGCCACCTCCAGGCGCCGTTGACCGCCCTGATTGCGCGCGAGCACGGCATACGGCTGTCGATGCTGATGCCGGCTGGCGCCGGCGACACTGCCCTCCCGCCACTGCTGCTGTCCTTTGGGAATCCTTGATGGCCGGTCCCCGCCCTGACCGCTGATTGTCTGCCCTCGGTTTACTCTTTCTTCGCTAGCGTCGGACCAGGATGGCGCCCCGCCCGCGATTTCCCGGGCTCGCGAGGGCTGCCATGGACGATCTGCTTGCCGATTTTCTGACCGAGACCAACGAGGGCCTGGCCGATCTGGACGTCGCCCTGGTGAAGCTGGAGCGCACGCCGGACGATGGCGAGACCCTGTCGCTGATCTTCCGCCTGGTGCACACCATAAAGGGCACCTGCGGATTTCTAGGCCTGCCGCGGCTGGAGCACGTGGCGCATGCCGCCGAGAACGTGCTCGGCAAGGTGAGGGATGGCGTCCTTACGGTGACGCCGGACATGATCAGCCTGGTGCTCAAGGCAGTCGATCAGATCAAGGCAATCCTGGCCGGGCTGGCCGCCACCGGAGGCGAACCGGCAGGCGATGACACCGAACTGGTTGCCGCGCTGAATGCCACCGCCTCGGGCGAGGCCGCGCCGGAACGGACACCTGCGCCGGCGGCCGTGGCGCCGAAGGTTGACGAAACCGAGCCGGCCCCGCAGCTCCCGACGGAGCCGCAGCCGGCGGCAGTGCAGGTTTCCGCTCCGACACCGGCACCTCCAACGGCGCCGGCTGCCGCACCGACAGTGGCATCGGACGTCGTCCAGGGCGAACCGATCACCGCCCAGCAGACCATCAGGGTCACCGTGGACGTACTGGAAGACCTGATGACCCTGGTGAGCGAGCTGGTGCTTACCCGGAACCAGCTGCTTCAGCTTGCCCGCACGCAGGAAAACAGTGGCTTCACCGTGCCGCTGCAGCGCCTGTCGCACATCACGTCGGACCTCCAGGAAGGGGTGATGAAGACCCGCATGCAGCCGATCGGCAACGCCTGGAACAAGCTGCCGCGCCTGGTGCGCGACGTCGCGCGTGAGATGGACAAGAAGATCGAGCTGATCATGCTCGGCGCCGACACCGAGCTCGACCGCCAGGTGCTGGAACTGATCAAGGACCCGCTGACTCACATGGTGCGCAACAGCGGCGATCACGGCCTGGAAAAACCGGCCGAGCGCCGCGCCGCAGGCAAGTCGGAAACCGGCCACATCACGCTCAACGCCTACCACGAAGGCGGCCACATCATCATCGAGATCGCCGACGATGGACGCGGCCTGCCGCTCGACAGGATCCGCGCCAAGGTGCTGGCGAACGGCTTGGCAACCGAGGCGGAAATGGCCGGCATGACCGAGGCGCAGCTGCAGCGCTTCATCTTCCGTGCCGGCTTCTCCACCGCGGCCGTCGTGACCGCCGTATCCGGCCGCGGCGTCGGCATGGACGTGGTGAAGACCAACATCGAGAAGATCGGCGGCACGATCGAGCTGAAAAGCGTGCCGGGCGCCGGCACCACCTTCATCATCAAGATCCCGCTGACGCTCGCCATCGTCTCCGCGCTGATCGTGGCAGCCGGCGGCGAGCGCTTCGCCATTCCCCAGATCAGCGTGGTGGAACTGGTGCGCGCGCAGAAGGAGGCGGGCCGCGGCCACAACGAAGCCGGAGCGGATACCGTGATCGAGCGGATCAACGACACGCCGGTGCTGCGCCTGCGCGACCGGCTGCTGCCGCTGGTGAACCTGAACGACCTGCTTGGGCTCGGCGAATCGCAGAACGACGACAGCGGTGCCTACATCGTTGTCGCGCAGGTCGGTGCCAGCAGTCTCGGGATCATCGTCGACAAGGTGTTCGACACCGAGGAG
>DATMND010000420.1:0-9433 GCA_035569235.1 Acetobacteraceae bacterium | reverse complement strand
AAAAACCTTGTCCCGGTATGGAACTACAGCTACGACGACAACCATAGCGAAGAGTCACAGCCGCTCATTTACAAGGGCGTGCTCTATGTCACCACCAACTCCGCGACAATGGCGCTAAACGCCCGCACCGGCGAGCAGATTTGGAAGACCAAGGTCGAATATCCGCCGGAGGTGCCGCGCATTGTGTGTTGCGGCATCATCAATCGCGGTGCGGCGCTGTATGACGGCAAGCTGTTTCGCACGACGCTCGACGCCAACGTGATTGCGCTCGATGCGGCGACGGGCAAGGAACTGTGGCGATCGAACGTCATCGACTACAAGACCGGCTACTCGCAGACCGTCGCGCCGCTGATCGCGGACGGCGTGGTGATCACCGGCATTTCCGGCGCCGAATACGGCATCCGCGGCTTCATCGATGGCTGGGATCCGGGCACGGGCAAGCACCTATGGCGAACCTTCACGGTGGCAGGCCCGGACGATCCGAACGGCAAGAGCTGGCCCGGCGATACGTGGCAGCACGGCGGCGGCTCCTCGTGGATCACCGGATCGTTCGATCCCGAGCTGCACACCGTCTATTGGGGTACTGGCAACACCGGATCGTGGAACCCGACGCAGCACCCCGGCGATAATCTCTACACCTGTTCGATCCTCGCGCTCGATCCGAAGACCGGCCAGATGAAGTGGCACTTTCAGTTCTCGCCGAATGATCCGTATGACTACGACAGTGTCGCCGAGATGGTGCTGGCGACGCTCGACATCGGGGGCAAGCCGACCAAGGTGGTGATGGATGCCAACCGCAACGGCTTCTTCTACGTGCTCGACCGTACGAACGGAAAGCTGATCGCAGCCAATCAATATGCCCACCAGACCTGGGCGAAGGGGATCGATATCGAGACCGGCAAGCCTGTGCCGACCGAGATCACCGATCAGGTCCGCGCGGGCAAGGAAGTCGATGTCTGGCCGGGTGCCATGGGCACAAAGAACTGGAGCCCTGTTTCGTACAATCCCCCCACCGGCCTCGTCTACGCGAACACACTGTTGTTCGGCATGCACGACAAGCCGGTCGACGTGCAGTATCGCCCCGGTCTTACCTACTGGGGCGCCGATATCTCGTGGCTCTGGCCCGATGGCCCGCGCGGCTATCTGAAGGCGATCGATCCGCTCACCGGCAAAACGAAATGGCAGGTGCCGAGCGACATCCCGCGGTTTTCCGGCGTGCTTTCAACTGCCGGCGGCGTCGTGTTCACCGGCCAGCTGACCGGCGAATTCGAAGCGTTCGATGCGGATAACGGAAGCAAGCTCTGGCAGTTCAGGACCGGGTCCGGCATCGAAGGCCAGCCGGTCACCTGGATGCAGGATGGCGTTCAGTACGTCGCGGTCTCGAGTGGCATCGGCGGCGTCTATGCGCTGTTCTCCGGTGACGAGCGGCTGGCGAAGGTTCCGGCCGGCGGTTCGCTTTGGGTGTTTGCGCTCACCCGTTAGCATCATTCTCTGTGCGAGGCGCTCGCAAGGGCGTCTCGCAGGTTTCCTGGATGTTTGCATGCAACGCGCTTTCGTACTTATCGCAGCAGCGTCGATCTGCTGCGGCGTCTCGGGCGTGCGCCGGCCGCATGCCGAGCAGGCGCCGCCCACTCGGGCGGAATTCACTGAGGGCGAGCAACTCTTCTCGGCGATCTGCTCGCATTGCCATGGGCCGCACATGGTCAATCCAGGCACCGTATCGTTCGACCTTCGCAAATTTCCGCATGATGACGAGGCGCGATTTCTCAATTCGGTGAGGAATGGCAAGAACAGCATGCCGCCATGGAAGGACGTTTTGAACCCTGATGAGATCGAGGCGATCTGGGCGTATGTTCGCACCGGTGGCAAGGAACCGTGACGCCATGTCCCATCCCTGCCGCCGCATGCTGGCAGTTCTCGGCTGGTTTATGGCTACGTCCGGCCTGCCGGCACTGGCCGATGCGCCTTTGCGCGTGTGTCTGCAGGCTGACGACCCGCCGCTGTCGTCACGGCGCTCCGGTGACGCGAGCGGCTTCGATGTTGCCATCGCTAAACTGATAGCGGAACGGCTTGGGCGGCCGCTGGAGATCCAGTGGTTCACGACCCGGGACGACCCCGACAGCAATCCGGTGACGGAAGCCGATGCGCTGCTGTCAGACGGACATTGCATGTTGGTCGCGGGCTACCCGCTGGTGGCGGATCAGTTGGGGCGGCCGCGCGCCGGGACGGGGAAACTGCCCCCGTTCGACGGGGCGAAACCGGACGACCGTCGGCGCTGGATCAGCCTGGGCGAACTGGTCCCCACGCGACCCTACCGGTTCGACGCGATTACTGTGGCGCTGTCGGCCGCTCATGCGGATCGATCGGTGCAAACTCTGGCCGACCTGAAGGACCTCAGAGTTGGTGTGGTGATCCACGGCCTGCCTGATCTGATCGCGATGTCCTACCGGGCGGGACTGCTTGCCGAACGGGTCGTTCACTTCAACCAATCGCGTGCGGTGTTTTCCCAACTGGAGAGCGGCGACATCGACGCAGCGCTCGTCGATCAGCGTGAACTCGACGCCTGGCGGCTCGCTCATCCTGAAACGCACGTTGCGGCGACTGGCTACCGGCATTCGATCGGCTTCAACATTGGTTTTGTCGGACTTGCGACCAGCGGCGCGCTGATCGGGCGTGTCGATGCGATCATTGCCGACCTACTCGCCCGTGGCACCCTGATCGAGATCGCGCAGGCCAGCGCGTTGACCTATTTCCCGCCGCGTATGCCCGAAGTCTCGCCCGGATTGGCGCTGGGTGCGTTGAGTGGTGACTGATAACCTGACGCACACCGCTCGTAACCACTACCGCTGAAGCACGAGTTACCGTCTCTTAGCCGTCACGCCCGGCAATGACGTATTTGCGTGTCGCGACTCACATCCTCCCCATCGGAGGCGACAGCAATTCGTCAGCGGCCTTCTTCTGCTCGTCGCTCAGCACGGCATAGAGAGCGGTTTCGGCCGCAGCGGTCGCCTTCAGTGCCTCCAGCCGCGACGACAGCATCTTGATCTCGTGCTCGGCCTGTTCGGGCGCGGAGGCGGTCGCCCCATCGTGCATCATCTGGTCGTGCATCTGGTCGTGCATCGTCATCATCGCCTTGGCGTTCGCGCGTAGCACGTCGGCAAAGCCGCTCCATTGCTGCGACTGTGCGTCGGTGATCTTGAGCTCGGTCTTGAGGAAGGCGATGCGTCCCTCGACATGGCGCGGCTGCATCATCGGCATCATGCCAGCCCCGTCGCCGCCCATCATCATCTGATGTCCTTGCGCGCCCATGGCATGACCCTGGGCAGGCCCCATGGCCTGGCCGGCAGCGTGATGATGCGCGGTGTGGTCCTGCTCCTGCGTGGTCTGGGCCTGTGCGACCGTCAGCGCGGACGCCAGGGCGACCGCTGCAAGGCCGGAACTGATCGGGAATGACATGGCGTGCTCCATTCGGATTGAATTGGTTCGGCGTGTTACGTCCGTCAGCGGCACCCGCCACGGGCCGGACGCCGCTACCTCGTCATGCGACCTATCGTCGCGACCAGTTCCTCGACCTTGTGCCGCTGCTCGACCGGATCGCCCGAAACGAAGGCGCCGGCGACACAGTGCGACACATGATCCCGCAGGATCTCCTCCTCCACCTTATGGAGCGCGGCGCGCACCGCATTGATCTGGGTCAATACGTCCACACAGTAGCGGTCGTCCTCCACCATGCGGAGCACACCGCCCACCTGGCCCTCGATGCGCTTCAGCCGCGCCCCGACGGATCGTTTTGTTGCCTCGTGCATCTTGTTACCATACCCTGGTGGGGTATATATAGCGCAACGGCCTGTTGCACGCAACCCAACATGAAGATCGAATCCGATGTCCGCAAAGCACGACGCCTCTCCGCTGTCAGTGGACACCGATCCTGTCTGCGGCATGACGGTCGATCCGGCGACGTCGCGCCATCGCTTCGAGCATGGCGGCGTCACCTTCCATTTCTGCGGCGCTGGCTGCCAAGGAAAATTCGCAACCGATCCGCACAGGTATCTGGAACCCGAGCACGACGAGGCTCCGTCCATCGCTACCTACACCTGCCCGATGCATCCCGCGGTCCGCCAGATCGGCCCGGGCAGCTGCCCGATCTGCGGCATGGCGCTGGAACCGCTGACGATCGTCGCCGAACCGGAAGCCAATCCCGAACTCGCCGACATGAGCCGGCGGTTCTGGATCGGCCTTGCGCTTACCGCCCCAGTGGTTGCGCTGGAAATGGGCGGTCATTTTCCGGGCATCGACCTGCGTCATCTGATTGGGCCGGGCCTGGTGAACTGGCTGCAATTCGTCCTGGCCAGCCCGGTGGTGATCTGGGCAGGCGGGCCTTTCTTCCAGCGCGGCTGGGACTCGCTGCTCCAGCGCAGCCTGAACATGTTCACGTTGATCGCGCTGGGGACTGGGGCGGCATGGCTTTACAGCGTTATCGCGACGATCGCGCCCGGCGTCTTCCCCGCCGGCTTCCGCAGCGCGGACATGGGCGTTGCGGTGTACTTCGAGGCCGCAGCCGTCATCACGGTGCTCGTGCTGCTCGGGCAGGTGCTCGAATTGCGGGCCCGCGAGCAGACCGGCGGCGCGATCCGTGCATTGCTCAATCTTGCCCCGAAGACGGCCCGGCGTATCACTGTTGACGGCACGGACGAGGAGATCGCGCTCGACCAGGTCCATCCCGGCGACCGCTTGCGCGTCCGCCCTGGGGACGGCGTGCCGGTGGACGGCGCGGTGTTGGAGGGAGCCAGCGTCGTCGACGAATCCATGATCACTGGCGAATCGATGCCGGTGGCGAAGCGGCCTGGCGATCGGGTGATCGGCGGGACGGTCAATGGCACCGGCGCTTTGGTCATGCACGCGGAACAGGTGGGGTCAGAAACCGTCCTCGCACGCATCGTCGCAATGGTCGCCGAGGCGCAGCGTTCGCGCGCGCCGATCCAGCGCCTTGCCGATATTGTGGCAGGCTGGTTCGTGCCGGCGGTGATCGCCGTTGCGCTGATTGCGTTCGCAGCCTGGGCGCTTTGGGGACCAGCCCCTGCCGTCACCTATGCCCTGATCGCCGCCGTTTCGGTGTTGATCATCGCCTGTCCCTGCGCGCTCGGTCTCGCGACGCCGATGTCGATCATGGTCGGCATCGGCAAGGGTGCCGGAGCCGGCGTGCTGATACGCTCGGCAGAGGCGCTGGAGCGGCTGGAGAAGATCGACACGCTGGTCGTGGACAAGACCGGCACGCTGACCGAGGGCAAGCCGCGCGTGACCGCGGTCGTGGCGGAGGCCGATTGGACGGAAGCCGGGCTACTGCCGCTGGCCGCGGGGTTGGAGAGGGCCAGCGAGCACCCGTTGGCTGCCGCCATCGTTGCAGCGGCGCAGCGGCAAGGGCTTGTCATTGCAGAACCGGCCGAATTCCAGTCGATCACCGGCAAGGGCGTCATGGGAACGGTGAACGGTCGTTCTGTCGCGCTGGGCAATCGGGGGCTGATGCAGGATCTGGGCATCGCGCCGGGCGCACACGACGCCAGGGCTGAGGCGTTGCGGCAGGATGGCGCCACCGCGCTCTATCTCGCCGTCGATGGCAGCCCGGCCGGCATCATCGCCGTCGCCGATCCGATCAAGGCGACCACGTCCGGTGCGCTCGACAGGCTGCGCGCGCGAGGCATCCGCATCGTGATGCTGACCGGCGATACGCGGACCACCGCCGAGGCCGTCGCACGGCGACTGGGCATCGAGCAGGTCGAGGCGGAGGTGATGCCGGAGGACAAGCACGCGGTCGTTCGTCGTCTGAAGGGCGAGGGGCGCATTGTCGCGATGGCCGGAGATGGCGTGAACGATGCGCCTGCCCTGGCTGCCGCCGATGTCGGCATCGCTATGGGGACCGGCACCGAGGTGGCGATGGCGAGCGCCGGAGTGACATTGGTGAAGGGCGACCTATTGGGCATCGCGCGTGCCATCACGCTGAGCAGCGCGACGATGCGCAACATCCGGCAGAACCTGTTCTTTGCTTTCGCCTACAACGTGATCGGCGTTCCGATCGCGGCGGGCGCGCTGTATCCGCTCTTCGGGGTTCTGCTGAGCCCGGTGATCGCGGCTTTGGCGATGTCGCTCAGTTCCGTTTCGGTGATTGGCAACGCATTGCGGTTGCGGGGCGTGCGGCTCTGAGTTCCAAACCGCTCCCGCACTCTGCCATCGTGCCGGCTCGGAAGTATCGGTGGTGCAGCGCTCATCTGGCGCCGCCGTGAATCATGCTGGCACGAAACTATCGAACACTGCCCTTCCTGCGAATTGGACAAAGAACTGTTCTACGGCGCGCTGGGCGTCAGGACGCTTACGCGACTGGGAGGCGTGCCCAAAATCTCACACGCAGGTGTGTCACAAAATCGTTATGGCCGTGTGATATAACGGCGGCGTTACCGAAACTTGGCGGCGCGCACGGGCCTTTATCGTGCGCGTCGTCCCTTTACGGCGCTGGGCCGACAGCAGATCATTACGCTCACGCCAAAGTGCAATTACATCATTACGATCTGATGGTAGAAAGAACCATTGGCGAAGCTTGCAGCGCAGGGAGTTGTGCCCCTGGGCCGACTGCGGTTCTCGTGACTGGTGGTGGATGTGTGGTGGCGGCGGGCCGGAGGTCTCCATTCCTCCGGCCTTGCAGCGCCACGGTGACGCCAGTGACCATCAGGGTTCCCCCTTTTTATCGCGGCGGGTGAGGTGCGACCCGCGTCGGTGCTTGGACGCGCAGGCTGACAGGTGCGCGCGGATCGATGCCGGGGTGTCGTGTAGGTCCTGGCGGTCAGGCCGTGCATCCCGAGCTGCAGTCCTGTCCGTCCAGGCGCGCGGGTGTCGCTCGACGCGCGTTGGGCGCCCCTGGAGCGCCACGGAATGCGCTGAGTCGGAATCTGCGGTCAGCGTGGGAGGGGCGCCAACTTCTCATAGACCGCCATCGCCGCGGCAAACCACCGGCATAGCGAAGGGCAGGGCCCTCCGGCCCTGCATGGCCCCCGGGCGGCACCGGTTTTCCAGGATGGTTCACCCAGGCAATGAGAACCATGGCGACGGCGGTGAGCGACGCGGCCGCTTCGCATTGGCTGGCGCCGGGGCGATTTTGTCACTTGCATCATAGAAGCGACGGGGCTATACATAGCTTGCGTGATGAAAGTGACGGCCGGAGAAGACCATGCAACGAAAGAGCTTCGAAGCCATGTCCTGCCCGATCGCCCGCAGCCTGGAGCGCGTCGGCGAATGGTGGAGCATCCTGATCCTGCGCGACGCCTTCCGTGGGCTGACGCGCTTCGACCAGTTCCAGAAGAGCCTGGACATCGCGCCGAACATCCTGACGCGGCGGCTCAACGCGCTGGTCGAGTCCGGCCTGCTGGAACGCCGCGCCTACAGCGAACGCCCGCCGCGCCACGAGTACATGCTGACTGAACGAGGCCGCGACTTCCGGCCAGTGCTCTGGGCGCTGCTCGCGTGGGGCAACCGGCACTTCGCCCCGGAGGGGGCCAGCGTCATCGTCATCGACACCGAGACGGGCGAGCCAGCCGACCCCGTTCTGGTCGACCGGCGCAGCGGCAAGGTGATGGTCGAGCCCGCGTTCCGCTCCGTGCCCGGTCCGGCGGCGGACGGGAGCCAGTCATGAGCGCGCACGCAGTCGAGCGCGAGATCATCGCACGTCCCTCCCATAGGCATGCGAGCATCTCGCACAGGCAGTTCGGTCTCGCGGGAGCGGCCCTGCTGGTCGCCGTCGGGGCGGCAGGGTACGGTCATCACTGGTGGACCGTCGGCCGCTTCATCGAGAGCACCGACGATGCCTATGTCGGCGGCGACGTGACGGTGATCGCGCCGAAGGTCGCCGGCTTCATCGCCGATGTCGCGGTCACCGACAACCAGGCGGTGCACGCCGGCGACCTGCTGGTGAAGCTGGACGACCGGGATTACCGCGCGGCGTTGGCGAAGGCGGCTGCCGCGGTGGCCGGGCAGCAGGCCACGCTGGCCAACCTCGATGCGAGCCGCCGTTTGCAGGAGGCGGTGATCGCCCAGGCAAAGGCAGACCTGACCGCTACCGCGGCCGAGATTACCCGCACCGGATACGACGTTGATCGCTATCGCAGCCTCGCGCAGGATCAGTTCGGGTCCCGGCAGCGGTTCCAGCAGGCGGATGCCGATCATGAGAAGGCGCTCGCCGCCGATGCCAGGGCACGCGCGGCACTGGATGCGACTCAGCGCGAGCTCGAGGTCATCGACACGCAGAAGCAGCAGGCGGTTGCCGCACTGGCCGGCGCGATCGCCGACCGCGATACCGCGCAGCTCAACCTGGACTACACCGAACTTCGCGCGCCGATCGACGGCACGGTGGGCAATCGCAGCGCGCGCACGGGCGCCTATGCCACGGTGGGTGCGCAGCTCGTGTCGCTGGTACCGGCGCACGGACTTTGGGTGGACGCGAACTTCAAGGAAAGCCAGCTCGCGCGCATGCATGCTGGGATGCCGGTGACGATCCAGGCCGATGCGCTCTCCGGCGAGCTTATTCACGGCTATGTCGCGAGCCTCGCGCCTGCGACCGGGGCGGTGTTCAGCGTGCTGCCGCCGGAGAACGCGACCGGCAACTTCACCAAGATCGTGCAGCGCGTGCCGGTGCGCGTCGCGCTGGACGGCAATGCCGCGACGTTGGGCAGGCTGCGGCCGGGCCTGTCGGTCACCGCCGAGGTCGACGAGCGATGAGCGCGACCACTGCGGACATCCTGGTCGCGCCGGCGACGCGGCCGGGGGAGCTGTCGCTGCCCGCGAAGGTATTCGCCTTCGCCACGATGAGTGTCGGCTTCTTCATTGCGCTGCTCGACATCCAGATCGTCGCGGCCTCGCTCGCCGATATCGGGGGCGGGCTGTCCGCCGGCCCCGACGAGACGGCGTGGGTGCAGACCAGTTATCTGATTGCCGAGATCGTAGTGATCCCGCTCTCCGGCTGGCTGTCGCGGGTGATGTCCACGCGCTGGCTGTTCTGCGCCTCCGCGGCGGGCTTCACGGTTACCAGCCTGCTGTGCGGATGGGCATGGAACATCGAGAGCATGATCGCCTTCCGCGCGCTGCAAGGCTTCCTCGGCGGATCGATGATCCCGACCGTGTTCACCACCGCATTCGTCTATTTCAACGGCCAGCAGCGGGTGATCGCGGCGGCGACAATCGGATGCATCTCCTCGCTTGCGCCGACGCTGGGGCCGACGATCGGCGGCTGGATTACCGATAATTACTCCTGGCACTGGCTGTTCTTCATCAACCTTATCCCCGGCATCTTCGTCGCCGTCGTGGTGCCGATGCTGGTGCGGATCGACAAACCCGACCTGTCGCTGCTGCGCGGCGCCGACTATTCCGGCATGGTGCTGATGGCGCTGTTCCT
>DATMND010000419.1:0-4747 GCA_035569235.1 Acetobacteraceae bacterium | reverse complement strand
GGAGACGATGACCGCGCCGGTCAGCGCCACCCGCTGCGCCATCGTCAGTTGCGCGTCGCCGGTGCCGGGCGGCATGTCCACCACCAGGATGTCCAGCGCGCCCCACTCCACCTGGCCCATCATCTGCTCGAGCGCGCCCATCACCATCGGCCCGCGCCAGATCATCGCCGTCTCCTCGTCGACCAGGAATCCGATCGACATGCAGGCAAGCCCCCAGGCCGTGAGCGGGATCATCTTGTCCTGCCGCACCTCCGGCTTGCGCGACAGCCCAAGCATGCGCGGCAGGCTCGGGCCGTAGATGTCGGCGTCGAGCAGGCCGGTCCGGTGACCCTGCCGAGCCAGCGAGACGGCCAGGTTGACCGCCACCGTGGATTTGCCGACGCCACCCTTACCCGACGCGACGGCGACGATGGCCTTCACATCGGGCAGCAGCAGCGGTGGCTTCTGCCCGTGGCCGTGGCCGTGTCCCGCGGCAGCCGGCGCGGGCTGTGCCGGAGCCTTGCGGCCGGTCAGCACCGCGGTGGCATTGGTGATGCCAGGCTGGCGCGCCAGCAACGCCTCGGCCGCGCGGCGCACCGGCTCCATCGCTTCGGCGTGCGCCCGGTCGGTCAGCAGCGCCACCTGCACCAGACTGCCACGCAACTCGATGCCCTCGATCACGCCGGCAGTGACGATGTCCTTGCCGGATGCCGGATCCTTGATCGCACGCAGCGCGTCGCGCAGCGTCTCAACGGTCGGCGAGCCCTGGGGCGTTTTCGTCATGCGCGTGCGAACCTCTTGCCATCGGTCGGGCCGGCATGATGCCGCCCATTGCCGGGATATGGCCTGCGGCAACCGAACCTCCAATGCCCGCGACTACCCCCTTTCCTCGCGTTCGCTCCGACGCAGCGCGAGCCATTCGGCCATCAGCCTGCCGCTGTCCGAGGGATAGCGTTCGTCCAGCACCGTCAGCGCCGTGATACGGTCAGCGCGGAAGTGCCGATAGTCCCGGCGAAGCTCGCACCACGCGCCGACCAGTGTCGCCTGAACGTAATACGCGACCGCGATCGGCCAGACGATGCGCCGGCTGCGGGCGCCCTTCTCGTCAACGTAGTCGATGTCGAGCTTCCGTTCGTCGCGGATCGCCTGGCGGACCACCGACAGATCGACGCTCTCCGCCACGGGCGCGCCGGAGCCCGAGACGAAGATCGGCGCCGATGACAGTTGCGCGCGCATGGCCTCGGGCAGCACCGTTGTCACCTTCGACAGCACGCTCTCGGCTGCCTCCTGCAGACCCGGATCGCCGGTGCGGGCGACGAGCCGCGCGCCGACCGCGATGGCCTCGACTTCCTCGGTTGTGAACATCAGCGGCGGCAGGTCGAAGCCGCGCCGCAGCAGGTAGCCGATGCCCGCGGCGCCCTCGATCGGCACCCGCCGCGCCTGGAGCGTGGCGACATCGCGATACACGGTGCGCACCGTCACCTCCAACTCCTCCGCCAGCGCGGCAGCCGTCATCGGCCCGCGCGCGGTGCGCAGACGCTGAATGATGTCGAACAGCCGGTCAGCGCGACGCATGGGCGAAGACTACTGACAACACGCTGTCAGTGGCCATTCGCTAGTCTGTGTGCGTGACCACGGAGGAACGCAACGATGACGCTCACCGACAGCCCCGATCCGCGCCTCAGGACGGTGCTCGATGACGGTCTGGCCGAACACAATGAGGAGATGTCGCGCCTGCGCGACTGGCGCTCCCTGGCCGTGGCCGTTCACGACCCGGACACCGGCGCGTTGGCCGGCGGACTGCTCGGCCGCACCTCGATGGGCCTGTTCTTCCTCGACCTGTTCTACCTGCCGAAGAAGCTGCGCGGCGGCGGCATCGGGGGCCGCGCGCTGAGCATGGCGGAGGAGGAGGCTGCCCGGCGCGGCTGCACGGCGGCCACGCTCGTGACCGTCAACTTCCAGGCCCCCGACTTCTATGCGCGCCATGGCTGGGAGGAGTTCGGCCGGATCGCAACGGAGCCGGGCGTGGAGCGTATCTTCATGCGGAAGTCGTTGGCGGCATAGCGGAGGCAGTCATGCAGTCGATCAGCCTGAACACCGAGGACATGGATTGGACGCCCGGCAGCCCGTTCTACGGCCCTGGTGCGGTCTTCGAGGGCAGGGAGGTGGTGCAGCTCAAGGTGCTGAGCGACCGGCGCAGCGAGGGGGGCGGCATTGCATGGCTGGTCCGCTTCATGCCGCCCGACGGCAAGGTAATCCGCATCGTTGCCGTGGCGTTGTCGGATGAGCACATTTTCGGGCTGGAGGGCGGCCGCGGCACGAAGTCCGGCGAACGGCTACGCGCGCAGGGCGATTATGGGCTCAACCCCAAGGGCAAGCCGCACAGTGCGTTCATCGGTACCGAGACGGTTTCGCTGGTGATCTACAATGGCGAGCCGGATGAGATCCGTTCGCTCGATGTGATCGGCAAGCCGAAGGATTGATCCGGCGAAGTGGGTCGGGCGCAAGTGCCGTCGCCATGGCCGGCATCGGCGGTGTCGTGCTGGCCGTGACTCGAGTGACTGAAGAGGGCCGCTGGCGGGCGTCCTGAGTGGCCATTCATGCGGACCGGGACCCGCGGCGATCCTGTGTGATGCACCCGCTAACTTTGGACCCGGCACCGTCGGCCAGTTGCCGCCATCGAGGGGGCGGCTGCCGAGGAATCGCTGGCACCAAGAGAGCGGATGACGTGAAGCAGCTACATGCTTATGTTGATTGCCCGCTGAGTGGTCACTATGGCGAAGCCGCATGCATACTCGTTGCGCCTAATAGTCGGATGCCTCGAACTCTGCCGTCAGCGACTTCGGGTCTCCTCCGACCGGCGCCGCGCGCTCTGGCTGCGTGGCAAGCGGAAGAGCCGCCGACGTCGCGGCCTTCGGTACGCTCAGCTTATGCTGATCAGCCCTGACCGGTCTCGCGCCAATGCGCACCTGCAGCATACACCGTGCGCGCTGCGTGAGGACGCAGAGGGCCGGACAGCATGAGCGACAGGCTGACGCTGGCGAACGCGATCGAGGAGGCCGGCATCGAGCGCGCCAAGGCCGAGCGTGTGGCCAGCGTCATCATCGACATCATCCACGACAACGTGGCGACCAAAGCTGATGTACAGGCTGTGCGCGCCGACCTTCAGACTGCCGAAACGCGGCTCAACGGACAGATCGCAGCCGTGCGCGCCGACCTTCAGACTGCCGAAACGCGGCTCAATGGACAGATCGCAGCCGTACGCGCCGATCTGGTCTTGGTCGAGCATCGCCTGATGACGCGCCTGGGCGGCCTGGCCGTGGTGCTGTCCGGGTTGCTGTTCGCCGCGCTGCGCTACTGGCCGCCGCATTGACCGCCGATAGGACAGCTTATCGGGGTATCGCCAAATCCGCCACACGGCTCGCGCCTGAGCCGGCTGCACGCGCCCTGTCACTCGCTTGCAAAGCTTCTGCTGTCGGCCGATAAACGGCTGCCGCAGTGGCGCCAACGCGAGGATGCGGCCGGCGGCGCGCCCCATTCCTCCATCGCCCCGGTGCCGCCACGGCGGACCCGGCGAGACCACACAGGAAACATCCGCATGTCCTCTAACAATGGTGGCCCGAACCCGTGGGGGTCGCCGGGCGGCGGCTCAGGCGGGAACGACGGCGGTCGAGGACAGCGTCCACCGCCCGGCGGTGGTGGCCCATGGGGCGGCGGCGGAGGGCCCGGCGGCCCATTCGGCCCGCGTCCGGGCGGCCCGGGTGGAATAGGGCCGCTGCCTGACCTCGACCAGATCATCGCCAGGCTGCAGGCCTACGTGCGCTCCCTGCTTGGCGGGGGCCCTCGGGGGCGCTTCACCGGCGGCCGCGGGCTTGCCCTGATCGCCATCGGCGTCGCGGCCCTGTGGCTGGCCAGCGGCATCTATCGCGTGCAGCCGGACGAACAGGGCGTCGTGTTGCGCTTCGGCGGATTCAACCGGATGACGCTGCCCGGCCTCAATTATCATCTGCCCTGGCCGATCGAACGGGTCGAAACACCGGCCGTCACCCGGATCAACCGGATCGAGGTGGGCTACCGCTCCGCCGGGGGCGCCCGGATCGAGACCGACAACCAGGGCGGTCGGACCGTCCTGGAAGAGAGCCTGATGCTCACCGGCGACGAGAACATCATCGACATCAACTTCGCCGTATTCTGGAGGATCAACGACGCGGTCGGCTATCTGTTCAACACCCGCAATCCGCCGCTGATCATCAAGGCGGTGGCGGAGAGCGTGATGCGCGAGGTGATCGGTCGCACGCCGATCCAGCCGGCGCTGACCGAACTGCGCGCGCAGATCGAGACCGACGTGCTGCGCCAGACGCAGCAGATCCTCAACAACTACAAGACGGGCGTCGAGATCACCCAGGTGCAGTTGCAGAAGGTCGATCCGCCAGCAGAGGTGGTGGAAAGCTTCCTGGATGTGCAGCGCGCCAACACCGATGCCGAGCGCCTGCGCAACGAAGCCGAGGCGTATCACAACGACATCGTGCCGCGCGCCCGCGGCGATGCAGCACGGATCGTCGCCGAGGGACAGGGGGCACGGCAGGCATCGATCGCCCAGGCCACCGGTCAGACGCAACGTTTTCTCTCGGTGCTGGCGGCCTACCAGACCGCGCGGGAAGTGACCCTGCGGCGCATGTATCTCGAGACGATGCAGGACATTCTGACCCATTCGCCGTCGCTGGTGGTGGATGACAAGCTCAAGGGCCTGGTGCCGTTTCTGCCCTTG
>DATMND010000418.1:0-2291 GCA_035569235.1 Acetobacteraceae bacterium | reverse complement strand
CCTTACAAACGGTCGCAGGCGAACGCGTAAAGCACACAGCCGCCGAGGAAGGCGGCGCCGATCAGTATGTAGATCACGTCAAGCATGGGGTTGCTCCTGGGTCAGCAACGATGTCGCCACATGCGACGGGCATGTTGCGTTGCACACAAACTAGCCGTCAAGCCATATAGATTCGATGGCATCTGGAACGCGTCGGCATATAAATTGCGTATAAATCCTAGGGTGGCCGCTGGGGATAACTGCGCCGCTCCGGCTCGGCTTACCGGCGATCAGGCAGTCGCTGCCGGCCTGCGGCCTGCCACCGACTGTCACGGAACGCCGATTGCTGTCACAATCAAGTGCGCCAACACCGCTAGGCCAAAGCATACCGCTAGGACGCGACCGACCCCCGCAACAAATTCGGCCGGTGTCGGATAGCTCCGAGTTTCATGGCTTTCGTGTAGGAACTCCTCGTCCTTTGCGGACAGCCCGACATGGGAGCCGAACTGGATTTGCTTCACGGACCGCTCCATCCGACAACGCAGGGTACGCGCCGGACCTTGATCGATTGCTGATGCCGTCACGATATCGGGCGGTCGCATATAAAATCCATGTCGAATCGGCGACTGTGGAGCGTGCCACGCAAGAAAGCTCAAGTTTGTGCGATCCGATGCTCGATCGTGGCAAAACGTTGTCGCAGCCGCGCGGCCTCGGCCTCGCCAAGCCGCTCGTCGCACCCGTCAACCACCCGACGCGCACGTTCCAGAAGCTTAGCGCGGGTATCGTCCTGCTCCAGCGCGCCGGCAATATCGCCTATTGCCCGGAGCAGCCGTAGGCTGACCGCGGCATCGTTCGCCGCGTAGTGGCGGATCTGCTCGAACGCCGTGTCGAGCATTCCGTCAACGCTCATCCACGGCACGAGCACACGCGGCACATGCGGCGGATCGAACAGCACCGACGCCGGCGGTGCGCGACCCAGCCAACGGATCAGGATGCGGCTGAGATGGTCGATGCAGGTGATCGCGGTGCTGGGATCGTTCACCGCCGGCGACATGGCTCGCAATGCAATATCGACGATCTGGATGACGCCGAACTCCACGTCCTGCTGCAGCGTGCGAGTGGGCCCGATGTCGAAAGCGCCCAGCAGTTCGACTGTGCGCACCGGGTTCATGCGGTCTTCGCGCGACACGTAAACCAGTGGCACGCCGGTGGGAAGGAACTGGCCGACGCCACGCTCCACCCGGATGCGAATGCGCCAGGATTTTGCCAGATACAGCAACTGACCGACATCGATGAAGCGGATATAGCCTGATTGCTGGTTCAGTATCGGGATATCGTCCGTACCGTCCGGGGGCGCCTGGCGCATCGGTTCGAACCGTGGTCGCGGTCGCGGCATCAATTCGTCGATTACAATCTCGGTTTCGCGGGCGATGCGATCGACGATGTGGTTGACGCTAATCGCCTGCGAGATGTGGTGGATGAAGAAGATCAGCCAACCGACGGCGACCAACGCCAGCAGCATGGCGCCGGTAACGGTGAGGACCGGCACGAACGCGACCGGCAGAGAGCGCGCGGCCGGCAGTGCGGCCATGCAATAGGAGAAGGTGCCGAGGAACACACCCAGCGTCCATTGCGTGCCGCGGTCGCGCACGAAGCTGACCAGGATGCGCGGGGAGAACTGGGTCGAGGCCAGCGTCAGCGTCATCAGGAGGATGGCGAAGACGATGGAGACGACGGTCATGATCGACGTCGCGATGGCGCTCAGGATCACCTGTGCCACCTGCGGGTCTTGTCGCGACGGGAACAGTGTTGCCGGCACCCACGCGGCGAGCGTCGGCACCTGCTCCTCGAGTGAGGACAGCACGCCCCCCGCGACGCCGAGCGCCAGGGCGATGACGAACGGCCGGATCAGGAAGCCGCCGCGCAGCCCGTAGGCGATGGCGCGGAACAGCAAGGGCAATCGTCGGTGCATGATCGGGCGGGATGTGGGGGCGAAAACGGCGGCGAATACGCGAGGCGCCCGCAAAGATACTCCAGATCATCGATGATAATCGAACACCCTGGCGGATGACGGGACGTCGGCTGGTCTCACCGGCCAGGCGCACCAGGCGAAATAAGCGCTTCGGTTGACGGTGGCGCTACCCCTCGCCGTCGTCATTCCCGCGAAACACGTCGATTGCCGAATGCTGTGGGCGACCAAAATAGCCCAGCGCATCTCTCGCAGCGTGACATCCACCTATCACTCACGGATCGCCACGTCGTCTAGCCGGCGTGGCAATCGGATTGCACTGACAAAGGTGAATGCGTGAAGG
>DATMND010000417.1:0-17667 GCA_035569235.1 Acetobacteraceae bacterium | reverse complement strand
TAACACCTCAGGCTGGGCCGCTCGCGCATGATCCGCGCGACCCCGTGGACGGGCTTCCGCCGCTCACTGATCCAGGATAATTTGGGTTTCCGTCTTTGATTCGAGCAAACCATCTTGAATCATGCGAACCAACAGTTTCTTTGCGATCTGCTCCAGGGCAACGGTTTGCTTTGGGCTCAAAAACACGGTCGCGGCGGTCACTTCGCCAGACGACTCCCAGACGATATGACCGGTCTGCGAGTCCCAGAGCTGCAGCCACAACCGCAGCGTCGTCACCCTGTTCCTGAGCAACTTCAGGCCAGCCGCCTCATACTTATCGAGTATCTCTTCTTCGAACTGTGCGAGCCCCGGCAGCAGCACGTATTGCGAGCCAAGTCCCGATCCAATCCGTCGCAGCCGCTGCCGGTCCAACATCCCATTCCGCGCGAAACCTGCGCGCAAATCAGCGTACTCTGTTGCCAATCCCTGATCCGTGAGCCGGTTCAGGGTCTCATCCGTGGGAATCTCGCGGATCGGTGGGGTTACTTCGGCAAGCGCACCGCTGAGCGCATGGGACAGCGTGGGGCTGAGACCTTGGAGATTGCCCGGTGCCATAAATGCCAGCACCACCACTGGCGTACGGGCCAGATCGCTCGTATCGAATGACGCAGGCTTGGGTGTCGAGGTGGCATACGTATCCGAAAGATACGGGGGACCGCAGCCCGCGAGCAGCATTGCCACTGTGGCTGACAACACCCGGGCAATACGGCCTATCACAGAACTTCCGTCTCCCGCACGCTTATCAAGACGCGAGCGCTGGCATCATGATGACCCATCTTCTCCTCCAACTTTTGGGGGCGCCGCGGGCATTCCGCGCCCACGCTGATTTTGTCTGCTGGTATTACTCATCGGAGGGGCGGCAATCAGGCCGTCGCCAACGGTCGCCGCTACACACTCCCCCAACACGGCCGCGAGCTGCGCATCGCGCTCCACCGCCTGAGCCGCTTCGCACAATGGATCGCCGCCAGCCTCACCCCGCCCGATACGCCGCCACCGCCTTCTCGTCGAACTTCAGCCCCAGCCCCGGCTTCGTTGGCAGCACCAGCTGGCCCTTCTCGATCGGTGGCGTCTCCTCGTAAAGTTTCAGCATCCACGGCATGTATTCCACCGTCAGCCCGTTCGGCACCGCGGCGACCAGATGCAGATGCATCTCCGGCATCACGTGGCTCACAACCGGCAGGTTGAACGCCTCGGCCATGCCGGCGACCTTCATCCACTGCGTCACGCCGCCCACCCGGCACAAATCGATCATCACGTAATCCACCGAGCGCGCCTCGATCATCTGACGGAACGGCGTGATCCCCCACAAATATTCGCCGCCGGCGATCGGCGTGGACAGCGCCTCATTGATCCGCGCCAGCCCGGCGTAGTCGTCGCAGGTGGTGACATCCTCCAGCCAGAACAGCCCGACATCCGAGACGCGATGGCCGATGTCGATCGCCTGCTCCACCCGCCAGCGCTGGTTGATGTCGCACATCAACTTGATGTCCGGCCCGATCGCGTCGCGCACCACGCGCACGCGCCGCACCTCCTCGGCCGGCGACGGGTTGCCGGGCAGCGCCATCTGCGTCTTCATCTCGATGAAGCCCTTGTCCACCAGCCGCCGCGCGGCGGTGGCCGCCTTGTCGTCGGTCAGCCCGCGGCGCAGCGACCCCGACGCATAGGTCGCCACCCGATCGCGCGCGCCGCCCAACAGCTGCCACAGCGGCTGCTCCAGCGCCTTGCCCTTGATGTCCCACAGCGCGACGTCGATCGCCGACAGCGCGAGCATAAAAATCCCGGCCGGGCCGCAGGAATCCCCCGCGGCCAGGCGCAGCTTGCGCACGATCGCCTCGATCCGCAGCGGGTCCTCGCCCATGATCAGCGCGCCGAGTTCATCCACCGCGCTGCGCAGCGTGCCGGTCATCGCGCCGCCGTAGAAGGTGATGCCGATGCCCTCGATCCCCGCATCGGTTTGGATGCGCAGAATGACGATCGGGCGCAGCCGGCCGGCTTCCTCCGGCATGTCGGCCAGCGGGTCGTCTTCCGGGATGCGCAGGATGAATGTCTCGGTCCTGGTGATCTTCATGGCGCTTCCTCCGCGTGTTGCGGCGGAGCATAGCGGCCGGCTTCCGAGCGTCATAGCCGGCGGTGGTTGAGGCGGTTGCCCCTGGGTCCCCGCTTTCGCGGGGATGACAGCCTTTAGCGCCCCCCTCTTTGCGGCCCCCTTTTCGTCATCCCCGCGAAAGCGGGGACCCAGGGGGAAGTCCCGAGGGACGACGAGCGGTAGTCACCCGTCCACTTGATTGCCCCACACAGTCACTCCCGACGCCGCGTGATGATCCACACCGTGATGTCCCAGGCATTGTGGATGCCGACCACCAGCAGCATCCCTGCGGACAGGGCAAGCGCCAGGCATCCCAGGTCCAATTCCAATGCCAGCGTGATGCCCGATCCCGCAACGAACAGATAGCCGACGACCGGCAAGGCGAAGTACCAGATCCGATCTTCCAGATCGACGGCCGCGCTCAGGCCATCACGCGCCGCATCACGCAACGCCAGGCCGGAATGGGCGAGGCCAATGATCCCGCATCCCAGGATCAGCGCGCCGCATACCATCGAGCTCTGCACCGGTGCCAGGACGATCAGGCTCACCGCCAGAATGCTGCAAAAATGGACGACGCTGGCGGACAGGAACACGCGCATTGGTGCGCTCCGGTCGCTGGTAAAGACGCCGGAGCTGACCGATGCGGCGACGAACAGCAGGCCGACCAGCGTGCCCGCGACGGTGCCGAGCAGCATGTAGAACTCGTGCCAGTGACCGAGAACGTCGGCTAACGCCGGCATGTCACCCCCTGCGTGCCTCGAACCGGTACGGCGTCACCCCAGCGGAATTCGGATCCAGCGCCAGCCGATGCTCCAACGGCGGAAACGCCCGGCTGCGGCAGTCCGGCCGGTCGCACAGCCGGCATGACAGCCCGATCCCCACCTTCGCGTGTTCAAGGTCGATCCCGTCCGCATAGGCGACATCCTCCGCATTCGCCAAGCTGCAGCCCATCGCCACCACATGAACGGCCCGCGGATCGCCCCACCCACGCGCCGGACGCGTCACGGTGCGCGCAAAGCACAGGTACGCCGCGCCGTCGGGCAATTCGGCGACCTGCACCTGCACCTGGCCAGGCTGGGCGAAGGCGGTGTGCACCACCCAGCGCGGACACGATCCGCCATAGCGGGCGAACGGAAAACCCGCGGCCGAGAAGCGCTTCGACACATTCCCCGCAGGATCGACGCGCAGGAAGAAGAACGGCACACCGCGCGCACCCTGCCGCTGCAAGGTCGATAACCGATGGCAGGCCTGTTCGAACGACACACCGAAACGCGCCGCCAGCGCCTCCATGTCGTGGCGCAGCGCGCGCGCCGCATCGGCGAACGCGACGTAGGGCATCAACAGCGCGCCCGCGACGTAGTTAAGCAACCCGACACGGATCAGCATGCCGGCTTCCGGCGAGGACGGCGCGGCGTCCGTCACGATCGTCTCGGCCGTATCGCGCGCCTCCAGCAGCGCAAGCTGGAATGCCATGTGGAAGCCGCGGCTTTCGCGGGGCAACATCTCCGACAATGCCAGACTGCGCGTCGCCGGATCGTAGCGGCGCAGTGCGCCCTCCAGCTTCTGCACGGTTACCGTCAATCCGTGCTCGCGGCGCAGCCGCTCGGCAATCGCGTGGTTCATCTCCGCCGGCGCCGCGCGCAGTTCGCCCGCGATCATCTCCGCCGCCGTCTCCAATGAAGGAAAATGGTTGGCGCGGTCGTCGAAGAAGTCCCGCGCCTCCTCGTTCGGCAGCAGCACACGCCGCCCGGAAGGCAGCGCGATACCGCCCGCGTCCTCGCGCGCCACGCGCCAGGCGCGATACAGCGCGAGCACCGCGCGCGCCGCGTTCGGCGCGGCCGCCGCAAGCTCAGCGATTTCGGCCTCGGGCACCGCATCGGCTGACAGCAGCGGGTCGGCGAAGGCCTCGCGCAGACTGACCTCGAGCTGGCGCTCACCGCTGCCGGACAGCGTCGCCAGATCGACCCGCAACGTCTCGCCGAGCTTGATCAGCAGCGAGGCCGTCACCGCGCGCTGATCGTGCTCGATCAGGTTCAGATAGCTGGCCGAGATACCGAGCCGGACGGCCAGAGCCTGCTGCGACAGACGCTGTTCGGAGCGCAGTCGTCGCACCGTGCGGCCTATCAGAGCGCGGGCCATTCTTTACACCTTTTACAGCTTCACAACCGCCGTCGTGAAGGCAGCGACATGATTGCGCGGCATTCTGCCAGATTTCCAGTGACCTTCGCACCTGCAATGTCAATTATTCACTCACAGCAAGTCTCATGCAGGAGTAGTCCAATGCGTCCACTTTCCAGCCCGACCTACGCCCCCGACGGTTCCGGCGGCCCCGGCGCCGATCCGCAGCGCTTCGAGGGCATCCGCCGCGACTACACGCCAGACGATGTGGCGCGCCTTTCCGGGACCTTCCGCATCCGCCACACGCTTGCGGAGATGGGCGCGGCGCGGCTGTGGCACCTACTGAAGACGCAGCCGTACGTGCCGACGCTTGGCGCGCTGACCGGCAATCAGGCGGTCCAGCAGGTGAAGGCGGGCTTGCAGGCCATTTACCTGTCCGGCTGGCAGGTGGCGGCGGACGCCAATACCGCGGGCCAGATGTATCCCGACCAGTCGCTGTATCCGGTGGACTCCGTGCCGAACGTGGTGCAGCGGATCAACGCGGCGCTGCGCCGCGCCGACCAGATCGGCCACGCCGAGGGCGGCGACGGCACCTATTGGATGGCGCCGATCGTGGCCGATGCCGAGGCAGGTTTCGGCGGCGCGTTGAATGCGTTCGAGCTGATGAAGGCGATGATCGCCGCGGGCGCCGCGGGCGTGCATTTCGAGGACCAGCTTGCGTCCGAGAAGAAGTGCGGCCATCTCGGCGGCAAGGTGCTGGTGCCGATGCAGCAGCACATACGCACGCTGAATGCCGCGCGGCTCGCCGCCGACACCGAGGGCGTGCAGACCGTGCTGCTGTGCCGCACCGACGCGCATTCCGCGCAGCTGCTCACCAGCGACGTCGATGAGCGCGACCGCCGGTTCATCTCGGGCGAGCGCACGCCGGAAGGTTTTTGCCGCATCAAGCCCGGCATGGGCGTGGAGTATGCGATCGCGCGCGGCCTGGCGTTCGCGCCCTATTCCGACCTGCTGTGGTGGGAGACCAGCGAGCCGGATCTCGAGGAGGCCGAGCGCTTCGCCGATGCGATTCACCGGCAGTTCCCCGGCAAGATGCTCGCCTACAACTGCTCGCCGAGCTTCAACTGGCTCAAGAAGCTGTCGCCGGAGCGGATCGCCACCTTCCAGCAAGACATCGGCCGCATGGGATACAAGTTCCAGTTCGTCACGCTGGCCGGATTCCACAGCCTGAACCTGTCGATGTTCAACCTGGCGTGCGGCTATCGGGAGCGCGGCATGGCGGCCTACTCGGAACTTCAGCAGGCCGAGTTCGCCGCCGAGGCGGCGGGCTACACCGCGACGCGTCATCAGCGCGAGGTTGGCGTGGGGTATTTCGACGCGGTGGCGACGGCGGTGTCGGCCGGGCAGTCGTCCACCACGGCGTTGTCGGGCAGCACCGAGGCGGCGCAGTTCCACGATGGTGCGCCGGACCTGCATGTGCATCGCGGCGAGGATGACGGCCTGGTGCACAACCACGAATGGGCAGTGACCGCGAAGTAGCTTTTTCCGATCCCGGCCGCGGCGGCGCACCGCTGCGGCCGGCTGCCGTTCAGTGCACCTGTAGCCCGAGATGGATGCGCATCGGCTCGAAGTCACGGTCGTCGTGCAGCAGGGCATGACGGTGCCCGATGCAGTAGGTGCCGATGATGAGATCGGCCACCTTTCGCATCGTGATCCCACGACTCCGTAATAGGCGATAGTTGGCCGCCGCCTCCACTGCGAGATCGGCATCCAGCATGGACACGACAGGGAAGCGGCGGAGCCGTTGCTCGATCCGCAATGCGTGTGCCGCGTCTCTGGTTCCCTGCAGCACTTCAAGCAGGATCAAGTCGCCGAGCAGCGGTCCCAGGTCGGGCTCAAGCGTTTCCAACTTGCGAACAGGCTCCGTCGCCGCGGCACGGAAATAAGCGATCCAGACGGAACTATCGACGACGACCACGTCGTTCGGCCTGGGGCGGCGGTGACCATTCGCGGCCTTCCCGCATAGCATCCAGATCGCCTTCCCAGCCAATCCCCTTCAGGTCTTTGAGCGCCTGCCTTTGCCCGCGCAGCCGGATCACAGCGCGCAACGCCTCCTCGACCGTTGCCCGCTTGGTGGTCTGACCGGTGGCTGCCATCGCCTCCTTCAACAATTCGTCGTCGATTTCTATGTTCGTGCGCATGGCCCGCTCTATGTGTATTCAGGCGGCATCCTATACACATGTTCCGTTCTCCGCAACGCCAACCCTGCTGGCCGCCGCCGAATTCGCGCATACTCATGGGCGCACCGTCGGGAGCCAGTCATGCCATTCAAAGTCGAGGTCGGACCACCGCAGATCGCCATCCACCAGGCGCAGACCGTGTTGGTCACCAATCCCGACGGGCAGGTGGACTGGCCCTCCGACAAGGGGCTGTATTTCTTCGACACGAGGGTGATCAGCGCGTGGGCGGTCTATGCCAACGGCGCGTCCTGGGACCTGCTGAACGGCGGCGCCGTCACCTACGACATCGCCCGCATCTTTCTCACCAACAGTAGCTTCCTCACCGAGGACGGCACCGTGCCGGCGCGCAGCCTGGGATTCACCCTGGGCCGCCGCCTGGCCGGCGGCATGCACGAAGACCTCGACATCACCAATCACGGGCCAAAACGCGTCCGCTTCAACCTGGAGATCGCCATCCGGTCCGACTTCGCCGACGTGTTCGAGGTGAAATCGGGCCGCATCGTCCGCCGCGGCCGCATCACGACGGATTGGTCGGACGCGCATCAGAAGCTGCGCACCACCTACCGCAACCAGGATTTTCTGCGCGCGGTGCATATCGGCTCGCGCCACGACGACATGCGCGCCGGCTATGCCAACGGCAGGCTGAGCTTCGACGTGACGATCGATCCCGCGCAGTCCTGGCATTGCTGCCTCATCTATGACCTGATCGACGGCAACCGCCAGTTCCATGGCCCGCATGACTGCTCGCACGGCGCGAACGCCGAGCCGCGTGGCAGCGGACCGACCGATTGGCAGCACACGGTGCTGAAGATCCGCACCAGCAACGAGGAGTTCTATCGCTCCTATCATCAGGCGATCGAGGACATGGCCGCTTTGCGCCTGCCGATCACGGGTACCGATCACATGGTGTTCGTGCCGGCCGCGGGCCTCCCCTGGTTCATGGCGCCGTTCGGCCGCGACAGCCTGATCGTCTCATTGCAAAATATTCTCATCTACCCGGGGTTCGCCCGCGGCGCGCTCGATGTGCTGGGCCGCTGGCAGGCGAAGGAGCGTGACGACTACCGCGACGCCGAGCCGGGAAAGATCATGCACGAACTGCGCTACGGCGAACTCGCGCATTTTCGGCTGATCCCGCACACGCCGTATTACGGCACCGCGGACGCCACGCCGCTATATCTGATCGTGCTGCACGCCGCCTGGCGCGCCACCGGCGACCGCGCGCTGCTCGAGCAGCACCTCGATGTCGCCGAAGGCTGCCTGTCCTGGATCGACGACTGGGGCGATCGCGACGGCGACGGGTTCCAGGAGTACCAGACCCGCTCGCCGGTCGGCTACGAGAACATGGCCTGGAAGGATGCCGGCGACTCCATGACCTATGCCGACGGCACCCCGGTGAAGGGCCCCAAGGCGCTCTGCGAACTGCAAGGCTATGTCTATGACGCCTGGCTTCGTATGGCCGAGGTGTATGACGAACTCGGCCGACCCGACCGCGCGACCGCGCTACGCGACAAGGCCGCCGCGCTGTTCGCCCGCTTCAACGATGCGTTCTGGGACGAGGCGAGCGGCTTCTACGCCTACATGCTGGACGGCGAGAAGCGCAAGGTGCTGACCGTCGCATCGAATCCCGGGCACCTGCTGTGGTCCGGCATCGTGCCGCCGAACCGTGCCGCCCGCATCGTTGCGCGCCTGATGGAGCCGGACATGAACTCGGGCTGGGGCATCCGCACGCTGTCGGCGCAGCACCCGGCATTCAATCCGTTCTCATATCAGAACGGTTCGGTGTGGCCGCACGACAACAGCCTGATCGCGCTCGGCTTCAAGCGCTACGGCTTCGCACGCGAGGTCGCCCAGATCGCGCGCGACATCTCCGGCGCCGCGAGCCACTTCCTGCTCAACCAGTTGCCGGAACTTTACTCCGGCGTGCAGCGCGGCGAGGCCGAGTTCCCGGTGCAGTACCTCGGCGCCAACGTGCCGCAGGCCTGGGCCGCCGGATCGGTGTTCGCGCTGCTGCAGGCGATCCTCGGCATTCGGCCGGACGCGCCGCGCGGACGGATCTTCGTCGATCCCGCGCTGCCGGCCTGGCTACCGGATATTACACTGTATGATATTCGCCTCGGCCAGCGCAGCTTCGATGTGCGTTTCTGGCGCGAGGACGAGACGACGCACTTTGAAGTATTGCGCGGCGCGGCGCATGTCGTGGAGCATCGGCCGTTCGATCCACTCCCTACCTGAGTGAAGGCACTGCGTCATGCAGCACATGCGAACCGCCGATGCGGTGATCGAAACCCTGATCCGCCACGACATCGACACGCTGTATGCGCTGCCCGGTGTGCACAACGACTACCTGTTCGACGCCGCGCATCGCGCGCAGGACCGGTTCCGCGTGCTGCATCCGCGGCATGAGCAGACCGCCGCTTACATGGCGCTCGGCGCCGCGTTGGTGACCGGCCGGCCGCAGGCCTTTGCCGTCGTGCCCGGACCGGGATTGTTGAACGCCTCGGCTGCCTTGCTGACCGCCTACGGCATGGGCGCTCCGGTGGTCGCGCTGGTCGGGCAGATACCATCATTCGCGATCGACCAGGGCCATGGCCACCTGCACGAAATCCACGACCAGCTCGGCCTGCTGCGCCACATCACGAAGCACGCTGCACGGATACACGCGCCGCACGAAGCGCCGGCGCTGGTGGCGGACGCGATCCGTATCGCGTGCAGCGGACGGCAGCGCCCGGTCGCGCTGGAATGCGCGATCGACACTTGGGGCGCAACTGGTGCGGTCGAGTTCCCCGAGATCACTGCGCCAACGGTGCCGCCGGTCGATGCGGAGGCCGTGACCCGTGCTGCGAAGATCCTGGGGCAGGCGGAGCGTCCCTTGATCGTCGTAGGTGGCGGCGCACTGGGTGCTGGACCCGAGGTGCAGGCGGTGGCGGAGGCGTTGCAGGCGCCGGTGTCCTCGTTCCGCCGCGGCCGGGGCGTCATCCCAACGACACATAAGCTGGCCGTGTCATTCACCGAGGGTCACACTCTCTGGAAGAACGCCGACGCGGTGCTGGCGATCGGCACACGGCTCTACTGGCAGCAGAGCGTCTGGGGGGTGGACGATAATCTGCCGATCGTTCGACTTGACATCGACCCCGATGAGATCAGCCGCTTCCGCCGCCCTGCCTGCGCTCTGGTCGGTGATGCCGCGACCGTGCTGCGTGCCCTGTTGTCCGAACTGCCGACGCACAACCGCGCGCGACGCCGGCGCGAGGCGGAGTTGGCCGCGGTGCGCGCCGCATTCGCCGAACGGCTTGCGCGGCAGGAGCCGCCAATGGGTTTCCTGCGCGCCATCCGCGCCGCGTTGCCGGAGGACGGCATCTACGTGGAGGAGGTGACCCAGGTCGGCTTCGCCAGCCGGCTGGCATTCCCGGTGCATGCACCGCGGACATTCCTGTCGCCGGGTTATCAGGACACTCTCGGCTGGGGCTATGGCACCGCGCTCGGCGCGCAGGCCGCGGCGCCGGGACGCAAGGTCGTGCTGGCTACCGGCGACGGCGGATTCATGTTCCAGGCGGCCGAGCTTGCCACGGCGATGCGCCACAAGCTGCCGGTGGTGGTCGTGGTGTTCGACGATGGCGCATTCGGCAACGTGCGTCGCATCCAGGAGCAGCAGTACGGCAACCGGTTGATCGCCTGCGATCTGACAAATCCGGATTTCGTAAAGTTCGCCGAGAGTTTTGGCATGGCGGCGTTCCGCGCGACCACGCCGGAGGCGTTGGAAGCCACGCTGCATCAGGCCTTCGCGCTGGACGCTCCGGCCCTGGTGCATGTGCCGGTGGGCCCAATGCCGAGCCCGTGGGACATGATCCTGCTGCCGCGCGTGCGGGGCTTCGCCGATGCGTGGCGGCCCGCGCTGCCGTAGTCCGGCTTTTTACCGTCATGGCTGGGCTTGTCCCGGCCATCTGTGCCAGCACCAGTGTCGCGACGGATGGCCGCAGCAAGCCCGGCCGTGACAGTTCGGTTACGTGCGCAATACTGCTTGACGCGATCTGTCAGTTGAACTAACTGGCAATCGTCAACGGGCGGACTCTGCCCGGAAGCCGGATGCGCGATGATCGCGCCATCCAGCGCAGCCTCACCTTTCAAATCGCCGGAGACAACATGAGCATCGACCTGACACCGCTGGTGCAGGCGTTGGCGGCGCTTGCCTTGGCAGCAACCGTTTCCGCCACGCCCTATCTGACGCTGCTGCTGCGCCGTTACCTGCATATCCAACTTACCGCGACCCAGGCCGCGACCGTTCAGTCGGCAGCCGATGCCGGCGCCCAGGCTGCCTACGGCTACATCGCGACGAACGCCGGAAGCTACCGCAATCCAACGATACGCAGCGCAGCCCTGGCCTGGGGCGTGCAGCATGTCATTGCGTCCGTGCCGCAAGCCCTGGCCGCGCTTGGCATCACGGAAGACCACGTCCGGCGGATGGTCGAGGCGCGGTTCGGCGGCCTCCTCGCGGCCGATCCGACGGTCTCGATCACCGAGCCCCAGCCGCTCAAGACACCGGCAACCGCCTGAACTCAACCAACCAACCCGGAGACTTCGACATGCGATCCACGTTCTTCGCGGCTATCGGTGCGTGCGGACTGCCCCTGGTCGCCAGCCTGTCCGCATGCGGCAGCATATCACCCGCCCAGCAGGCGCAGGTCACGCAGGCGCTCGCCGTGGCATGCAATGTCGATGGCGCGGTGGTGCCAGTCGCACAGCCCGTCGTCGCCACCCTCGGGCCCAGCGGCGCGAGCGTTGCCAGCGTGGACAGCCTACTCGTTCACCCCGCCGTCGTAGCGGCATGCCAGCGGCTCGGCGGCACACCGGCCGGCGTGACTCCCGCCTCGGCCCCCGTCGCGGTTCCCGCTGCGCCTCCCGCGTCGGCGGGCTGACCTGCTCCTGGTGGCCGGTCGGCCTCGACCGCTGGGGTTCCTGGCCGGACGTGCATCGCCCGGCAAGGGATGCCATACTGCCCCCATGTCAGACACAACCTACCAAGTGATCCGTCAGACAGATGGCAGCTTCCAGGTGAAGCTCAGCAAGCCCGGGGACCTTCCCCGCGTCGCCGCGGGCTTCGCCACTTTGGCCGATGCCAACGCCTGGGTGGCACGGGACAGGCGGCTCTCCCGGATACCCGAACCCTGGATCCCGAGCGCACACCGGCGCCTGAACCGGCGCTGACAGCCGCCGGACCAGCGCCAGGACGAGAACCGCGCCGCGCGTCCCTGTCCCTGCGGGACTGCTTGCGTCGGTTGGGCCCAGGGGGCTATATCGCGGCGCCTGCCTATGGCCCCGGTTGCTGCTGTAGCTCAGTGGTAGAGCACCCCCTTGGTAAGGGGGAGGTCGAGAGTTCAATCCCCTCCAGCAGCATCAATCGTTTCAAGCACTCATATGGCTTCTCCGTCCCGGGGCAGATTTTGTTTCCGGGGCCGGTGGGTACGGTAATCGCGGCGGGATCGCGATAGTGTCTGCCCCAAATCAGGCTTCGTATCGTGTTTCTCCTGGCAGACGCATCCATATCCTGACCGGTGATCTGACAGGTGGCGAACACAAATTCGGCGCTGGAAAAGGCAAGAGCGAGTTTCCACAGTCCTGGTCCGATGATGGGATCATCGACGCTATCGAGGTCGTGGCAAACGACCCGGCTGCTACCTGTCGCCAACAGGATATAGACGCACAAAAGTGACCGGAACCAGGACCAGCGCGGTAATCGTTGTCATCGTAAATCACTCTGCCGGGACCATCATCACCGGGTACCCCCTGGCGTGACCATGGAGGGTCGGATGCCTGACTATGCGGCGCACTACGCCCAGACCGAACAGCAAATCAAGGAGCTGCTCGGTACGATGATCCATTCCGTCACCGGCGCCGAACTGGGCGAGGTCAATGAATTCCTGACGGCAAGGGAGTATGGGCTTGCCCTGGAGACGATCGCCCGCCTCCTGATGGACAGGCATGGGCTGATCCAGCCTGACATCGTGAAGCGGGTCGATAGTCTCGCGGAATCGATGCACCTGACAGATGCGGATTTCGCCCGGGAGTTCCGTATTCACGCGGGACGATAGATTGCAGGATATACCGATGTGACCAAAGGCGGCCGTCTAGAAATGCAGGATTATTTCATGACTTCATCAAAGCCCATGCCTCCGGAAATGCCTTCGGCTGAAAGGATACGATTTCCCATCATGATGCCAGTCGCGCCGCATGCCACGCACCCGTCGGCTATCGGGCGTTATGGTGAATCGGGTCGTATCATCGAGTGAAGGAGCCGATCGTTTAATCCCTCAGCTGCACCATGGGATCATTCACTTTTTCAGCGATCGTCCCACTGAGTTTTCAGGCCCGGCGGTTGCGCTATTGCAGCCACAAAGTAGATTCCCACGCGTTGCGAAACACTGTAAAGTGCCGAAATGGCATTCTTCCTCGATCTCTTTACCCCTGAAACCTGGCAAGGCTTCCGAACCCACGGCGCATCTGTGAGCGGGTTCCGCGAGCGCCAGCTCGCGACCGCGAACCGGATCAAGCCAGGCGACACATTCCTGTGCTATCTCGTCCGCCTGTCCCGGTGGTGCGGTGCATTAGAGATCACATCTCCAACATTCATGGATACGACCCCGATCTTCAGCGACCCGGATCCATTCATTGTCCGCTTCAACGTCCGGCCGATCGTTGCGCTTGACCCCGAATATGCAATTCCCATTTTTGACGACCGCATATGGAACAGCCTTGAAGAAACCAAAGGTATTAAAAAGGGAGTTCGAGGGTGGGGGATAGGCTTTCGCGGCTCCCTGCGACAGATAACCACTTCCGATGGGACTCTACTGTTGCGCATGCTTCGGGAACAAGGCGAGCAGCAAACTGCGTTTCCATTTACTGAACGTGACCAGAGACAGTTGGCCAGCAAGCGCAGTGTTCGAACTCTTTCTGGTGTAGTTGAGGTAGCAGTTCCCGGCGAGGACGAGGACCAGGAAGATAGCAGCGAGGAGATCCCATCCGCAAGCGATGCGGAGGCATCAGTTGCTCCTGATCCCGAGGCTCGGAAATCAATCCAGGTTCAGGTACAAATAGCCGAGATCGGTGCGAAGATGGGATTCCACATCTGGATTCCTCCGTCCGATCGTACGAAGGTTTTGGATATCATCGAACCTGCGCATAGGGCACTTTTTCTTGATGCCCTGCCGTTGAACTACGACGAGAATACACTGGACACGATCCGCCAGATTGACGTGCTTTGGCTGAAGGGGCGTTCTATGGCACGGGCATTCGAAGTAGAGCACACGACTGCGATATACTCTGGCATATTACGAATGGCTGACCTGTTGGCGCTACAGCCAAACATGCAAATCAGGTTGCACATTGTTGCTCCCTCGGAGCGACGGCAGAAGGTTCTTCGGGAAATCAAGCGGCCTGTGTTCTCCCTCCTTGACCATGGTCCACTGTACGAGAAGTGCACATTTCTTTCCTACGAGTCTATCCATGCTGTTGCCCAGGAGAAGTTTCTTAACCACATGAGCGATACGATTTTAGATGAGTACGAGGAGCACGCACTCGAGGAATAAGCAGCCAAAGTATGTATGCGAGATTGGAGGAGCTGCGGTTACAGGCAACTCGCTAGTTTTGGTACTTGCAGCAAGGAGATCTCGATCAGCTTGAGGACGGCATTGATACGGAAATGCCGTGACGAGCCTTGGCGCAGTGCCGGATGGATCGATGATCCAGACTGTGTGGATGCAGGGGTTCCGCCCGTCGGGTGACAGCAATGAGCATTCCACCAGATATTTGGTGCCGTAAGGGTTTGGCATCACGCGTATCACCGGATTTGCTTGCGGGTGAATCCGCAAAGCGGTCGAGCTCAATTGCGTGAAGCCGAATCGATTGAAAAATGCGGCCTTACCGCCATTATTGGGGTGAGCTGGGTCGAGCAGATACAAGCTCACCTTCACGTCGGCCACAAGCGCAAGGTGGGCGTTGGGCAGACCGGCTCCGCTCATTCACGGATCGCGGCGGCTTCGACAGTGGCAACCGTGTGAAAGGGCTCGAAGAACTCAACCTCGTATGCGCGCTCCTGAGGATAGACGTGCACAACCGTCCCGGTCGCCCCGGGTGGCAGCAACCCGCCATCTGAAGCAACTGCGCACGCCAGCGACACCACACTCAACTCCCGGTGTCGCCTAAGCTGCTTGGTCGCAGGCTTCTCTGAAGACATTTCGCGAAGGTTCCCAGGGCTTGCACCTGTCCCTCAAGCAGGACGTTGTCAGCCAGAATGCCAGAATGGCATGCCGCCGACCCAGGCAAAACCGTCGCGGAAATGCCGCAGATCAACGCGGTGGGCCAGTCGGCGCGGCTCTCTTACAACAGTACGGGCGCAACGTTCACCGCATCTTCACCGTAGGTGACGCCAACTCTGCTGCCCGCGCCCGCCAGCCCTGATCCTGACGCCTGGGTACCTGACAGGGCTGGAAGCAGGCCGGTCCATAACGAAAGGCGTCATGGGTATTCGACACAGCAGACCGTCGCGCCACCAACGAATAGTCCGCCCCCGGACGGCAGCAAGGAGTGGCGTGTTGCGGACCAACCCCGCCGCGCTGATCGTGGTGCTGCTGTTGCACTTCTGCTCGCCGACCACGGTACTGAACGCACTGGCGCCGCGCGACGGCATCACGCTGACCCGCGACATCGCCTACTCCGACGGCCCACGCCGCACCCTCGACGTCTATGCCCCGCGCCCGGCCGCCATACCGGCGCCGGTGCTGGTGTTCTTCTACGGCGGCGGATGGTCGTCCGGATCGAAGGCCATGTATCGCTTCGTCGGCGCCAGTCTGGCCGCGCGCGGCGTACTCGTCGTGATCCCCGATTACCGGCTGTATCCGGAGGTGCGGTTCCCCGCGTTCATGGACGATGCAGCCGCTGCGGTCGCCTGGGCACATGCGAACGCGGCGAAATTCGGCGGCGACCCGCATCGTCTGTTCCTGATGGGCCATTCCGCCGGCGGACAGATCGCGGCGCTTCTGGCGCTGGAACCCAACTATCTGGGTTCGGTCGGCCTGTCGCCGGAGCGCGACGTGTGCGGTGTGATCGGCCTGGCCGCGCCGTACGACTTCCCGCCGCTCGACAAGACCGAGGCGACGGCGATCTTCGGTCCCGAAGCGGAATGGCCGCGCTCCGAACCGATCAACCATGTGTCCGCGCAGGCCCCGCCGATGCTGCTTTTGGCAGGGCGCGCAGACCGCACGATCGATCCGGGCAGCACGGCGCGTTTCGCTGCCCGGCTGCGCGCCGCCGGCGCCACCACGCGCGATGAACTGTATCCGGACATCGGCCACAAGACGCTGATCGCTGCGTTCGCGGGGCCGCTTGCATTTCTCGCACCGGCGCGCGAGACGGCGCTGCGCTTCATCAATGCACACAGGGCGTGCGGCGATTAAAAAAAGTTAAGAGCCGCGGCTCGTAGCGTTTTGATCTAGATCAATGACCGAATCTCTCGGATAGCCAATGGATTCAGATCGAGATCGAAATGGGGGCGACTGAGGATGCTCGACGAAACCTGGAGGAAGCTACTCCGGCGGTTCATTGCCCACGATGTACCAGATGACATGGCGGCATGCTTCGACTGCGACGTGCAGTGGTGCCCGAACGAGAAATTTGCGGCCTGTATCAGGCGCCTGACGCGTGCCGCCGAGCGAAGGGCCGAACCCCGGGGAAGGGTAGACATTGGCAGCCGGTGATGCCGGCGGGCATCGCCGCCGGCGTCACAAGAAGCCGACCCGTCAGGTGACGACGAGATCGGACGTGAACACGTGGCCCTTGGTCTCCGGGCTGAGCAGCAGTGCGACGATCACGCTGACCAGTCCGAGCGACGTACCGATCAGCATGGGGATGGCGAACCCGATCTGGTACTCGATTGCGAACCAGGTCAGGATCGGCGCCACGGCGCCGCCGAAGATCGCCGCCTGGTGGTAGCAGAACGCGCTTGCCGTCACCCGCACCTCGGTCGGGAAGCGCTCCGTCAGGTAGCTCGGCATCTGGCTGTACATCGCGCCGGCGAACAGCGACTGAACCCAGAACCCCAGGATGATCATGGTCGGGTCTGCGGTCAGCAGGTAGGTCGGCGTCACGACGATGCCGATCGCTGCCGGGATGATCATCGACCACCGTCGCCCAAGCACGTCGCCGACCCAGCCCCAGAAGCACATGGCCGCGAACCCCAACAGGTTGGCCACCGCCAACGGCAGGCCGATCATCAGCGAACCAATGCCCAGGTCCTTCTGCAGGTGCGTCGCGAACAGCGCCCAGATCGAGTAGTAGGTGACCATGCAGCTTGCCATCCACCAGCAGGCGGTCAGCGTATTGACGATGAACTGGCGCTTGAAGATGACCAACAGCGGCGCCCGCACTTCGCGTCCCGACTCACGTTGCTTCTTGCGGTTCTCCAGCCATACCGCCGGTTCCTTGACGTATTTGCGCACCCAGACGACCGAAAGAGCCGGCAGGACGCCGATCCACAGCAAGCCGCGCCAGCCGATGTAGTCGTTGAGCAGCGCGCAGCACAGAGCGGACATCGCCGCGCGAGCGCACCGGCCACGATTCCATCGCGAGTGACGCGCCGGCCGGCCATTCGGCGCCCATGCCGATACCGAGCAGGGCGCGGAAGAAGAACAGGAAGGCGAAGTTGGGCGAGAAGCCGGCGATGAAGTTGCAGATCGAGTACCAAAGGATCGAGATCATCAGCGGCAGCTTCCGCCCCACCCGATCCGCCAGCCAGCCGGACGCGGTGGCGCCGACCAAGCGCAGCCACAGTGTGATTGTGAAAAGCGCGGCCACCGCGGTCAGCGGGACGTCGAACTCCTTGGCGATCGGAACCATGATCAGTAGAAAGATGGTGAAATCGAACGCGTCGAGCGTCCATCCCAGCCAGGCGGCCCACCAGGCGATCCATTGATCCTTGGTAGGCTCCTTCCATCATGGAATGGACGCCGAAGTCCCAGTGGCTATTGCCATTTATTATGCCTCCCGCAGTACGGTACTCGAGAGTGCCGAGTTCTCGGCTACTTTCTGGCGGCCCGTGACGTGCGCTCATAGTCGTCGAGCCACGGTTCGATGAGCCGGTCGAGTTCCTCGAGCTGGCGCTCGGAGTAGGATGCCGGCGCACAGCTTTCCAGCCAA
>DATMND010000416.1:0-2291 GCA_035569235.1 Acetobacteraceae bacterium | reverse complement strand
TGCGGTCGGCCGCATGGTTTTTTGGCATGTCCGCAGCAACCTCCGGCGTTGACGCCAAGCCGACACCAGTAGGTCGCTATACGACAGACTTCCTGCCGCCGCGTTAACGGGGCAGCGGCCTACGCGTGCCCGGCCGCGCCGGAGAGCAGCAGCGGATCGATTTTCAGCTTGGCGAAGGCGCGGCGCCACTTCGTGTCGTGGTCCCCGTCGAACACGATCGTCTCATCGGCCGACACCGAGAGCCACGCGTTCTGCTGCATCTCGGCGTCGAGTTGCCCAGGCCCCCAGCCGGCATAGCCCAGGGCGAGGATGCCCTCACGCGGGCCGCCGCCCTCGGCGATCGCCTTCAGGACGTCGAGGCTTGCGGTCAGGGCCAGACCGTCGTCCACCCGCAGGCTGCCCTCGCCGGTCCAGTCGCTCGTGTGCAGCACGAAGCCGCGCGCATTGTCGACCGGTCCGCCGGAGCAAAGCCGGATGCGGCGCGCGGGCGGCAGCGGTGCCACGTCGAGCTGGCGCAGCAGGTCCTCAAAGCTGGGACGCTTCAGCGGTCGGTTGAGGACGAGGCCCATCGCCCCCTCGGGCGTGTGGGCGCAGAGATAGATGACGCTCTGTGCGAAGCGCGGATCGGCCATCGCGGGCATCGCGATAAGCAACTGTCCGGTCAGGAATTCGCCGGAGGCGGGCCCTTCGGCAGGTGTGGGCGTCTGGTCCATGGTGATGAATCTGGGGCGGTAGAGGCGGGGACGCAAGCGCCACGATGGGGCGGCGTGACACCGGTCGCGGGGAAGGGTAGGACTCGCGGCTCAACAAGTCTGAGGGGAGCCAGGAAATCGATGACGATCAAGGTCGGCGATCAGATTCCATCCATGAAGCTCATGATGGGGACCCCCGAGGGACCCAAGGAAACCTCGACTGACGAGATCTTCCGAGGCAAGAAGGTGGTACTGTTCGCGGTACCGGGGGCTTTCACGCCAACCTGCAGCGTCAAGCACATGCCAGGCTTCGTGCAGAACGTCGATGCCATCAAGGCGAAGGGCGTCGATACGGTTGCGTGCATCGCGGTGAACGACGCGTTCGTGATGGCGGCCTGGGCGAAGGAGCAGGGCACCAACGGCAAACTGGTGATGCTGGCCGATGGCTCGGCGGCGTTCACCAAGGCGATTGGCCTGGAACTTGATCTGACGGGTCGCGGCATGGGAGTGCGCAGCCAGCGCTATGCCCTGATCGCGCAGGACGGCAAGGTGACGCATCTCGCCGTCGAACCGCCGGGCGGCTTCGATGTCAGCAAGGCCGAGTCGATTTTGGCGAAACTGTAATAGAATCGCGCCGGCAAAGCCTCTCAACCCTTCGGTACATTCCGCTCCAATTCCGCCAGCCAGGCATTGGCGTTGCCGTCCGACGGCGCGCGCCAGTCGCCGCGTGGCGACAGCGAGCCGCCGGCACTCACCTTCGGACCGTTCGGCATGGCCGAGCGCTTGAACTGACTGAACGCGAAGAAGCGGCGCAGGAACACCTCCAGCCAGCGGCGTATCGTCGCCAGGTCGTAGGCGCCGCGTCGCTCGGGGGGAAAGCCAGGCGGCCAGTCGCCCTTCGCCGCGTCGCCCCAGGCGTGCAATGCCAGGAACGCGATCTTCGACGGCGCGAAGCCATGGCGCAGCGTGTAGTAGAGGTTGAAATCCTGCAGCGCGTAGGGGCCGATATGCGCCTCGGTGCTCTGCGGCGATTCTCCCGCTTTGGTCGGCACCAGCTCAGGCGTGATCTCGGTCGCCAGGATCGTATCGAGCGTGGTCGCAACGTCCGCCTCGAACTGTCCGGAGCTGATCACCCAGCGGATCAGATGCTGGATCAGCGTCTTCGGCACGCCGGCGTTGACGTTGTAGTGCGACATCTGGTCGCCGACCCCGTAGGTGCACCAGCCCAGCGCGAGTTCGGAAAGATCGCCGGTGCCGATGACGATGCCGTTGTGGTGGTTTGCCAGGCGGAACAGGTAGTCGGTGCGCAGCCCCGCCTGCACGTTCTCGAATGTCAGGTCATAGACCGCTTCGCCGTGCGAGAATGGGTGGCCGATGTCGGCGAGCATGCGCTGTGCCGCCGGTTTGATGTCCAGCTCGTGCCAGGTGACACCGAGCGCCTCCATCAACCGGATTGCGTTGGCCTTGGTGTGCGCCGAAGTGGCAAAGCCCGGCATGGTATAGGCGAGGATATTGGTGCGTGGCAGCTTGAGCAGGTCCAGCGCCTGAGCGCAGACGATCAGCGCCTGGGTAGAATCGAGGCCGCCGGATACGCCGATC